>CANRIR010000011.1 GCA_947630735.1 uncultured Marvinbryantia sp.
GATGACTATGGTATCTTGACTGTGAATATATATGATTTCCTTCTTGATCCGCAGATTCTCGAAAAATAATAATGTAAAGTCATGTTGTTTACAAAAATACAGACTGGATTCATATAAAGAGTATTGCAGAGATATTACCAGCTTTGCGAGAAAAGGAGGAGTTATATATGTATAAGTACATTTTATTCGACCTCGACGGCACTTTGACGGATTCCGCGGAGGGAATTGTCAATTCCGTCATCTATGCGTTGAAAAAGAAAGGGATCGAGGAACACGACCGGGCGAAACTGAACGCCTTTGTCGGGCCGCCTCTTGTGGATTCTTTCATGAAATATTATGAAATGACGGAGGAGGAAGCCCGGGGGATGGTTCCGCTGTACCGCGAGTATTTTGAGCCAAAGGGCTGGGCGGAGAACCGCGTCTACGAAGGGATCCCGGAAGTACTGGAAAAACTTTGTGCGCAGGGTAAGCATTTGATCGTGGCGACCTCGAAGCCGGAGAAGTTTGCAAAAAGGATTCTGGAGCATTTCAATCTGGCGCAGTATTTTGAATTGATCCGCGGTGCCTCGATGGATGAGAAGATCAACCGCAAGGAGCAGGTGATCGCCTGCGTGATTGAAGATGTCGGAGCAGAGCATGTGAAAGAGATGGTTATGGTCGGAGACCGTGAGCACGACGTGGTCGGAGCCAGGCTGAACGGCCTGCCGTGCGTCGGCGTTCTGTACGGGTACGGAAGCCGGGAGGAGCTGGAGACGGCCGGAGCCGCGGCCATCTGCCCGGCGGTAAGGGAACTGCCGGAATATCTGTAAAGGAGTGGCTTCGGTCTGCTGTCAGATACAAGTATATACATGTGAAGAACTGCCGGAGTACCGGTAAAGGAATGGTGTCAAATGACACGGGAGAGAAAAGACATGAAACGGATCTTCAGGGAACGCCCTGCGCGGGCGAAAGCCGCGCATAAAATGACGGAAGGGCCCATCGCGGGAAGCATCCTTTGCTTCGCGGGCCCTATTCTTCTTGGAAATATCTTTCAGCAGCTCTACAACATCGCGGATACGCTGATCGTGGGGAACCTGCTGGGAAACCAGGCTCTGGCGGCCGTGAGCTCCACGGGCAGTCTGGTTTTCCTGCTGATCAGCCTTTTCAGCGGCATCTCCATCGGCGCGGGCGTGGTAATCTCCCATTATTTCGGGGCGAGGGACGTCAGGAACATGCGCCTTGCCATCCACACCGACCTGTGTTTCGGCGCGGCCGCGGGCGTGCTGCTCACGGTGGCGGGCGTGGCGCTTTCGCCGCAGATCCTGATCCGGATGGACACGCCGCCGGAAGTGCTGGCGCAGTCTGTGGAATACCTGCAGGTCTATTTTGCCGGTTCCCTGGGGCTGGTACTGTACAACACGTGCACCGGCATCATGCAGGCGGTGGGGGACAGCCGCCACCCGCTGCAGTATCTGATCATCTCCTCCTGCCTCAACGTGGCGCTCGATCTTGTGATGATCCTGGTGTTCCACATGGGAGTGGGAGGGGCGGCGCTGGCCACGATCCTCGCGCAGTTTATCAGCATGGCGCTGTGCCTGTTCCGGCTTTTCCGGGTGCGTGAGGACTATCGCGTATCCCTGCGCGAGATTCGTCCGCACTGGAACATGCTGAAGATGATCCTGGGAAACGGCTTGCCCTCTGGGCTGCAGAACTCCATCATCGCGCTGGCCAACGTGGTTGTGCAGTCCAACATCAATTATTTTGGGGAGATGGCCATGGCGGGCTGCGGGGCGTACAGTAAGGTGGAGGGCTTTGGCTTCCTGCCCATCAACAGTTTTACCATGGCGCTGACCACCTTTGTGGGACAGAACCTGGGCGCGAAGGAATATGAGCGGGCCAGAAAAGGCGCGCGCTTCGGGGTCGTGTGCTGCATTCTGTCCGCGGAGCTGATCGGCCTCGCGGTCTATGCGCTCGCGCCTGCATTTATGATGGCGTTTACCAGGGAACCGGCCGCCGTCGCTATCGGAGTGCAGCGGGCCCGCGTGTGTTCCCTGTTCTACTGCCTGCTGGCGTGCAGCCACGCCATATCCGCCGTGCTGCGCGGCGCGTGGAAGGCGATGGTGCCCATGATTACCATGATGGTGTTCTGGTGCATTGTCCGGGTCACGTTCCTGAGCGTTTTGACTCCCATCGTCCGCGACATCGCCGTGGTCAACTGGGTCTATCCGCTCACGTGGAGCCTCAGCACCGTCACGCTGGTCATCTATTATTTCAAGGCCGACTGGCTGCACGGCCTTGTCCGAAAAGATCAGCGGGCCGCTTCCTGAAAAGAAAAAGATCCGGCCGGGAAAATAGTTGGGAAGGAGAAAGGCGTATGAAACGTGTCATCGATCTGCAGAGCTATGCGCGGAGGCAGCATTTTGAATATTTTTCTTCCATGCAGTATCCGTATGTGGGCGTTACCACGCCGGTGGACGTTACCGGGCTTGTGCGGTTCTGCAAAGAGAAGGGATATTCGTTTTACCTGACGTTTCTGCATATTGCGGCGCTTGCCGCGGACGATGTGCCGCAGCTTCGGCAGCGTATTCACGGCGGGGGCATTGTGGAGTATAAGGAATGTCCCACCTCGCACACGGAACTGCTGGACAACGGCACGTACTGTTACTGCACGCTCCGCCACCATATACCCCTGGAAGAGTATATCCCCTATGCGCAGGAGGCGCGGGAGCGGAGCCGTCAAAACGCGAGCATCGACGAGGAAGAGGACAGCGAGAGCATGTATTTCATCTCCGCGCTGCCGTGGATTTCCTACACGGCGCTGATACAGCCCGCGGCGGGCGGCGAGGAATCCAACCCCCGCATTACCTGGGGCAGGTTTCAGGAGGACTGGCGCGGAAGGCTTCAGCTTCCCGTGACGCTCCTGGCGCACCACGCCCTGGTGGACGGCATCCATATCGCGGAATTTTACCGGAACCTGGAGCGCATGATCCGGGAAACCGCGGGGGTCATCTGACGGTACCATGACCAAAGCCCGGTGCTTAAAATTGTGCGTGAAAAGGGGCCGCGAACTCATATCGTGCGGCAGCCTCGCCGGGAATACTTATGTGGGATTACATGCGGGACCGCACGTAATCCATCAGGGAGGCGGCCAGCGCCCGGCCCTCCGGCGTGCGGACGAGCTCGGACAGCTCACAGCCGCAGAAGATGGCCGTGCCGCCGAAGAGATCCCGCTCATAGATCAGGGCCAGGTCATGGTTCCGCTCAAAATTGTCGATGGTGCGCACGATCACGCGCTTGTCGGGGACATCATCCAGAATGGCGCTGCGGGAGCAGGTCACGGGATGGTACCACCGGGGTGTGGAATAGGCCTCGCCGGGGAAACCGGCCAGAGCCGGGTGCGCCTGGTCGATCAGAAGCCCCAGGGTGCCGACCGCCACGGGGCTTCCCTTTGCCTCGGATATTCCGCGGAACATGGGATAGTTCCAGAAATCCGTGCAGTAAAAGCCGTCTATGCCGGAACTCTCAGCCGGGCGCTCAAAGATCAGCACTTTCCGTCCTTCTCTGAGGGCGGACACCGCCTTCGCGTCCAGGGAGGGGCGCACACAGCAGCCGGTGCTGTCCGGCTCTTTTACCGCCTTTATCACATCCAGATCGTAATGGTTTTGCAGCCCGCTGTCCGTCCACAGGCGGAGGCGCAGCCTTCCGGGCGCGGCGTTCGCATCTATGCGCGTCTCAATTTTTCCAATATCCGCGTAATTCTCATAATCCGGGATCACAAGGCTGCCCCGCTGTTTCCCAAGCTCCCAGAAAAGCGTTTCCCCGGCATGTACTTCCGTGCCGAAATCCGTGAGCTGGATGTCGGCCGAAAACGCCTCGCCCGGCGTATAGACATAGCCGGAAAAGCGGGCGAGAAGCACGCAGGGAGCGAAAAATTCCCGCCATTCCTTCGGGGCGATCAGCCCCTTGCTCTCCATGAACGCATCCAGAATACCAACCAGCGCGGTGCCCTGTCCGGCGAAGTCCTGCAGGTCCAAAATCTGGCAGCCCGCCAGCCTGCGGGAGCGCAGGACAGCTTCCAGCTCCTCTTTGTAGCACTGGACGGCCAGCGCGCCGCTGGCCCTGAAATAATCGTCCGCCAGGTGCAGCAGTCCCTTTTTCTGGAGGCGCTCCCGGAAGATCTCCAGGTTGCGGGGCTTTAGGGAACCGGTGTATTTCGCGATCTCCCGAAAATCCGGGTAGACGCAGAACTGCCCGATCTCATGGGTCACGATAGGAATGTTCGGATGAAAGCTGCCGCTTCGTTCGGACACCTTTACCTCTTTCGTGCCGGTGTGGTACTGGATGGTAATGGAATCCCCGGTTTCGGCTTCCGCCGCGCTGTCGTCCGCGAGAATGGCACCGTCGTAGTCTGTCAGGGTGCCGGGGGCGTCCGTCTGAATGTGTCCCAGGGGGGCGTCGCACATGGCGTAGGAACCGCGCAGAAGCCGATATTTTGAGAGCCGCACCCCCACGAAAAAGTCGTCGTTGGGAACCGTGCAGGGCCGGAACTGGAAATTGTTGGAGCCCTGCGTGTAGAGCGGGCGGTCGTCGTGGGCCTTCAGGATGCCCATGATCTCGTTGATCCGCATCGGGCTGCCCCAGAGTTCATTCCCCATGGACATCATGCAGAAGGACGGATGGTTTCCAAAAGAGTCCAGAATACCCAGGCCCTCCGAGATCAGAAAATCCTGCTCGGCGGCGCGGTAACCCTCCTCGCCCGGCGCGGCGATGGTGCCCCAGAAGGGCAGCTCCGGCTCCAGGTAAATGCCCAGCATGTCCGCGGCATCAAACGCGGCCTCGGGCGGGCAGCAGGTGTGGAAACGGTAGTGGTTGACGCCGTACTCCTTTGCGGCGGACATGACCGCAAGCCAGCTCTTCACATCGGTGGGAGCATAGCCGGTGCGCGGGAAGAGCATGCCGTCGTGCTTGCCGCGCAGAAACGTGCGCCTGCCGCTGACAAGAAATTTTCCGCCGTCCGTGGAAAACTCCCGGAAGCCCGCGCGCAGCTTGGTGCGGTCGCCGTCCGCGTCGATGGAGACGTCATAGAGACAGGGGTCAAATTCGCTCCAGAAATGCGGGTCGTCTCCCAGCGGGATGACGGCCAGCGCGCGGTCCCCAAAGACCGTCAGCGGCCGGGACGGAAAAATCGCATCCTTGCACGAGGCCGATACCAGGATGGCCCCGGTTTCCCACGCGCTGCGGCAGTCTGCCGGGTTCCCGGAGACGGTAAACTCCACCAGGAAACAGCGGTTTTTTACATCGCTGCGGACGCGCACCTGCTCGGCGCGGACCGGCCCGTACTGCCGCAGCTCTATTTTTCCGGTAATGCCCAGCCAGTTTGTCTGGGTGTCGGGGGAGGTCATGTGCCCGCCCGCCGTGGGGTAGCCGGTGTTGGAGACGCAGATCTCCAGCTCGTGGACGTTCCCGTCGCAAAAAGAAGTCAGATCAAAGCGGTGCGCGCAGCAGAGGCTGCAGCACTCGCCCGCCGGGGAGCCGTCCACAAAGAGGGCGGTTTTCCGGGTCCGCTCCAGAAAAAGCTCCAGGCGTCCGCCATCGGGGCAGGACAGCGCGGCCTTCCTCCGAAACCAGGCGCTGCCCTCATAGGAAAAAAGATCGGTCAGGCGGCCGTCGTCGGCCTGATCGCTGGCCTTGCCTTTCTGTGCGTGGGAAATGGTGTCCGGCAGCAAAATGGTGTCGCGGTAACCGGCGTTTCGGTCGAACGAAAACTCCCATACGCCGGAAAGATCCGTAGTCGTTTTCATGAGTACCTCCCAGTCTGAATGATTATCTATGATGATACTACAAACCTCTCTGAAAATCCAATGAAAAATTAAGAAACTCCTAACAATTTGCATGGGTTCCTGTTAAGGTCTGTCTGTTATAATGGAAAAACCAGAAAATTTATACTCTTGACAGAAATGGCAGAAAAGCAGATGATAAGATTATAGCACCGGCCGCGGCAATATCCGCGCAAAGCGGCGGACTGCCCAAAAAGCAGGAGCGAAGGAGAAAGAGGGGGAAGGGTTATGGCAAATATACTGGTTTGCGACGACGACAGGGAGATCGTGGAGGCGATCGACATTTATCTGTCTCAGGAGGGGCACACCATCCTGAAGGCTTACGACGGGCAGGAGGCGCTGGACATTCTGGAGCAGCAGCCGGTAGATCTTTTGATCATCGATATTATGATGCCGCGGATGGACGGCATTCGGGCAACCTTAAAGATCCGGGAAAACAACCCGCTCCCCATCATCATTCTCTCGGCCAAGTCGGAGGACGCGGATAAGATCCTGGGGCTGAACGTGGGGGCGGACGATTATGTGACCAAGCCATTCAACCCGCTGGAGCTGATCGCCCGGGTGCGGTCGCAGCTGCGCAGGTATACCAAACTGGGCTCGGCGGTGCCGCAGACGGGGGCTAAGGTCTACCAGGTGGGCGGCCTGTCCGTGGACGACGAGCTGAAGGAAGTGCGGGTGGACGGCGAGCTTGTCAAAATGACGCCCATCGAGTACAACATCCTGCTGCTTTTGGTCAAAAATCCGGGCAAGGTGTTCTCCACGGAGCAGATTTACGAGAATATATGGAGCGAGGAGCCCATCGCGGTGGAAAACACGGTGGCGGTGCACATCCGCCACATCCGGGAAAAAATAGAGATCAATCCCAAGGAGCCCAGGTATTTGAAGGTAGTCTGGGGCCTGGGCTATAAGCTGGAGAAATGAGAGGAAAAAACATGGCGGGCAAATGGTACAGAAGCGATTGGGCGAAAGGGATCCTGTTTGCGGCCGCGGCGCTGGCGTTCACGCTGTCAGTATGCCTGGGCGTCTATCTGTTCATGCAGGCGGAGCGGAACGACTACGACCCGTCGATGGACGGGGCGGATTACCTTGCGTCCCGCAGCCTTGCCGACGACATGCAGGAGGACTACCGGAACCTGGCCGCAAGCATCGCGGAACAGGGCCTGCTGGAGGAGAAGACCGCGGACGGCGAGGACCGCGTGATCGACCTGCAGTCGGCCCTGGACATGGACGGCGCGTACACCTATGAGAATGTGTCGGGGCTGGCCTACCGGGTGTCCGATCTGAAAAAGTGGGCGCAGAGCGGGTGGCAGTACTACGGCTCGGAGGCGGACGAGAACGAAAAAGTCATTGTGTGCCACCGGCCGGACGGAAAGTACGACTATTTTTATTACGGGGATTTTGTGCGCATGCTGACCAACGGGAAGCTGAAATTCCTGGTGCCGGACAGCAGAAAGGGCGATGTGACGGCGGCCGAGAATCAGATGGTGGAGATCCTGGAGACGCTGCGGTCCGGCGACAGCTCCTCGCTCCCGACGGAGGTGCGGGCCATCGCGGATGCCGACGGCGTGGTAAAATATGTGGACTTCTGGAACTACGGCTGGATGTCGGTAAAACAAAAATACAACCCGCAGGGGGCGGAGAGCCTCCTGAAGCTGGTCAATGAGAGCGAGGCCTGGAACGGGCGGCTGAGCGAGGCGCTGACGATGCTGGACGTCGTGCTGCAGAACTATGAACAGGCGCTGACGCGCCTGCAGAAGCTGGAGGAGCTCAGGGAGGGAAACACCAACATTACCTACCTGTACAGAAACTCTGCGGAAAAGATCGTCCGCACCAACCGGGCCGCGTATGAGGACGATCAGGCCGCGGAGGAATTCCTGTCCGGGCTCGAAAAGCAGGGCGGCGTTTACATCCTCATCCGGCCGCTTCTGTCTCAGTGCAGCACCACGCTGAACACGGATATACAGCAGTGGCAGGAGATCGCGTCGCAGCAGATCGGCCACGACCAGTATGCCATTGCGCTTCAGATAGACCCGGCATTCCCGGTGGCGGACGCCTACGCGCGCAAAGCGCAGCAATATAACCGTTTTGTAAAGCTGCTGAAGCCGCTCGCCGCGGGAATGGTATTTCTCGCGCTGGTCTTCGCGGCGGGCGCGGTGTGGCTGACGCTGGTGTCCGGACGTTGGGCGGCGGATGAGGAGCTGCATTTGAGCCTGGCGGACAAATGGTTTACGGAACTGTTCCTCGCCGGCATCCTGGCGGACGGTGTCCTTTTTGCGGCGGGCATGCGGATGCGCCTGCAGTACGCGTGGGAGGGCCCCATTCTGCTGGATGTGGGGCTTATGGCAGCAGCCGCCTCCTCCGTGTTCCTTTTGCTGTACCTGAGCCTGGCGCGCAGGATCAAGGCGAAGCTGCTGTGGAGGAACAGCCTGACCCGCTGCATTTTGCAAAAGGCAGCGGGATTCGGGAAAGTGTATATGGGGAATCTGCCGGGCAGCCTGCGGATTACCCTCGCCGTGTGCGGGTATTTTCTGCTGATGGTCTACGCCGCGTCCGCCTTTGAAGAGGCGGGTGTCTTCCTGGTCCTCGCGGCGGTCTGCGCCGCCGCGCTGGTTATCTGTGTGTACCGGGCGGGCGGACAGAAGAAGATCCTGGAGGGCCTGCGCAGGATCGCGGAGGGAGAACTGCAGTACAAGATCTCCCAGGAGGGGCTCGTGGGCGAACAGAAATCCATCGCGGAGTATATCAACCGGGTGGGCGACGGCCTGGACGCGGCTGTGGAGAAAAGCCTGAAAAACGAGCGCATGCAGACGGAGCTCATCACAAACGTGTCCCACGACATCAAGACGCCGCTCACCTCCATCATCAATTACGTGGATCTGCTGAAGCGGGAGAATCTGGACGATCCCAAAGCCCGCGAGTACATCGGCGTGCTGGAAAAGAAGGCGCAGCGCCTGAAGGTTCTGGCGGAGGACGTGGTGGAGGCGTCCCGTGTCAGCACCGGTAACATCACGCTGAACATGGGAACCCTGGACTTTCTGGAGATGACCAAGCAGGCCGTGGGAGAATTTCAGGAAAAATTTGAGAGGCGGGATCTGCAGATCATGACGGTGCTGCCGTCGGATCCGGTGCTCATCCGGGCGGACGGCCAGCGCCTGTGGCGCGTGCTCGAAAATATTCTCAACAACGCGGCCAAATATGCCATGGAGGGAACCCGGGTGTATGTGGAACTGCAAAAAAAAGACAGCCAGGCTGTCTTTTCCATCAAAAATATTTCCGCCCAGCCCTTAAATTTCTCGGCGGACGAACTGACCGAGCGGTTCATCCGCGGGGATGTGGCGCGGAACACGGAGGGCAGCGGGCTGGGGCTCTCCATCGCCAAAAGTCTGACGGAACTCCAGGAAGGGGTCTTCCGCCTCTATGTGGACGGAGACCTGTTCCGGGTAACGATTACATTTCCATCTGAATGAACTGTTTTACAAACTGGCCTGCGGGGCAGGGGCGTCCCAGATAGAAGCCCTGCAGGTATTCCGGCGGAAGCTGGCAGAGTTTTTCCAGTTCCGCTGCGGTTTCCACGCCCTCCACACAGACCTTCAGGTTCAGGTCGTGGATCATTTTGCTGAACAGGGAGAGCATCTCAAATTCAAATTCATTGGACACTGCCTTGGCGGCAAAGGTGCGGTCGATCTTGACGATGTCCGGGCCGAGATCCGTCAGGTAGTGGAAGTTGGAATAGCCGGTTCCGAAATCGTCCAGGGCGAGCGTGATGCCCGCGGCCTTCAGATGCGACCACAGGAGCGAGAAACGGGTATCGGTTTCCAGAAGGCCGCTCTCGGTCAGCTCTATGGTTACGCTGGTGGGGGAGAGACCGTATTCGTTTACCGCCGCCAGGATCTCGCGGCCGATGGAGCTTTTCAGGATCTGCACATGCGAAAGATTAATGCTGATCTTAAAGTCCGGTATGTATTTCTGAATCTCGCTGCAGAGCCGCAGGGCCTCGTGCAGGATCCAGCGCCCGGCCGGTATGATGAGGGCGGTCTCCTCCAGGATGGGGATGAACTCGCCGGGGGACACCATGCCGAAATCCGGGGAGTGGAAGCGCATCAGCGCCTCCGCGCCGATCAGCCTGCGCTCCTTTGCGGAGAAGAGGGGCTGATAGTACGCCTCAAAGCCCTGGAACTGGTTGTTGACGGCCTGCCGCAGCTGCAGCATCAGCGATCTGCGCCGCAGGAATTTCTGATAGTCGTCCTGGCAGTACATATAACACATGTTCTTGCCCAGGCGCTTGGCCTCGTCCAGGGCGAACTCGGTCAGCTTCATTACCTGCGAGTAGGAGATCTCGTCCGCGTCCTCGCAGCGCAGAAGCCCGCCGGATATGGTAAACATTACCTCGTAATTCTTCTGCATGATAAATTCGCGTATCTTTTCGCGGATGCGCCGGTAGAGCTCTTTTCCCTCCGCGGGCTGGCCGCCGGCAAAGTCCAGGATCAAAAATTCATCCCCCATAATGCGGTAGAGCTTCTGATCGGGGAGCAGGCACTCCGCGATGCACTCCGATGTCTTCTGGAGCACAAGATCGCCGTACTCAATGCCGAGGCGCGCGTTGATGCCCTTCAGGTTATCCAGGCCGAGACGGAGCATATATCCGTCCGGGAAACGCTCGGTAAACTGGCTTAAATACAGCTTCAGGGAAGAAGCTCCCAGAAGGCCGCTCAGATTGTCCGCCTTCTGCACCTTGCCGATCTCGTTGATGCAGCCGGTCATGTAAAGCATCTTTCCGGTTTTATCGCGCACAACAGTGCCGCGGCAGTTGATCCAGATCGGTTTTTCCTCCACGGAAAGCCAGCGGTACATCAGGTTGTGGGTACAGCGGTCGGTTGCCGCCAGGTCGTCCAGATCCGCGCGCAGCTTGGGATAGTCTTCGGGGTAGACCAGTTTCCGCAGATTTTTTCCAACATCATGAAACGCATTGCCGGGCAGCAGAAAGCGCTGTGCGGCATGCGGCGAGATAAAATAGAAATCCTGCAGATAGTCATACACATAGAGATAGTCGTCTATGGCAGGGCTTAAAAGCTCAATGATCTCGCATAATGAACTTACAGAAATCTGGTCAAAGTTTGTACTCATCATTTTGCCCTCGTAGGTACAGTCTTCCAAGATAAGTTTGTTTATCCAATACAAATATTGTACCTCAATCTGTACAATTTTGCAAACATTAATCACTCTTTTTTGGAAGAATTTTTTTGTGTTTTTTTATGATTTTTGTTCATTTATTCTAATTCGAAGGCTCCTGTGTATAATTGGTAATATTTTCCATGCTGCCGGATCAGCTCGTCGTGGGTGCCGCGCTCGATGATGCGGCCCTGCTCCAGCACCATGATGGCGTCCGCGTTGCGCACGGTGGAGAGGCGGTGGGCGATGACAAAGACCGTGCGGCCCTTCATCAGGGCGTCCATGCCCTTCTGCACAATGGCTTCGGTGCGGGTGTCGATGCTGGAAGTGGCTTCGTCCAGGATCATCACGGGCGGATTGGAGATGGCCGCCCGGGCGATGGAGAGCAGCTGGCGCTGCCCCTGGGAGAGCTCGGCCCCGTTGCCGCTGATAACCGTGTCGTACCCGTTGGGGAGCATCTGGATAAAGTCGTGGGCATTGGCGATTTTCGCCGCCGCGTACACTTCCTCATCGGTGGCGTCCAGCTTGCCGTAGCGGATGTTCTCCCGGATGGTTCCGCTGAACAGGTTGGTCTCCTGCAGCACCATCCCCAGGGACCTGCGCAGATCCTGCTTCCGGATCTTGTTGATGTTGATATTGTCGTAGCGGATCTTGCCGTCCGCGAGGTCATAAAAGCGGTTGATCAGGTTGGTAATGGTGGTCTTGCCCGCGCCGGTGGCCCCCACAAAGGCGATCTTCTGGCCGGGCTTCGCGTACAGGGAGATATTGTGCAGCACGATCTTATTGGGATTGTAGCCGAAATCCACATCGAAGAAGCGCACGTCGCCCTCCATCTTGGTGTAGGTCAGTGTGCCGTCGCCGTGGCGGTGCTTCCAGGCCCACATGCCGGTGTGTTCCTCACATTCCGCAAGAGCGCCGTTTTCGTATTTTGCCCGCACCAGGGTCACATAGCCCTCGTCCGCCTCCGGCTCTTCGTCCATCAGCTTGAAGATGCGGCCCGCGCCTGCCAGCGCCATAACGATGGAGTTGAACTGCTGCGAGATCTGGCCGATGGGGTTCGTGAAGGACTTGGAGAGCTGCAGGAAGCTGGCGATCATGCCGGTGGTAATGCCGCCGATGCCGTTGATGGCCAGCAGGCCTCCCACGATGGCGATGACCACATACTGCAGGTTTCCGAGGTTTGCCATTACCGGCATCAGAATGTTCGCGAAGCGGTGGGCGTTGGTGGCGTTGCTGCAGAGTTCCTCGTTCAGGCGGTCGAACGCCTCCTTGGAGCGGTTCTCATAGTTGAACACCTTTACCACCTTCTGGCCGTTGATCATCTCCTCCACGTAGCCGTTGGTCACGCCCAGGGAAGCCTGCTGTTTTACAAAATATTTGCCGCTGTTGCTCGCGATCTTCCCCGTGACCTTCAGCATGATGACCACGGACAGGGCCACCACCAGGGACAGATGCACGCTGGTGGTCAGCATGGCGATGACCACGGACACGATGGTAATGGAGGAGGAGAGCAGCTGCGTGAGGCTCTGCGAGAGCATCTGGCGCAGGGTGTCCGTGTCGTTGGTGTAGTGGCTCATCACGTCGCCGAAGGCGTGGGTGTCAAAATAGCGGATGGGGAGCGTCTGCATGTGTGCGAACATCTCGTCGCGGATGTCCTTCTGCACTCCCTGGGCGATGGTTACCATGACCCGCGCCTGGATGAGCGTGGCCAGCACGCCGGCCAGATAAATGCCCGCCATCACGCACAGAGTGCGCAGAAGCGGCGCGAAATCCGGCGCAGAGGACTGGGTGAGCGGCACGATGTAATCGTCGATGAGCGTCCGAAGGAACATGGAGGCCACCACGCCCGTGATGGAGCTCACGAAAATGCAGACGATTACCAGAACCATGTGATATTTATAATCCTTTGTGATATAGCCCAGCAGTCTCTTTAAGGCTCCTCCGGGATTGGAATTTTTCATCATTTCCCGGCGGGCTTCCTTTGACATACCGCGGGCCGCTGCTTTTCTCTGATTAGGACTGGGCATTGTCCGATTCCCCCTTTACCTGAGAGTAATAGACTTCCTGATAAATATGGTTGGTGCCAAGAAGCTCCTCGTGAGTCCCCACGGCGGAGATCTGCCCGTTGTCCAGCACGACGATCTTGTCGGCGTTCTGCACAGACGAGATCCTCTGGGCGATGATCAGCTTGGTGGTGTCCGGGATCTCCTCGGCGAAGGCCTTCTGGATCAGGGCGTCCGTGCGGGTGTCCACCGCCGAGGTGCTGTCGTCCAGGATCAGGATCTTCGGCTTTTTCAAAAGGGCGCGGGCGATGCAGAGGCGCTGCTTCTGCCCGCCGGACACGTTGGAGCCGCCCTGCTCGATGTGCGTGTCATAGCCGTCCGGGAAGGTGCGGACAAACTCGTCCGCCTGGGCCAGACGGCAGGCGTGGACCATCTCCTCGTCGGTGGCGGATTCATTTCCCCAGCGCAGGTTGTCCTTGATGGTGCCCGAGAACAGCTCGTTTTTCTGCAGCACCATGGAGACCGCGTCGCGCAGGGCTTTCAGGTCGTATTCGCGCACATCGATGCCGCCCACGGTAAGGCGTCCGGCCGTCACATCGTAGAGGCGGGGGATCAGCTGCACGAGGGTGCTCTTGGAGCTGCCGGTGCCGCCGATGATGCCCACGGTCTCGCCGGAGCGGATGTGCAGGCTGATGTCTTTCAGGCACAACTTTTCCATGTCTTTGGAATAGCTGAACGACACGTGGTCAAAGCAGATGTCGCCGTCCGGGACCTGCATCACAGGGCTGGCGGAATCCTGGATATCCGGTTCCTCCGTCAGCACCTCGCTGATACGCTCGACGGAGGCGCGGGACATAATGATCATCACAAAGATCATGGAGAGCATCATCAGGCTCATGAGGATCTGCATGATGTAGGTAAACATGGAGGTAAGCTCGCCGGTGGTCAGCGTGTTTGACACGATCATGTGCGCGCCGAACCAGGAGATCAAAAGCATGCAGGTGTAGACGCAGGCCTGCATGGTGGGGCCGTTGAAGGCCATGATCTTTTCTACCTTGTTGAAGTCGCGGTAGATGCTGCCGGAGATCTCCTTAAATTTCTCCTCCTCAAAGTCCTCCCGCACAAACGATTTGACCACGCGGATGCCGTGCACATTCTCCTGCACCACGTTGTTCAGATGATCGTAGGTCTTGAACACGCGCATGAAAATGGGGTGCGCGATCTTGATGATGACGCCCAGCACGCACGCCAGAACGGGGATGACGCCCAGAAAGATCAGGGCGAGCCGCGGATTGATGCTGCAGGACATCACAAAAGCGGAGATGAGCATGATGGGTGCGCGCACGGCGATGCGGATGACCATTTGGTAGGCGTTCTGTACGTTGGTCACATCCGTGGTCAGCCTGGTTACCAGGCTGGAGGTGGAAAAACGGTCGATGTTGGTAAAAGAAAAATCCTGTACCTTGTAAAACATTTTCCTGCGCAGGTTTTTCGCAAAGCCCGCGCTGGCCACTGCGGCGAAGTTGCCGGAGAGCGCTCCCATGCTCAGGGAGGCCATGGCGGCAAGCACCAGCAGCACGCCGTAGAACAGGATCTGGCTCATATTTCCGGCCTCGATCCCGCGGTCGATCAGCGCGGCCATCAAAAGCGGGATGAGCACCTCCAGGATCACTTCCATCGTGACGGTAAGGGGTGCCAAAAGAGACGGCCGTTTGTACTCTCCGACGCAGTTAAGCAGATTTTTCAGCATGTGGTTTCATCCTTTCCCTGTTCTGATTGTTCCGTTGCTTTTGGCGGGCAGACGCTGCCGCCCAGGTTTTCAATGATTCTTTTCAGCATGGACAGGAACTGTTCCCGCTCCTGCGGTTCCAGATAGCCGCTGATGGAATATTCAAATTCCCGTATCGATTCGGTAATCTCCCGGTGTATGGCCATGCCGCTGGAGGTAAGCACCAGCTTTTTCAGCCGGGCGTCCCCGGGCACCGCCTGCCTTTTCAGAAAGCCGTTCTGCTCGAGGTTGGTGATGACGCTGGTGACGGAGGAGCGGCGGATGCCGAACTGCTGCTCGATGTCCCGCTGAAAAATATCCCGCTCCGGCTTATCCGCGATGAAGGAGAGGATGCGGCTCTGGATCCCCGTGAGGCCGTAGCGGGCGGAAAAGCTGTCCGCCCTGCGGCGTATCAGATGGGAGGCAATGTTGATATACAATCCTATATGTTCCTGCTGCTGCAAACATAACACCTCTTTTCCGTGTTCGGATAGTTTTATATCAAACAGTTCGAAAACTAAATGTTTGAAATCTAACATGATTTTAGAGCAGGCAGGGGGAATTGTCAATTGTATTTTGAAAAAAATTTTGTTATAGTAAGGATGCCGGAGCGAAGCCGGGCCCGAAGCGGGCCGAGGCGCACAGCATGGCCCGGCGCAAAGGAGTGGCCACGCGTATGAACAACCGCAACTATCAAAGAGAGCTGGATCGGCTGCTCGCGGAACTGCCGGACAAAGAGCCGCCGCGTCTTTTTCTGCACAGCTGCTGCGCGCCCTGCAGCAGCTACGTGCTGGAATATCTCGCGCAGTATTTCCGGATTACCGTGTTTTATTATAATCCAAACATCGCGCCCGAGGAGGAATATCGGATGCGGGCGGCGGAGCAGCAGAGGCTGATCCGCTCGATGCCGCTTCCCAATCCCGTGGACTTCCTGGAGGGGGAATTTCGGCCGGAGGTGTTTTACAGCGCGGTGCGCGGCCTGGAAAAAGAGCCGGAGGGCGGCGAGCGCTGCCGGGTGTGTTTCCGGCTGCGGCTTTTGGAGACGGCCCGGATGGCGGAGGAGGCCGGGTCGGACTATTTCGCCACCACCCTGACCATCAGCCCCTTAAAAAACGCGCGTCTCATCAACGAGATCGGGGAGGAGCTTGCGGGGGAGCGCCGTGTGAAATGGCTGCCGTCCGACTTCAAAAAGAAGAACGGGTTTCTAAGGTCCGGGGAGCTGTCCCGCGCGTACGGTCTCTACCGGCAGGACTACTGCGGATGCGCGTTCAGCAGAAGGGGAGAAAAAACCGGCGGCGGGCTTTTGCAGTAGACAACGCGAAAAAAGTATGATAGACTCGTTTCGAATATAATAAATAAGAAAGAGAAGCAGGAAAGAAGGGAAGCTATGGCACAGTTATGGGGAGGCCGTTTTACCGGGGAGACCGACGAACTGGTATACCGCTTTAACGCATCCGTGTCGTTTGATAAGAGATTTTACCGGCAGGACATCGAGGGGAGCATGGCGCATGTGAAGATGCTGGCCGCTCAGAAAATCCTGACGCAGCGGGAGGAAGAACAGATCCTCGCGGGGCTTGCGGGCATTTTAAAGGACGTGGAGAACGGCTCTTTGCAGATCACGGAGGAGTACGAGGACATCCACAGCTTTGTGGAGGCAAACCTCATCGCCCGCATCGGCGACGCCGGAAAGAAACTCCACACGGGGAGGAGCCGCAACGACCAGGTTGCCCTGGACATGAAGCTGTACATACGAAGCGAGATCCGCGAGCTGGACGCGCTTCTGAAAAAACTTCTGGAGACGCTGCTGGCCGGGATGGAGGAGCACACGCAGACCTACATGCCGGGCTTCACGCATCTGCAGAAGGCCCAGCCCATCACGCTGGCCCACCATCTGGGGGCATATTTTGAAATGTTTCGAAGGGACCGCGGCCGCCTGGCGGACATATACCGCAGGATGAACACCTGCCCCCTGGGAAGCGGGGCGCTGGCCGGCACCACCTATCCGCTGGACCGGGCGTACACGGCAAAGCTTCTGGGCTTTGACGGGCCCACCTTAAACAGCATGGATTCGGTTGCGGACCGGGATTACGTGATCGAGCTTCTGGCGGCGGCGTCCACCGTCATGATGCACCTGAGCCGATTCTGCGAGGAAATCATCCTGTGGAACAGCAATGAATACCGGTTCGTGGAACTGTCGGACGCTTACAGCACCGGCAGCAGCATCATGCCGCAGAAAAAGAACCCGGACGTCGCGGAGCTGATCCGCGGGAAGACCGGGCGCGTTTACGGCGCGCTGACGGCCATCCTTACCACCATGAAGGGGCTTCCCCTGGCATACAACAAAGACATGCAGGAGGACAAAGAGCTCACGTTTGACGCGCTGGACACGGTAAAAACGTGCGTCCGCCTGTTCACGTGCATGCTGGCCTCCATGAAGTTTTGCAGGGAGCGCATGGAAGAGAGCGCGAAGCAGGGATTCACAAACGCCACCGACGCCGCGGATTATCTGGTAAATCACGGCGTGCCGTTCCGCGATGCGCACGGCATTGTGGGGCGCCTGGTGCTGCTCTGCATAGAAAAAAACATCGCGCTGGACGATCTGACTCTGGAGGAGTTCCGATCTGTCAGCCCGGCGTTTGAGGAGGACATCTACGAGGCGATCAGCCTGAAAACCTGCGTGGAAAAGCGAAAGACCGTCGGCGCGCCGTCCGGCGAGGCCATGAAACAGGCCATCGCGGCGTACAGAAAATACCTGGATACGGCCGCCGGGCCGGGCGAAGCGTAGAAGCGCAAACGGCCGCGCCCAGGAAGGCCGGGGCCGCATAGCAAAGGATGAAGCGCGGCGAAAAACAGACAGAAAGACTTTATAGGAGAATATGAGGAGGAAATTATGAACAAAAAGCTGAGAGTCGGTATTTTGGGAGCAACCGGAATGGTAGGACAGCGCTTTATCGCGCTTCTTGAGGATCATCCGTGGTTTGAAGTGACCACTGTGGCGGCCAGCGCGCGCAGCGCGGGCAAAACCTACGAGGAGGCCGTGGGCGGCAGATGGAAGCTGGATGTGCCCATGCCGGAGGCGGTAAAGAAGCTGGTTGTGATGAATGTGAGCGATGAGCAGCAGGTGGCGTCCACGGTGGACTTCGTGTTCTCCGCGGTGGACATGTCCAAGGACGAGATCCGCGCCATCGAGGAGGAATACGCGAAGACGGAGACCCCGGTGGTGTCCAACAACAGCGCCCACAGATGGACGCCGGACGTGCCCATGGTGGTGCCGGAGATCAACCCGGAGCACTTCCAGGTAATCGAATTTCAGAAAAAGCGTCTGGGAACCACAAAGGGCTTCGTGGCGGTAAAGCCCAACTGCTCCATCCAGAGCTATGCGCCGGCCCTTACCGCGTGGAGGGAGTTTGAGCCCTACGAGGTGGTGGCCACCACGTACCAGGCCATCTCCGGGGCGGGAAAGACTTTCAAAGACTGGCCGGAGATGGTGGAGAACGTCATCCCCTACATTGGCGGCGAGGAGGAAAAATCCGAGCAGGAGCCCCTGCGCCTGTGGGGCGAGATCAAAGACGGCGTAATCGTGAAGGCGTCGGAGCCCGTCATTACCTGCCAGTGCATCCGCGTGCCGGTGCTGAACGGCCACACGGCGGCGGTGTTCGTGAAGTTCCGCAAAAAGCCCACAAAGGAGCAGCTGATCGAGAAGCTGACTTCCTTTAAAGGGCTGCCCCAGGAGCTTGCGCTGCCCAGCGCGCCGAAGCAGTTCATCCAGTACCTGGAGGAGGACAACCGCCCGCAGGTAAAACTGGATGTGGACTACGAGAACGGCATGGGCATCTCCATCGGAAGACTGCGCGAGGACACTGTGTACGACTACAAATTTGTGGGACTCTCCCACAATACCGTGCGCGGCGCGGCGGGCGGCGGCATTTTGTGCGCGGAGTGCCTGACAAAGCTGGGATATATCAATAGTAAGGAAGCATAAATGATACGGTTTAAGAATCTGACAAAACGCTATGAGGGCGGCGGGGGAATATCCGATTTTTCATTTGAGGTGGAAGAGGGCGAGGTCTTCGGGCTGGTGGGATCCCCGGGATCCGGAAAGTCCACCGCCCTTCGCATGCTCATGGGATTTGAGCTGCCGACCAAGGGCAGGTGCGCCATCAACGGCAAGGACTGCGTGAACATGGGCATCGCCCTCCACAGGGACATCGGGTATCTGCCGGATAAGATCGCCCTTCCGTCCGCCCTGACGGGAAGGCAGTTTCTGCTCTCCAACGCGGAGCTCAGAGGAATGAAGAACATGGAATACCTGTTCCGCCTGGCGAAGAAGCTGGATCTGGAGGTGGACGAGCGAATCGGCTCCATGACCAGCGCTAGTGTGCAGAAAACCGGGTTGGTGTGCGCCATGATGCACAACCCGCCGGTCATCCTGCTGGACGATCCTTTCCGCAACCTGGACAGCAAGGCCAGGAGCGTGCTGGTGGACCTGATCCTGGAGGAGAAGGAGAAGGGCAAGATGGTTCTGCTCACTTCGGACACGGTGGACATCGCGGATCTTACCTGCGACCGCGTGGGCCTTCTGGACAAGGGGAACATGGTGTACCTGGGGGACATCGAGAATGTGCGGGAGAACATGTTCCGCCGCTATCTGGTGCAGTTCGGCAGCAGCCGGGCGGCCATGGAATTTTCCAGCGAACCCTTTGAGATCAAGAGCATGAAGGACCGCAACCTGGTGGTCTCCATCCAGGGCGAACTGCTGCCGCTTCTGCGCGCGCTCTCCAAATACTATGTCACGAGCATCGAGCCGGTTCCCCTGAGTCTGGAGGAGACGTTTGTGCATATCTACGGAGGAGAAGTGTATGCTTAGTATCCCAATCCTGAAGCAGGATTTTCTCATCAATAAAAAAGCGATCCTCGTCTGCTATGCCTGCCAGTTTTTCAGCCTGCTCTTGGCCACGGTCATCCGGGCCATGCGCCTGATGCAGATTTCCGATATTTTCTGGGACACCATTCCCGTGGTAATCGTCCCCATGGCCATGCAGATCGTGCTTGCCCATGAGGTCGTGAGAAAGTGCGAGGCGGATAAGACCATGGATTTCCTGCTCTCCGCCAGCGTCAGCCCGGCGCAGGTCATTACCACAAAGGCGGGCTTTCTGGTAATCAACATGTTCTTCCTGTTTGCCCTGTCCCTGCTGTACGGCTGTGTGACCCATGTCTACGATCTGACGGGGGTTTGGAACGGGAACACCTACATCGTCCTGAACCTGGGCGGCATGTGCCTGCATCTTTTCACGGGGGGCTGGTGCTTTTTGATCTCCTGCATGGGCAGGACGGAAAAACCCCTTTTTTACTGGATGGCGGGGGCCGGTCCGCTGGTTCTTTTCTATATTGTTTACCTGACCTATTACCTGGGTCCGCCGCAGCTGTTTTTTCTGCAGTACATAACCGTGTTCAGCCTGTTCCGGCAGGCGATGTTCGCGAACGCGTCCCTGGCGGTGCTGCCGTTTTGCGTTCTGCTGGCGGCTCTCGGCGTGGCCTGCTTCTGGGGCGGGCGGCGTCTGTTCTGCGGCCGGAGCCTGCGCATCTAAGGGCTTTTCGCGGCGGCGTTCGATGCCCGGCATGGGCGGAAAGAATGGGATATTATGAAAAAAGCTGTATACATTGCGGAAAAACCCAGCGTGGCGCAGGAGTTCTGCAAAGCGCTGAAAGTGAATACCGTGCGGCACGACGGATATCTGGAGGGGGACCATGTGATCATTACCTGGTGTGTGGGCCACCTGGTAACCATGAGCTATCCGGAGGCGTACGATGAAAAATATAAGAAGTGGAGCCTTGCTGCACTTCCTTTTTTACCGGAAAAATTTCTCTACGAAGTGATCCCCGGCGTGGCAAAGCAGTTTAAGATCGTGAGCGGCCTCTTGAATCGGAAGGATGTGGACACGATCTACGTGTGCACCGACTCGGGGCGGGAGGGAGAATACATCTACCGGCTGGTGGAGCAGCAGGCGAAGGTGGACCGGGCGGCGAAAACGCGCAGGCGCGTGTGGATCGACTCCCAGACGGAGGAGGAGATCATGCGGGGGATCCGCGAGGCGAAAGATCTCTCGGAGTACGACCATCTCGCCGACGCGGCCTATCTGCGCGCAAAAGAAGATTACCTGATGGGGATTAATTTTTCCCGTCTGCTCACCTTGAAGTACGGGAGCACCATCTCCAGCTACCTGAACGCGGACCGCACGGTCATCTCCGTGGGCCGCGTGATGACCTGCGTCCTGGGCATGGTGGTGCGCAGGGAGCGTGAGATCCGCCAGTTCGTGAAGACGCCCTTCTACCGCGTGGTGGCTGTTCTGCGGCACGGCGGGGAGTTTGAGGGAGAGTTCCGCGCCGTGGAGGGCTCCGCCTATCAGGGTTCCCCCAAGCTGTACAAAGAAAACGGCTTCCGGGAGCGCGCCGACGCCCAGGCGCTGATCGACGCCCTGTGCGCGGTCCAGCCCCTGAAGGGGACAGTGCAGAGCATCGAGCGGAAAAAAGAGAATAAATATCCGCCGCTCTTGTTCAACCTGGCGGAGCTTCAGAACGAGTGCTCGCGCCTGTTTAAGATCAGCCCGGACGAGACCCTGCGCACGGTGCAGGAGCTGTACGAGAAAAAGCTGGTAACCTACCCGCGCACGGATGCGAGAGTGCTGTCCACGGCGGTGGCGAAGGAGATCGAGAAAAACATCCGTGGCCTGCGGGAATTTAGCCCGGTGGGCGCATACGCCTCCGAGGTGCTGTCCAGGGGGAGCCATCGCATCATCAGCCGCTCCCGCTATGTGGACGACAAGCAGATTACCGACCACTACGCCATCATCCCCACGGGCCAGGGACTGAATGCTCTGCCGAGATTTTCGCCCCAGGCGCAGAAGGTGTATGAGCTGATCGCCAGAAGATTTTTGGCCATCTTTTTCCCACCGGCGGTGTACCGGAAGATCAGCCTGGTCACGCTCATAGGGGGCGAGAAATTCTTTTCCTCCTTCAAGGTGCTGGAGGAGGAGGGCTACCTGAAAGTGTCCGGCACGAAGGCCAATAAGGAAGAACAGCTGGACATGGATTTTCTCCAGGCTCTCGGAAGCCTGAGAAAAGGGACAGAGCTGGAGGTGCAGAAGCTGGAAGTGCGGGAGGGGGAGACCACCCCGCCGAAGCGCTACAATTCCGGTTCCATGATCCTGGCCATGGAGAACGCCGGACAGCTGATAGAGGACGAAGAACTGCGCGAGCAGATCCGCGGAAGCGGCATCGGCACCAGCGCCACCAGGGCGGAGATCCTGAAAAAGCTCATCGGGAACAGTTACATCGCCCTGAACAAAAAGACCCAGATCCTCACACCCACCCTGTTGGGAGAGCTGATCTTCGACGTGGTGCGGGGCTCCATACGGTCCCTTTTAAACCCGGAGCTGACGGCCAGCTGGGAGAAGGGGCTTACCTACGTGGCGGAGGGGACCATCTCGCCGGACGAATATATGGCGAAGCTGAACCATTTCATCCGCAGCCGCACCGAGAGCGTGATGAACGCCGACTACCGGGCGCAGTTTTACGCCGTTTTCGACGAGGCGGCGCAGTATTACAAACAACCGGCTTCTTCCGCCCGCAGGTCCGCAAAAGAGACGCGGCAGGAGAAGGCCGATCAAAAAAAGAATTAAAAAGGAGAGTTAGGATGGAGACGGCAAAAATCTGTAATCTTTATACGCTGGAGGAGACGATCGCGAAGGACTTATTCAAAGACCACACATACCCCTGGGAGGTGCTTCCCGAGATCGGCGCGTTTATCCTGAAGCTCGGGGCAAAGCTGAACCCGGAAGAATATGAAAAGCGCGGGGAGAACGTGTGGGTGCACAGAACCGCAAAGGTAGCGCCCACGGCGTTTGTAAACGGCCCGGCCATCATCGGGAAGGAGGCGGAGGTGCGCCACTGCGCGTTCATCCGCGGCAGCGCCATCGTGGGCGAGGGGGCTGTGGTGGGAAACTCCACGGAGCTGAAAAACGTGGTGCTGTTCAACCGCGTGCAGGTGCCGCACTACAACTATGTGGGAGATTCCATCCTGGGGTACAGGGCCCACATGGGCGCTGGCAGCATCACATCCAACGTGAAGTCCGACAAGACCCTGGTGGTGGTAAAAGACCGGGAGGAACAGATCGCCACCGGCCTGAAGAAATTCGGAGCCATGTTGGGGGACAACGTGGAGGTGGGCTGTAATTCCGTCTTGAACCCGGGCACCGTGGTGGGGAAGGGCTCCCAGATCTATCCGGTGTCCTGCGTGCGCGGCGTGATCGCGCCGGGAAGCATCTACAAAAGACAGGGCGAGATCGTGCAGCGCCATTGAACCCGGCGGCGTCAGAAGCCGGGGAGCCGCTTGGGGCCGGACGGCAAGGTATATATGATTGGAAAGACAGACAAAAAAATTTACGGAGGTGCAGAATGGTCTTATATTTGAATGCATCTGTGAGAATAGAATCCAGAACAAACAGGTTAGCAAAAGCCTTATTGAATAAATTGGGCGCTTTTGAAGAAGTCAAACTGACGGACATGGAGCTGAAGCCGCTTGACGAAGAGCGGCTGAATTACCGTGAGGCCCAGATTGCAGAGAAAAATTACAGCGATCACATTTTTGACCTGTCCAAGCAGTTTGCGCAGGCCGATCTCATCGTAATAGCAGCCCCATATTGGGACGGCCAGTTTCCTGCTGTTTTAAAAACATATTTAGAGAATATTTACTGCATAGGCATCGTTTCGAAATATGATGCAGAGGGATGTCCCCAGGGCTTGTGCAGGGCAAAGAAGCTGTACTATGTTACGACGGCCGGCGGAAGATATAATCCAAGATTTAGTTTTGACTATATCGACTATTTGGCAAAGAATATGTTCGGTATCCCAAAAACAGAGTTGATCTGCGCGAGATATTTGGATATAGAAGGCAATGACGCGGAGGAAATACTGGCGAAAGCGATGAGCGAGATAGACTCCTCGTTTTCTAAATAGGATAGAGCAGGTTCCCCTTCTTATCGAATACAGCGTCGCCGTTGGTCAGCACATAGTCCTCCCCGCCGAGGATCGCCTTACAGTAATCCTGCACGGATGTAAGACGCCGCTTAAAGGCGACGCCGCCTCCCGGCAGATCTGCCGTGTGGATGTCCGAACCGGCGGTTATCGGAAGACCATGCTCGTTGGCATAGCGGATTGCCCGGCGGTCGTATTCCGGGTTGTGATGGCTGCTTTTCTGGCTGGAAGAGTGGGCCGCGTTGATCCCCTCCACGCCGTCCACATATTCCGGGTACAGGCGTATCTTCGGAATGTACCCGGCCTCCCTGAACGGATGGGCATGGATGACCATGCCCCCGCCTTTGTGAACCAGATGATATTGCTCCTTTACGTCGGCGCTGCGGATCTCAGGGTGCGCCTTCAGCCAGTCCGGTGTGATCCCGTAGATCAGAAACTCCGTGCCCTGGTATCCTGCCTCATATCCCCAGAACACGTCGAGACCGTGCTCCTGCCCGTATGCCAGGGCTTCCCGGTAGCCTGCCGTAAATTCATCCACCCACTGCTCCCAGGGCAGCGACCGGTCGATGCCGGTGTTGCCGCCCCAGTTGTGATCTGTGATGATGATCCCAGCGTAGCCCATAAGATGAGCCGCCGCTGCCATCTCTGCGCCGGAGTTGTGCGCGCAGGCGCTTCCCGGCCGGGTGTGCATATGGGTTTCGTAGAGGTAGGGATAATCATTTTTTCTCATTTTTTGATCAGTTCCTTTGCTCTCTGTAAGATCGGCACTTCTCTGTTCGCGACGAGCCTTCCCAATTTTGTCGCGGAACATCTTTCATATTCCTGTAGCGCCTCCTCGTAGGTCAATTTTAAAGTGGTCAAATGATAACTTTCTATTTCCTGCTCCGTCAAATGCTTTTCTCCAACCGAGCAGAGCCTGCAGAGATAATAATTGTTGATGTTGTGCCTGTGGATCAGGTTATAGTAATCGCTCACGACCCCTATTTTGCAGAGGATCTGGACTTTGGCCCCAAGTTCCTCTTTCAATTCTCTTTTGATGGCGGTAATGAGATCCTCTCCGCTTTCCACGCCGCCACCGGATGTCTCGATCAGTTCGGCTCTGCCGAAATCATCATCCCGCGTTGCCCTTACAAAATAATAATACCCCTGATCGTCAAAAACAATCGCCCGGACAATTTCCCTGTCGTGATCCGTGCAGACAAACGGCCACTCCGTGTCCTGCAGTTCTATGTTCAATTCCGAATGTTGATCCATATAATCTCCTCCTCATGCCTTCATCGAAGTCTCAGTTTGATCGGGTAAATATTCCGGCTTTCGTGTCCCGCCTTTCCGGTGACCGCACGGGAATATCCAGATCGGGCGTCCGCCGGATGCTGCGGTGTTGCGGTGCGCCCTGCTCTTCCCCGTGTGTTTGCGGATTTTTGATTTTACACTCCTTATCATATTCCGCGCATCGGAAAAAAGCAAGAAAAGATTGCTGCATAAAAAACGGGAGATTACGGCATAAAAAACGGGAGCATGAATTGGAACAAAATAGAAGAAACTATGATAAAACAGCTTGCAAAATCTGCAACATGTAGTAAAATAAACTATGTAACAAGATAACCAAAACTAAATTATGAGGATTTGCAGCACAGGAAAGAGAGAGAGTTTTATGTATCAGATCATCAGCGACGGGTCATGCGACCTGCCGGAGCAGCTGGCAAAAGATATGGGGGTAGAGGTGGTTCCTTTTTACGTCTCTTTTGACGAAAAGGTTTACTATAAAGAAATAGAGGAAATGCCCATACGGAAGTTTTACGACTTGATGGTGGAAAAGGAAAATGTTGTTTTCCCGAAATCATCCCTTCCGTCGGTGGAAGATTACATCGATTCCTTTGAAAAGTATGTAAAACAGGGGATCCCCATTATCTGTATCTGCATTACCGTAAAGTTCAGCGGTTCCTACCAGGCGGCGATGAATGCCAGAAATATTTTGCTGGAGACGTACCCGGACGCGAAAATACAAGTCATTGATTCCATGATGGACACTGTCCTGCAGGGTATGTATGTGCTGGAAGCGGCAAAGCTGCGGGATCGGGGCGTGCCTTACGAAGAAGCCGTCCGGCGTCTTTTGGACATCCGGGAAACAGGCAGGATTTTTTTCACGGTCGGGAACGTGGCCTATTTAAAACACGGGGGACGGATCGGAAAGCTCTCCGGCATCGCATCCTCCGTGCTGGGCATCAAACCGCTCATCACACTGAAAGAGGGGGAGATCTTCTCATCCGGGATTCCGCGTAGCCGCAGAAAATCGCTGGAAGCAGTGATGAATCTGCTGGACAATCACATAAAATCGCTGGTGGCCGCCGGAGAAAACATGGCGGACTACGTGGTGGACGTGGGATTCGGTTACGACATCAAAGAAGCGGAGGATTTTCTTGCACAGGTAAAAGAAAGGTTCCGCGCAGTTCTGGATGCGGAACAGATCCAGATGTACCAGATCGGTGCCACGATCGCTGTTCATACCGGGCCATATCCCCTTGGAGTCGGTTTCCTGAAGAAAGCATAAAAGGTATTTAAAATATGAAAGATAAAGTCATATATGGGTTAAATTTTCTTTGGACAAGCATTGTCGCCTTCTCATTTCCGATATGTTTTGAGCTGATCTACCTTGATATTACCGGGCATTCAAAAGGGTATGGCTATGATCTGGGCCCGGACAGAAGCGTTTCTGTATTTTTAGGCTGTATCGAGCTGCTGATATGGCTGATGCTTGCATTGCCTTCCCACATATATATTTTCCGGAAAACACGGAGGAAAGGCAGGTTTCTGTTTCTTGCGCATACAGCATGGTATATCGCGCTCGCTGTTCTATGTGTTTTTGTGACAGGCGGATGGGCTGTGTATTTAAAAGATGTTTTCAACCTGTGACATTACGTATCTGAGAAACCCGGAACTTATGGAGAAAATGGGAAAGGAATGCGGTATGAAAACACTGCGCGCAAAAGGAGCGGTCATATTTAGTCTGACACTTTCCATCGTGCCGGACATTATCATTATCCTTTTGGCCATAAACAATTTCCTGGAAAATAAAATGGGTATGGACGGGATCATCTTTTCTATTGTTTTTGCGATCCTGTTCCTTTTGTTTGGAATTTACGGCGGGATGAGGATCTACCGTACCCATTGGATTCAATATGGAGATGGGAAAGTGCTCATACGGCGTGTCAGTAAGGAGCTGGTAAACGGCAGGAAAGTGGGAAAATGGGAAAATAGAGAAGATACGTTTTCGCTGGACGATATCGAGGCGTATGGTTTATCCTGGCAAGCCCTGGGACATTATGTGGAACACCATCGCAGCAGCGATGCTTCTCTGACAACGGAGTGCTTTTTTCGACTGAAAAATGGCAAGACAATCGGTTATGAGGTTTCCTATTATATAGGAAAAGAAACAGATGAGTTTTGGCGTTACATACAGGATCATACCGGGCTTGTGTTTCAGAAAAAATAGGCATATCAGATATTGCTATTATAAAAATGAAAATGAAAAGTGAAATGCGGATTGACAGGCTATTTTGTCCTGTGTTATAATTTCGGCAGTAAATGAAAGGGGTGGAAAGATGAGGAGATAATTTACTTTTGATCACATGAAGACAAAATGATCTCATGCCGCCAAAAGTGGATTATGTTCTCATAACCGCTCTCTTTTTCGTATATAGAATATATAGAAATAAAAAGATCACAGGCTCTCCCTGTATGGTTATGATGCGTAATAGAACTGTTTGGCGACGAACGGTTCTTTTTTTATGGGACCGAAGAAGGGAGAGATGACATTGGCGCAGATACTTGTGGACCATTTGACGTTTGCATACGAGGGCAGTTTTGACAATATTTTTGAGGACGTCTCTTTTGCCGTCGACACAAACTGGAAGCTCGGTTTTTTAGGGCGCAACGGGAAAGGAAAGACCACGTTTTTAAACTTGTTGCTGGGAAAATATGCGTATAGCGGAAGCATAATCACATCCTCCGCATTCGACTATTTTCCTTATGCGGTCACACCGGAGCAGCTGCAGCTTCCGGCCGCGGAGCTTCTGGAACAGTGGAAGGCGGGGTGCGAGCCGTGGCGCGTCCTCGTGGAGCTGGATCAGCTGCGGGAAAACGCGGAGGTTTTGTACCGCCCGTTTCACACATTGAGCCCGGGGGAACGCACGAAAGTTATGCTGGCGGTCCTGTTTTCCAGGGAGAATGATTTTCTGCTGATCGATGAGCCGACAAATCATCTGGATCAGGAATCCAGGGGAAATGTGAAAAATTATCTGGCGTCCAAAAAAGGCTTTATCCTGGTGTCCCACGACCGGGATCTGCTGGACGCCTGTACGGATCACGTGCTGGTGTTAAACCGAAAAAGCATCGACGTGCAGAACGGCAATTTTTCGGTCTGGTGGGAAAACAAACAGCGCAGGGATCAGTTTGCGCGCGCGGAGAATGAAAAGCATATCAAAGAAATCGGTAAGCTGAGGCAGTCCGCGGCGCAGAAAGCACAGTGGGCGGATCAAAATGAACGGACCAAAATCGGGTTTGATCCTGTGAAAGAACACGACCGCTCAATAAGCACCCGCGCATATATTGGGGCGAAGACCAAGAAAATGCAGAGCCGGGTATCACAGTTACAAAAAAGAATCGGGAGGGAGATTGAGGAAAAAGAAGGACTGCTCGCCGACCTGGAAGAACCGGTGGAGCTGAAGCTTATGCCCCTGCGCCATCACAGGGAACGGCTGATCCATGTCCGCGAATTTACGGCTGCCTATGAGGGATCGGCCCGCCCGGCATTTTCCAATCTGACCTTCGACCTGATGCAGGGAGAGCGGGTGGCGCTTCACGGGGAAAACGGGTGCGGAAAATCCACCCTGATCAAGCTGATCTTGCAGAGAGCAGGGATGGGCGAAGAAGCCCGGGAAGCGTGCGCTCTGCCGGGGCTGCAAAGAAACGGTGCGCAGCTTCCAGTAAGAGAATCCGGCGTCTGCGAGACGGCGGCCGGGCTGGTCATTTCCTACATCAGCCAGGACACATCCATGCTGAAAGGAAGCATTCAGGCATTTTGCAGGGCGCATGGCTTGGACGAAAGCCTGTTCTGCGCGATTCTGCGGCAGCTCGATATGGAACGGGTGCAATTTCGGAAGAATATAGAGGATTATTCCGAAGGACAGAAAAAGAAGGTGCTGATCGCGGCGAGCCTTCTTACTCCCGCACACCTGTACATCTGGGACGAGCCGCTGAACTACATTGACGTTTTCTCGCGCATGCAGATCGAAAATCTGCTGCTCGCATATCAGCCGACCATGCTGTTTGTAGAACACGATGTGCGTTTCCGCGAACAGATTGCCACAAAGACGGTGGAGTTTTTATAGGCGGTTTACAGGCGCGGAATGCATCAGATTTACTGGTGCGGAATGCATCAGATGTGGTTGAAAGCCGGTCATGTTTTTGATATACTCAAAAAAGCAAAAGCTGGTGTGAATCAAATTCCAAAATGCGCAGATATTAAAATACATGGAAGGATTTGGAAGAAAGGAGGAGGCAGAATGGATTTCGTAAAGGAACTTCAGGATCTGAAATATCTGGATTGGACGGATACAAAAATGTCCCCAGGGACTCCTGGATGTTTTTTAAAAGCATATGAGGAGCAGGATGGACAGAGATACTATTACAAATTGTCAAATTATGATAGTTACAGAGGAATTTTTGGACATGAGTGTGTGAATGAACTTGTTGTCTCACGATTGTTGGATATTTTAAAAGCGGAGCATTTACAGTACCAGCTGGTTCATGCGATGATTTCTGTTGATGGACAGGAGAGAGAAACTTACGTTAACAGATCTGCCAACTTCCGAAAAGAAAAAGAATATAAACAGCCGTTTGATGTTTATTATGAATTAAACCGAAAGAAGGATGAGAAACCTCTTGATTTTGCACGCCGTATGGGGTGGAAGGATTATTTTGACCAGATGATGGCTGTGGACTATCTGATCTGCAACCGGGATCGGCATGGCGCGAATATTGAGATTCTTATAGATGAGGACGATGCCGCGAGGCCTGCCCCTCTTTTCGATCACGGAGTTTCACTGCTCTTTTCTTGCTATGATATAACAGACATTCAGAAGTTCGATCTATTCGCTGACAGGGCAGTACAGAGTTTTATAGGCTCAAAATCCCTGGAGTATAATTTACGTTTCCTTCCAAGAGATCGGAGGATATTCGATGGTGCTCTGCAGGAAACTGACAGAGAAAAAATGATTGGGGATCTGGATGCAGTTTTGCCGGAAGAACATCTGAACAAAATATGGGAAATGATCTGGGGGAGATGGGAAAGGTATGTACAAATTTGCAATCAAGAATAGAGCATATGAGGATAAAACGGTTGGATATTTATATTATGATGAGATTGAAAAAACATATAGGATTGAGATTCCGGATAATGTAAAGAGTACGGAAACGACAATGATTCTTTCTGATTTTATCAAGAAAGGGAAAAGAGAGATTGACAGTCAATGGAGCCTGCGCTGGGTAAGGGAGCGTGTGACGCCGCCGGAACGCCAGAATATTGGCCAGGTGTTAAAAAACAATGGAATGAAATTTTACAGTGAATTTCCACTGCTGCTGAAAAACCAGGGGCGAAGCTGCCAGGACGAGTGTTATATTGAACAAATAAGCGTTTTTTGAAAAAGAAAAGAATCTGGGCGGACGATAAATCAAACTGCAACCAATAGTTGCCATATAGTTGGTAGCTTGCAATTGAAAAAAATGCTATGTTCGTGCTATCAATTCTATGGAGGAAAATGACATGGATGAAAACTTATTAGGCGAAAACATTGCACGCTATCGCAAAAAACTGGGCATGTCCCAGGAAAAGGTTGCGGAATACATGGGAGTCAGCCGTCAGGCAGTAACAAAATGGGAAAACAATATTTCAATGCCCAGTTCAGAAAACCTGATCAAATTGGCAGGGCTGTTTGAAATAACGGTTGAGGCATTACTCGGAAAAACAGAGGAAAAAGAGCCGCTTGATAATCCCAAAAATCCAGCGGATAAAAAATCATGGATTTTTATTGGCATCTCAACTTTATGTATCATTGTGTATATCATAGTAAGTATATTTTCGGGATGCTTTAGCGGAGGAACACTTATCTGTGTTTTTCTATTATACTGCCCGATTCAATTGTTTTTACATATTTATCTTTCCAATGCGATAAAAAACGATTCGTTCGTTACCATTGCGGGGTTTGATGGCAAGACAGAATATCATATACATGAAGTAAAAAAACTGTTGACACAGATACAGTTACAGATTGAAATGATAACGACCGTGTATATCTTTCTGCTATGTGCCGTAAGCTGCATGAATCTGCGGATCAGTTGGATAAACGGGTTATTGATGCTTGCCTATATATTGAATTTTGCGGCATCGATTTTTATGTGCAATTATAAGATGATAGACAAAATATATAAAAACGATGAAGATAAGAAACGCGCTATGCGCAGTGTCCCGGTAACAGCGATATATATCCTATTCGTATTTGCTGGACTGATGCTGACGGCGTTGATTTTCGAAGGGAAGGGAATAGAAAATAATACGGCACCGGCCATCAAATTGGGAGGGTTATTGATCTTAGGTGTACTGACCGTGACAGGCGGTTTTTTCCTGGAAAGCAATCAGATAAAAAAATGGAATCCTGCGGAAACAGAGTACCGGACAAATAAAATAAGTATAGCCAGTGTCCTGGCATGCGTGATCATATATGGGATCATGTGCATCATATAGTGTGGGAAAGATTTCAGTTCCAGCTGAAATAAGAGCAGTATATTGTATGAATTATTATGGCTGATTTTTCAATGATAGCCATGAGGGATCAGTTAGAATCTGATAAACCGATTAAATTGGAGGAATCTATATGACGAATCGTGAAATGATGGAAATTGCCATGCGCCAGTCCGCAGAGGACATTGGATGCTGTGCGGAGGATTTTAAGACGGATAACAATGTTGTCCTTGCCTTTAAGCTGGGAAAGAATGCCCGAAAATATTATAAGGAGCCGATTACCTGCAACTTTGTCTCCTATGGAAATAACGTCGTGGCAGCTTCCGCAGGCGAAACCCTGGACTTGGTATCTGAGTATGTGAAAAAATTTAGATTTTACGAATGTTTTGAAACGCCAAATTTACACTGGTTGAACGAGCGTCTGGCGCAAAAGGGACATAAAATTTGTTTTATGGCGGAGTATTATCTGCCGGATGTGAGCCGGATCCCGGATCTTTCGTGTGCTTATGAAACGCGCATACTGAAGCAGGAAGACTTTGGGGAGCTGTATTTGCCGGAATGGAGCAATGCGCTTTGTAAGGATCGCCGACATTTGGATGTTCTTGGCGTCGGGGCCTATGAGGGAAGCAGGCTGGTCGGATTTGCTGCCTGCTCCGCCGACTGCGAAGAAATGTGGCAGATTGGCGTGGATGTTTTGCCGGAATACCGACGGCAGGGGATCGCCTGTGCGCTGACCAGCAAACTCGCAAAAGAAATCCTAAACAGGGGAAAAGTGCCGTTTTACTGTACGGCGTGGTCCAATATCAGGTCGATCCGAAACGCAGTTAAGAGCGGCTTTATTCCCGCATGGGTAGAAATGACCGTGAAACCCGCAGAGATCGTTGATGAAATGAACCGTTAGATTTCCATTCTGCTATTGTATAATTTTGCGCAGCGCAAGTCAATTTACTTTGGGGAGCAAGAGAACGTGATATGAACCTTAAAATAGCATTTCTGCAGATTCTGCCAGGAAAAAGTCTCGATGAAAATTTTTCGACAGGGAAAAAGGCCTGTATAGAAGCAAAGGAAAAGGGGGCGGACATCGCTCTTTTCCCGGAGATGTGGAGCGATGGGTACGATTATTTATTTTGATCGAACAGGCAGAGAGATCCTTCACTATTCCAAAGTGCATACCTGCGCATTTGATCTGGAAAACGTGTTGGACGGCGGGGAAGATTTCTACACCGCAGAGTTAGATTTCGGGCGAGGGACAGTCAAGATTGGCTCTATGCTTTTTGACGGCGTTCCATGGCAGCCCGACGGAGTCAGGGATATGTGTGTGTTTGAGGCCCCGGGCACTCCCGGTGTCTATGTCGCCGAACTCGATTTAGACCGTCTCAGGACTCACAGAAGCAACGACATTATGGGCGATAAATACAGACATCCTGACAAATATGGTATTCTGTCAGATAGCAGTGCCCGCGGAGTCATCGGCGGAGAATTTGTGCATTGGTAATGATTCATGTTTGAAATTGCACTGATAAGGGGAAAAATATGATGAATGAAATTTACCAGCCGCCCTTTACAATGACGGAAAAAATAACGAATTTAATTGTTGAGATCGGCGAATATGTGGGTATGATAGCCGCTTATGATGCCCTGCGTCCGAATCCGGTTTTACGGCGTGAGAGTCGGATTAGAACGATTTATTCATCCCTTGCGATTGAACACAATACACTCACGCTGGAGCAGGTAACGGATGTGATTAACGGCAGACGTATATTGGGTCCGCCACAAGATATTCGGGAGGTAAAGAATGCTTATGAGGCATATGAACGAATATCAGCTTTTGATCCGTACAGCGTCAAAAATCTTTTGCTTGCCCATAAGATTATGATGGAAGGACTTGTGAAGGAAGCAGGTAGCTTTCGGAGCGGCAATGTGGGTGTGTATGCCGGGGATGAATTGATTCATGCTGGAACGCCGGCAAAATATGTGCCGGATCTGATACAGCAGCTTTTTACATGGTTAAAACAGAGTAAATATCATCCACTTGTAAAGTCCTGCATCTTCCATTATGAGTTTGAGTTTATTCATCCCTTTTCTGATGGAAATGGGCGAACAGGCAGACTGTGGCAGTCATTGATCCTGCAGAAATGGAAAGCGGTTTTTGCGTGGATTCCGGTGGAGACGCTCGTACATGAGAATCAGAAAAAGTATTATGAGGCGCTTCAGAGCGCGGATAAAGCTGACGATTTCACAAAGTTCGTGGAGTTTATGCTGGTTATGATACGCGACGCTCTGAAAGAAATCAATGAAACGCATAGAAACAAAGATGTCGCAATAAATGTCGCAACAAATGTCGTAACAAATGAAGATAAAGTGTTGTCATTATTAAAACAGGATGGAAAAATGTCGGCCAATATGCTTGCCGTATCGATGGGCATTACGCAGAGACAGGCCCAGCGTATCCTTGCAAAGCTGAAAGAAGAAGGCCGGATCATACGGCATGGTGCGAATAAAAACGGATATTGGGAGGTCGTTTATGAGTAAAAAATGACGGTATCGTTCCGCGTGCTGTTTGATGTACAGGCAAAGTATAAAAGGCGCAAGACCGTATTTCCGCAGACAGGTTCCATCCTGAAGGAGCGGATTCATGATCCCTGGCTATACTTTTTCCTTAACCTGCGCAGCTTTAAGCCGCAGTGAAAGAAAAGATAAAGATACAGGCAAAACAATAGCGTAAATAGGATTGCAAAAAAATCCGCAAAAGAAGTGCTTTTGTTTATACTCATGATAAAATTCGGCACCACACAACAGAAAAAAATAATCACGAGCGGGAAGATCCTTGTCTGGACAATGTGGTTGACCATAGCAACACGTGAGACATCATCGGAAAAGATTTCGGCATCCTGTTCTGTATCAGTCTCCAGGACAGGTTTCCGGAAATACAGCCAGCCCATACAGCGGTTGAAATACTCCCAGCCGAAGTCCCGGAATAACTGCAAATAATCGCTGTTTTCCGTATGATTCTTATAATCCAGCCGATAAACAACATCCTCCGGCGTGCAGCGCTCGAAAATATAAAAACAGGGCGGAAATGTTTTCAACAATTTCCAGCCATTTTTATGTTCCTGGCGCAGCCAAATTTCTTCTTCCTCATAATCGGCTATCGTAAAAAAACGGATGTTCAACTTTTGGTCACTCATCTACATTCTCCCCTCTGCTATTTTTGTAAAGGCGTTCAATACGATGAATCTCGAGTTTCAAAATTTCCGCTCCGAGCGGTGTAATCTGGTACAATTTCCGCTTTTCTTCCTCCCGCATAAAGGCGATCAGCCCATCCTTCTCCATTTTGGAAAGAGTGCCGTACATAGTGCCCGCACTGATGACCAACTCCCCGCCTGTCATTTGTCTGACCTGCTGACTGATCCCATAGCCGTGCTGCGGCCGCTGCAAACAATACAGAATATAGAAACCACTTTCGGTCATGGGGACATAGATCCGTTTGATTTTACTATCCATAAATCCTGCAGACTATCTTACTTCGATATATCGAACTGCGATATATTATATCGAATCACGATATAAATGTCAATGCCTTTCTGAAAAAAGATTGACAGGTAACATTACCCAAAATATCAAGACATTCAAAACACATTCTGCTATACTAATGTTACGATCGATCGGGTTTATGGGACATAGGGAGCAGAGAGCATGGACAATCTGGAGATTTTAGCCAAAGCGTTGGAATACATAGAACAGCATCTTGAGACGGATATTCGCACAGAGGAGATCGCCAAGGCCTGCTATTGCTCAAAGTCCACGCTCGAAAAGCTTTTCCGCTTCGTCAATCATATTTCCGTGCGGGATTATCTGATCCGGAGGAGAATGACAAGAGCGGCAAGGTTCCTGGTGGAATGTCCTGAGTCTGGGATCCTGGATGTGGCGCTGAAATTCGGCTATTCCAGCCATGAGGCGTTTACCCGGGCGTTCCGGCAGGTTTGGAACTGTCTACCTTCCGAATACCGGATGAAGAACCGGGCTTCGGAACTTTTCCCAAGGCTTTATACGCCTTTGGAGTCAGGAGATGTGTATATGAAAAACCGGAGAAATTTTGACATCAGTGAATTGTACGACCTTTTTCAGGGCAGAAGAAATTGTTATTTTGTATGCAGCGATATTGAACGGCTGATCCCGATCAATGAGATTTCCCGTGAGGCAGGGAATCTGGCGATTCTCGAAACCATGCGGCGGATGGAAAATGCCGCCGGGGAAGACGACTTTGTATTTCGCATCGGCGGCGATGAGTTTGCGCTGCTCACTGCAAGCGAAGATGAGGGCTATGCAAGAAAAATAGCCGGGGAAATCCTCGCGCACAATGGCGAGTGCGTGGACTATGAGGGGCAAAAGATCCCCCTCAATCTTTATTGCACTGTGTTTCGGTCTGGGGAAAAGACTATATGTTACAGTGAGCTGTTTACCGGCCTTCAGACTGCGCTGCGGGATGCGAAGGTGTAACGGGGCGGCTGCTATTACTGTTCTTGCTTTAGATGTGCTTGAAAGATAATGGCAATTTTGTTATACTCAAAGAAAAATCGGTCGTGAACAGAATGAATTTGCAGCAACTAAAATATGTCGTAGCCGTAGCGGAAGCGAAATCTATTACAAAGGCGGCCGGGACACTTTACATCTCACAACCCAGTTTGTCCAATGCCATTAAGGATTTGGAAGCAGAGACAGGTATCGTTATTTTTGTCCACAGCCGGACAGGAGCGATACGATAGTTTTGAATAAACGCAGATCCGACATTCCGAAAGAGGAGACGATATGAAATTAAAAAAACTGCCGTATGATTTCACAGTATGTCAAGTGGCGAGTGCAGAAGATATTGCCCTGAATAATGAGTTTTCTTTTATCGCGAAGACGGACGAAGAACTGTCCCTCGTCTGCAAAACAGCGGACACGCCTGAAAATACGACTGCCCGTGATGACGGATGGAAGGGATTCCGCATTCAGGGAGTTCTTGACTTTTCCCTTATCGGCATATTATCGAAAATATCGGCTATTCTCGCAGAAAACAGAATTGGGATATTTGCAGTGTCCAGCTTCAACACAGATTACATTTTTGTAAAAGCGGATAATTACGGCAAAGCCATGGAAGCGCTTGCGGATGCAGGCTATACGGTGGAATAGATTCCTGTTTGCTGCCGGAACAATTTCATTTACAAAAAAGACAATTTCATTTACAAGTAAAGATAGGGTTGCTTTTTTCCGAAGAAACATATAGAATCATTTTAAAAATACGAAGGGAACAGATTGTTTATGAGGAAAAGATATGTTATGGCTCAGTAATCTGAGCTTAAAATAAAATCATGTATTAAGCTCAGAGGAATCCCCACAAAAGAAGGAGGATCACATGAGCTATCTCAGAGCAGAGGAGATTCTGCCCGAAGAATTGATAACAGCGATTCAGCAGTATGTAAGCGGAAAAAACATATACATCCCTTGTAAGGAAAAAAAGAGCTGGGGAAGCCAGACAAAAACACTCCAATATTATCAGGAAAGAAATGCTGAAATATGCCGGAAGCATGTGGACGGTATTTCTGTAAAATCCCTCGCGAATGAGTATTCGCTTTCCGAAAAGAGCATTCAGAGAATACTGAAAGGTGCGGGACAAATGTATTATTATCATGTTGTCTCTGATGTGCCCAAATATAAGGGCGAGCACATCATTTTGGATGACCGGCATCCAAACGGAGTATATAAGCGCGTACATGCCCAGCTTGACGCAGTAAAAGATATTTACCGGAATCCTCAAAAATATAACGGGGTAAAATTAAGCCATGAGGTGGATGTCGCTCTCAGGGAACTGGCACTCGAAGAAGTCAGAAGAGAGCAGTATTCGCAATATCCATCCCGCATGGCTTCACTGTATGTTTCTAAAACCTATAAAGAAGCCGAGCAGTGGGAAACGTATTTTGCCCGCCTTGGACGGCCGACTTTTGGAATTGCAAAGATCCGGGCGAACGGAAATTGCTTTGTCGGAGACGCCTATAAATGCTTTGATGGGACGCTATCGAAAGAAGAAAATCTGCGCATGGCCGAACTGTATTGGGCGAATGGTATAAATGAAGACGGGCACGGGTCCATCCCTGAAATACTTGTGGACGGAGATATAGAAATTATCGAGATAGTCTGCAAGTAAAAAGCCCAGAGGGATTGACAGCGCAGAGTTTTCTCGATATGCAGACCTATATGGACATTCCGGAGCGGATTTCACGTTTAAGTCTGCCAAAAGAAAATGAACTCAACTATAGAAAACATATAAGAAAGGGAGGAATCGATCATGGGACTGTTTGACAAGCTTTTTGGAAAAGGAAAAACAGATGGGGCAAAACCCGAAGGAAAGGAGAATGCCGTTAGAGCTGATTCTGCGGGGAATCAGGGAACTTCCGGTGTTAGTTCCAAAGACGTCATTGACAGAATGATAACGATGGCAGATATGGCAATGGACAGGGGAGATTATGCGGCCGCAGCTGACCAGTATAAGAACATTCTGAAGCTTGAGCCGAATGAAACCGCTCAGTACAATCTTGGCAGCCTGTATGCACAGGGAAAAGGCGTAGAGCAGGATTTCATGGAAGCCGCCTATTGGTTCCATCAGGTCGAACAGGCTGGAGATGAGCAGGCGGGAAAGCTGTGCCTGAAATGTTCCTTGGATTTTGTCCACCAAAACTTCGACAGAAAGACGCCGGAGCAGTTATATACCGATATGCAGCGGTTCATCAAACACGTTTATCCGGAAACCGCGGATGTGAATCTTGAAGTATGCAGAAAATTGTATGCCATTGCGGGGAACCACTTTAACAAGGAAGAGTATGCTGCGGCAGCAAAGCTTTTCCGCGCCGCCGCTGAATTTGGAAACGACGGCTACTCTCAGAATTATCTGGCTGTGCTCTACAACGCGGGTGCCGGGCTGGAAAAGAACGATCTTGCCTCTCTGTATTGGTTTGATAAAGCAGTAGACAACGGAGCCGCCGACGTTGCCCTCAAGGATCGGGATGGAATTCTGAACGCCTATAAAACAAACTTCACGCCGTCGGAATATTATGAGGAAATGATGAAGCTCTCCGGCTGGTGCAGCACCGGCAGCACTCATGTGCCGAAGGACGCCGCCAAGGCCGCTTACTGGCGCGGAATTGGCGAGAGAATATAATCGGACAGCTGGGTTTGCCGCTATTCCCAAGTGCGCCAGTTTTTGACGAGGGAGCACCATCTTACTGCGGATATATTACTTTGAAAATGCGGGAAGGAGAAACAGATCATGGCGAAATTGTATTTCAGACATGGGGCGATGGGCAGCTCCAAGACGGCGAACGCGCTGATGGCGGCGTACAACTATTATGAGCGCGGGAAACAGGCACTGCTTGTGAAACCAAAGATTGACACGCGGGATGTCGGCGTCATCCGCAGCCGCATGGGTCTTGAACAGAAATGTATCTATGTGGAAGAACTGATGGCCATGAGCGATGAACAGATCAGAGAGTATGACTGCGTGATCGTGGACGAGGCGCAGTTCTGCAAAAAGGCCGAGATTGAGCTGTTCGTGCATATCGTAGACGATCTGGAGATTCCGGTAATCTGCTACGGCCTGCGGACGGACTTCCGCCGGGAGCTCTTCGAGGGAAGCATGTGGCTGCTGGCATGGGCGGACGTTATCGAGGAGCTGAAGACGGTCTGCTGGTGCGGCCAGGGCGCTTCCTGCAATACCCGCTTTACCGAGGACGGGAAGATCGTGCGGGACGGGGCACAGATCGTTGTGGGCGGCAATGACAGTTACACGGCACTGTGCCGGAAGCATTTCAAGGAAGGAAATCTGGGGCCGAGACGGCGGGAGTAGCGCGGTTTCGATGAGTGTTTGCCGCTGCGGCGGTCTCTTCCAGAGACAGCTTTTCCTGACAGTGTTCCTGAATATACTTCTGCACATGGGTAAAGAAAATGGCATAAGATAATTGCAGAAAGAGACATTGCTATAAAATGATGATGCTTACCGGATCAAAAAGTGATTCGACTTTACGATTTTACGGGAATGCAGGATATAACAATACAGATAAGACTGCGTTCATTCAATGGCTGAACTAGACACGCCCTCCGATTTGGAGGGCTATTTTTTCTGCCACAGGAAATTCCGTCGGATTTCCTGTGACTAAAAATGTTCTGCGGGATCGCACTGCGGCGGTTTGAAGATGTAGTCGGAGCGGGCTTGAAATGCTTGAAATTCGCAGGGGGATGTACTATAATCAAGATGTTATAAAATCGGAAGAATATAGAAAACAAAAGACGGGGTATTTCCAAGAAATACAACCAGAACCGGATGAGAGGTAAGTATGGCAGATTTAGCGCAGTTAAGAGAAGAACTGGACCGGATAGACAGGCAGATCGTGGAGCTGTTTGAGGCGCGCATGGATGTCTGCGAACAGGTGGGGGAGCACAAGGTGCAGACCGGGAAAAAAGTGTTCGACCGGGAGCGGGAGGAACAGAAGCTCTCCGCCGTGAAGGCGCTGGCCGGGAATGATTTTAACCGGCACGGGGTGGAGGAGCTGTTCATGCAGCTCATGGCCACCAGCCGCAAGCTGCAGTACCAGATGCTGGCCAGCCAGGGTGTGGCGGGGAGGCTTCCCTTCACGCCGGTAAAGGCCATTGAGAAGCAGGACGTGCGCGTGGTATACCAGGGCGTGGAGGGCGCGTACAGCCAGGCGGCGATGAAAAAATATTTCGGGGAACAGGTAAATTCCTTCCACGTGGACAAGTGGCGGGACGCCCTGGACGCCATCACGGACGGCATGGCGGATTTCGCGGTGCTCCCCATAGAAAATTCCACGGCGGGGTTTGTGAGCGAGATCTACGACCTGCTGATCAAGTATGATTACTACATTGTGGCGGAGGAGATCATCCGCGTTGAACACAAGCTGCTGGGGCTTCCCGGCACGAAGCCGGAGGACATCCAGACCGTCTACTCCCACGAGCAGGGGCTTCTGCAGTGCGACGATTTTCTGGACCGCCATCCCAGGTGGAAGAGGGTGGCGCTGGAGAATACGGCTGTGGCCGCAAAGAAGGTGGCGGCGGACGGGGACAGAACCCAGGCGGCCATCGCCAGCGCGTTCGCGGGCAAACTGTTCGGGCTGGAGGTGCTGGACGGTAATATCTGCAGCAACACGGTCAATTCCACCAGGTTTATTATCGTGTCCAACCAGCGCATCTTTGAGGAGCGGGCGGACAAAATCAGCATCTGCTTTGAGACGCCGCACCGCAGCGGGGCGCTGTACCACATTTTGTCACACTTTATTTTCAACAATCTGAATATGAGCAAGATCGAATCGCGGCCGGTGCCGGAGCGGAACTGGGAGTATCGGTTCTTTGTGGATCTGGAGGGCAACCTGAACGACAGCTCCGTGAGAAACGCCATGCGGGGCGTGCGCGAGGAGGCGATCAACGTAAAAATATTGGGAAATTACAGGAGAGCGGAAGATGACAGGAGCAGCGAGAGTGAAGGAACTGTTCGTATATAGGGATTTACAGAGAGAGAAACTTTTTTCCGAGATGGTGTCCCTGATGGAGAGGATGGAGGCGGGGCCGCGCGCGAACGGCCCGAAAGAAGAACTGTGTGCCAACGGCCCGGAACTGCGTGCAGACGATCCGAGTGCGGGGCCGCGCGCGAGCGGCCCGAAAGAAGAACTGTGTGCAAACGGCCCGAAACTGCGTGCAGACGATCCGAGTGCGGGACCGCGCGCAGACGCTCCGAAGGGAGAAACACCGTGCGGGCCTGGCCTGCGCGCGGATGACGCAGAGAGACTGCGCAGCATCTACTGCGGGTGTCTGGCGGATCTGGTGGAGATGGCGGGCGCATACGGCTTTGAGGGGAACCTCTGGCACGCGTATCTCACGTATCTGTTGGTAAACGATGAGAATGCGTTCAGCACGGCCTGCGAGATCGTGGGAAAGGTGGAGGGCAGCATCAATGAGATCGCCCGCCACGATTTTGCGATTCTCCAGAAGCTGTACGCGTGGGATTTCTCCGCGTTGGAGAAGAAGCTGGGCGTGGAGGGCATGCGCTTTGTGTCCGCGTACCGGCACGTGAACGAGCAGAGCAAGACGTTCAACAAGCGCATCCGCGACCGTATCTGCAGCCTGGCCGTCTCTTTGGCGCAGGCGAGGGACGCGGAGGAATTTATGCGGGACATGGTGGATTTCTACCACGAGTTCGGCGTCGGGAAACTGGGGCTGCACAAGGCGTTCCGGGTGGAGCGCACGGAGGCGGGCGCGCAGATTGTGCCGATCAAGAACATCGCCCATGTGCACCTGGACGACCTGGTGGGGTACGAGATCGCCAAGCGCAAGCTGATCGAGAACACGGAGGCCTTCGTCAGCGGCAGGCGCGCCAACAACTGCCTGCTGTTCGGCGACGCGGGCACCGGAAAATCTTCCAGCATAAAAGGCATCCTGAACCAATATTATGACAGGGGGCTGCGCATCATTGAGATCTACAAGCACCAGTTCAAAGACCTGAACGACGTGGTGGCGCAGATCAAGAGCCGCAACTACAAGTTCATCATCTATATGGACGACCTGTCGTTCGAAGATTTTGAAGTGGAATATAAATACCTGAAGGCTGTCATCGAGGGCGGCCTGGAGAAGAAACCGGAGAATGTGCTGATCTACGCAACGTCCAACCGCCGTCATCTGGTGCGCGAGAAGTTCAGCGACAAGGAGGAGCGCAGGGACGACCTGCACACCTCGGACACGGTGCAGGAGAAGCTCTCTTTGGTAAACCGGTTCGGCGTGCAGATCTATTTCGGCGCGCCCGACAAAAAGGAGTACCAGCAGATCGTCACGGAGCTGGCGAAAAAGAACGGCGTGGATATGGCGCAGGACGAACTTCTGGCGGAGGCCAACAAGTGGGAGATCGCGCACGGCGGGCGCTCCGGGAGGACGGCGCAGCAGTTTATCGATTATCTGCTTGGGCGCAGGTAACAGAAAGTAAGGAGCAGGGGTTATGGCAGTAAAAATGTTTGCGGCGATCGACGTGGGTTCCTACGAGGTGGGAATGAAGATCTTCGAGTTTTCGCCGCGGCGGGAGATGAAGCAGATCGACAGCGTCTGCTGCCGTCTTGGGCTGGGGAAGGACACTTACAACACCGGCAAGATCAGTGTGAAAAAAATAGAGGAGCTGTGCGCCATCCTGAACGATTTTGTGCGCATCATGAACGGCTATAAGGTAAGCGCGTACCGCGCCTGCGCCACGAGCTCCGTGCGCGAGGCCAGGAACCATCTGCTGATTCTGGAGCAGATCAAGCGCACAACCGGGCTTAGCCTGGAGATCCTGGACAATTCCGAGCAGCGCTTCCTGGATTACAAATCCATCGCGTTCGGGGAAAAGAATTTCTACAAGATCATCCAGAACGGCACGGCCATCGTGGACGTGGGGAGCGGCAGCATCCAGATCAGCCTGTTCGACAACGACAAGCTGGTGACCACCCAGAACATCCGCATGGGCAACCTGCGCATCCGCGAGAAGATGGCGGACTTGGTGCGCAACACCCTGCACATAGAGGCGATGGCGGAGGAGCTGATCAACAACGAGCTGGCCAGCTTCAAAAAAATGTACTTAAAGGACCGCCAGGTCAAGAACCTGATCGTGGCGGGCGACTATATCCTGGAGCTTTTGAAAAAGCCCATGGTGGAGACCGGCGAGTTCCGCGTCACGTACGACGCGATCATCGGCAAGCGCCCGGAGGAGATCGCCCGGGATTACGGCATCCCGTCGGAGAGCGCGTCGCTCATATTGCCGTCCATGACCATCTACAAGCGCCTCATCGAGGAGATGGGGGCGGAGCAGATCTGGATGCCGGGCCTTTCTCTGAGCGACGGCATCGCCTACGACTACGCCCAGAAGAACAAGCTGATCCGGGCGGAGCACAATTTTGAGGACGACATCGTGGCGGCGGCCCGCATTGTGGCGAAGCGCTACCAGAGCAACAAGAGCCACATCCGCAACCTGGAAAGCCTGGCCCTGTCCATCTTCGACAAGCTCAAAAAAATATCCGGCCTGGACGCGCGGCAGCGGCTGCTTCTGCAGATCGCGGTCATTCTGCACGGGTGCGGCAAATACATCAACCTGTCGGACGGCGCGGAGTGCTCGTACAGCATCATCATGGCCACGGAGATCATCGGGCTTTCCAACCGGGAGAGGCGGATCATCGCCAACGTGGTCAAATACAATACCTTTGAGATTTCCTACGAGGACATTCTGGAACAGCCGGGTCTCACGGAAAAAGACTTTATGCTGATCATGAAACTGACGGCCATCCTGCGCGTGGCGAATGCCCTGGACCGCAGCCACAAGCAGAAGTTCAGCGAGGTGCGGATTCTTGTGAAGGACGGCGAGCTGCAGATCCATGTGGACACGTCGGAGGACATCACGCTGGAGAAGGGCCTGTTTCCGCCAAAGGCGGACTATTTTGAGGAAGTATTTCACATCCGTCCTGTCATTCGGCAGAAAAAGACGTTGTAGAGGGAGGGGATCGTCATGGAGGCGGATTTTACAAAACCGGAATATTACCGGAACCGGGAGGACAGCTGGATCAGCTTTAACGAGCGGGTGCTGGGGGAGGCCAGGGACAAGAATACGCCCCTGTTCGAGCGCCTGAAATTTTTGAGCATCACTTCGTCCAATTTTGACGAATTTTTCATGATCCGGGTGGCGTCCCTGAAGGATATGGTCAATGTGGGCTACACCAAAAAGGACATCGCGGGCATGACGGCCACGGAGCAGCTTGCCCTCATCCTGAAAAGGGTGCAGGAGGTGGTAAGCCTGCAGTATTCCACCTATAACCGCTCCATCCTGCCGGCCTTGAAGCAGCAGGGCCTGGAGGTGGTCACGCGCCACGAGGATATGACGGAGGCGCAGAAAAAATACGCCGACCGCTATTTTGAGGAGAACGTCTACCCGGTGCTGACGCCCATGGCCATGGATTCCTCGCGGCCGTTCCCGCTGATCCGCAACAAGACGCTGAACATCGGCGCGCTGATCCTGAAACAGGGGGACGGCAAGAAGGAGGCCACGGCGGAGTTCGCCACGGTGCAGGTGCCGTCGGTGCTGCCGAGGATCATCGAGCTCCCGTGCGAGAGCGGGCGCGCGGTCATTCTGCTGGAGGAAGTCATCGAGCGCAACATCGGCAAGCTCTTTTTGAACTACAAGGTGCTCTGCGCGCATCCCTACCGCATCATGCGCAACGCGGACCTGACCATCGACGAGGACGAGGCGGCGGATCTTCTGAAGGAGATCCAGAAGCAGCTGAAAAAGCGCCAGTGGGGCGAGGTCATCCGCCTGGAAGTGGAAGAGGGGATGGACAAACAGCTGCTGAAAATCCTCAAAAAAGAATTTAACATCCGCGGGGACGACATTTTCCGCATCAACGGCCCGCTGGATCTCACATTTTTGATGAAGATGTACGGGCTGGACGGCTTTGACAAGCTGAAGAACAAGCCCTACACGCCGCAGCCCGTGCCGGCCCTGATGGACCAGGACGACATCTTCGCGGCCATCCGGGAGCACGACATTCTGCTGCACCACCCGTATATGACGTTCGACCCGGTGGTCAATTTTGTGAAGCAGGCGGCGCGGGACCCGGAGGTGCTTGCCATCAAGCAGACCCTCTACCGCGTGAGCGGCAATTCCCCCATCATCGCGGCGCTGGCCCAGGCCGCCGAGAACGGCAAGCAGGTGTCCGTGCTGGTGGAACTGAAGGCGCGCTTTGACGAGGAGAACAACATCGTCTGGGCGAAGATGCTGGAAAAAGCCGGCTGCCATGTGATCTACGGCCTGGTGGGCTTAAAGACCCACAGCAAGATCACGCTGGTGGTGCGAAAAGAGGAGGACGGCATCCGCCGCTATGTGCACCTGGGCACCGGCAACTACAATGACTCCACGGCGAAGCTCTACACGGACTGCGGGCTTCTGACCTGCTCCGAGTCCATCGGCGAGGACGCCACAGCCGTCTTCAACATGCTTTCCGGCTACTCGGAGCCGAAGCACTGGAACAAGCTGTCCCTCGCGCCCATCTGGCTGCGGGACCGCTTCTACGAGCTGATCGGCCGCGAGACAGAGCACGCCCTGGCGGGCGGGCAGGCCCACATCGTCGCGAAGATGAATTCCCTGTGCGACAAGGAGATCATCGCGAAGCTGTATGAGGCCTCCGCGGCGGGGGTAAAGATCGACCTGATCATCCGCGGCATCTGCTGCCTGAAGACCGGCATTCCGGGCGTGAGCGAGAATATAACCGTGCGCTCCATCGTGGGCAATTTCCTGGAGCACGCGCGCATCTTCTACTTCCACAACAACGGGCAGCCGGAGGTCTACATGGGCAGCGCGGACTGGATGCCGCGCAATCTCGACAAGCGCGTGGAGATCCTGTTCCCGCTGGAAAATGAGCGCATCCGGGAGGAGGCCCTGCACATCCTCAGCATTCAGATGGAGGACAACGTGAAGGCGCACATCCTGCAGCCGGACGGCTCCTACGAAAAGATCGACAAGCGGGGCAAGGTGCTCTTATGCGCCCAGGATTTCTTCTGCAAAGAGGCCGTGGAGCGCGTGGCGGTGCCCAAAGATCCGGTTCACGACCGGGTGTTTGTGCCGGCGGAGCCCGCGGCGGAGGAGTAGGGGCAGGGGCGCTTTTGGATGCGCCGTTATGGAAAATGGAAAGAGTTGCCGCTATGCGAAAGAGTTGTCGCTTTGGCTTGACAGTTTTTTCGATTGGTGGTATGTTTAAGATTATAAAAATACAGCAATTTTTATGAATATTTATGAGGAGGACAAAGAGATGAAAAAGTTATTTGCAGCAGTTTTACTGGGAACCATGACGCTTTCCATGGGTGTGCTGGCGTCCGCGGAGGACGACGGCGTGCTGAAGATGGCGACCAACGCGGAGTTCCCGCCCTACGAGTACCATGAGATGGTGGACGGCGAGGACAAGATCGTGGGCATCGACGCGGAAGTGGCGGGCCTGATCGCCGAGGAGCTCGGCATGACCCTGGAAATTGAAGATATGGCTTTCGACTCCGTGCTCGCGGCAGTGCAGACCGGCCAGGTGGACATCGCCATGGCGGGCATCACGGTGACGGAGGAACGCCTGCAGTCCGTATCCTTTACGGATCCCTACACCACGGCCACCCAGATGATCATTGTGCCGGAGGGCAGCGACATCAAGGGCCCGGACGATCTGGCGGGCAAGACCATTGGCGTGCAGCTGGGCACCACCGGCGACATCTACGTGGAGGACGTGGAGGACGCTACCATCGAGCGCTTCAACAAGGGCTTTGAGGCGGTGCAGGACCTGCTGGCAGGCAGACTGGACGCCGTGGTGATCGATGGCGAGCCCGCGAAGGTGTTCGTTTCGCAGAACGAGGGCCTGGTGCTCATCGACGAGCCGTTCACCGAGGAGGAATATGCCATCGCGGTTGCGAAGGACAACGAGGAGTTCCTCACAAAGGTAAATGACGCGCTGACCAAGCTGAAAGAGAGCGGCGCGTTCCAGGAAGTGGTTGACAAGTACATCAGCAGCGACGACTCTGCGGACGAGGCGGAGACGGAGGCAGCTGAGTCCGAAACAGCCGCGGAATAAATTCACACATTGATCTGAATTTATGGGGCTGCCGCATCCATACGTTTTGCGGCAGCCCCGTTTTCATAGACATGCGGATCCGGGCCGGATGAGCAGGGCTTGTCCGGGCGGAGCGCATGCTTCAGGAAAGGGGAAAAAGATGATACAGTCTTTGATGGACAGGATCCAGTTTAATTTTATCGACGGCGACCGCTGGGTCTATCTGGCGGACGGCCTGAAGAACACGCTGATCATGACGGTGTTCGCGCTGCTTCTGGGGCTTGTGATCGGGTTTCTGATCGCCATTGTGCGCTCCACTCACGATAAGACGGGATCCCTGCGCGTGCTGAATCTGTTCTGCAAGGTGTACCTGACCGTCATCCGGGGCACGCCGGTGCTGGTTCAGCTTTTGATTTGCTACTTTGTCATTCTGGTCAATACGGGGCTTCCAAAGGTGGCCATCGCCTTCATCGCCTTCGGCTTAAATTCCGGCGCTTACGTGGCGGAGATCATCCGAAGCGGCATCATGTCCATCGACAACGGACAGTTTGAGGCGGGCAGGAGCCTGGGCTTTAACTATGTGCAGACCATGATATTTATTATCCTGCCGCAGGCCTTAAAAAATGTGCTTCCGGCCCTGGGCAACGAGTTCATCGTGCTTTTGAAGGAGACCTCCGTGGCCGGCTACATAGCCATCGCGGATTTGACCAAGGGCGGCGACATCATCCGCAGCCGCACCTTCGACGCGTTCATGCCGCTCATCACGGTGGCAATTATCTATCTGGTCATGGTGCTGACTTTCAGTAAGCTTTTGAGTATCCTGGAAAGGAGGCTGCGCAACAATGAGCGTTAAGGAACCCCTGATCCGTGTGGAGGATCTGAAAAAGGAATTTACGGGCGTGCACGCCCTAAACGGCGTGTCCACAAAGATCTGCCGGGGCGAGGTGGTGTTTGTGGTCGGGCCCTCCGGCTCCGGAAAGAGCACGTTTCTGCGGTGCCTCAACCGCCTGGAGGATCCCACCAGCGGGCACATTTACTTTGACGGCGTGGATCTTCTGGACAAGAAAGTGAACATCAACCGGCACCGCCAGAAGATGGGCATGGTGTTCCAGCACTTCAACCTGTTCCCGCACATGACCGTGCTGCGGAACATGACCATAGCGCCCATGAAGCTGCAGGGCGTAAGCCGCGAGGAGGCGGAAAAGGAGGCCATGAAGCTTCTGGAGCGCGTGGGCCTTGCGGACCGCGCCGGCGCCTACCCCAGCCAGCTCTCCGGCGGGCAGAAGCAGCGCGTGGCCATTGTGCGCGCCCTGTGCATGAAGCCGGAGGTCATGCTGTTCGATGAGCCCACCTCGGCCCTCGACCCGGAGATGGTGGGGGAAGTGCTGCAGGTAATGGGCGAGCTGGCGAAAGAGAACATGACCATGGTGGTGGTCACCCACGAGATGGGCTTTGCCAAAGAGGTGGCGCACCGGGTGCTCTTTATGGCGGAGGGGCAGATCCTGGAGGAAGGGCCGCCTGCGGAATTTTTTGCGAATCCCAAAAACGAGCGCCTGAAGGCGTTTTTGAGCAAAGTCATCTAGTCCGCCGGCGCGGGCTTGTCGAATCGCGCGAAAAAATTTGCTTGCAATTGTGCGGCGAACTATATATGATGATGCCAGGGCCATAAAGCCGGGGCCGATGTCAGGATCCGGGTTTGGGCCCTGGCATTCTATGCGGTTGTGGAGGCATATTATGACATATGAGGAAGCGGTAAGCTATATCGAGAGCGTCCCAAAGTTTACATCCAAAAACAAGCCCTCCAATACGGTGGAGCTGATGGAGCGGCTGGGAAGGCCGGAGCGCGGCATGAATATTATCCATGTGGCGGGCACCAACGGGAAAGGTTCCGTCTGCGCCTTTTTGGCGGCCATGCTGACGGCGGGCAAAAAGAAGACGGGGCTGTTTACATCGCCGCATCTGGTGAAGATCAACGAGCGGTTCCAGATCGGCGGGGTGCCCGTCTCGGACGCGGAATTTCTGGCGGCCTATGAAAAAGTGTGGAAGGCCGTGCAGGAGATGATGGCGGACGGGTTCGCGCACCCGGCGTATTTTGAGCTTCTGTTTGCCATGGGCATGCTGATCTTCCGGGAGCGCGGCGTGGAGTATCTGGTGATGGAGACGGGGCTTGGCGGCAGGCTGGACGCCACCAACACCGTGGAGCACCCCATCGCGGTGGTGATAACCTCCATCAGTTTGGACCACACGGAGTACCTGGGCGATACGGTGCGCGAGATCGCGGCGGAGAAAGCCGGCATCATCAAGGCGGGCGTGCCCGTCGTCTACGATGCGGGCGACGCAGAGGCCGCGCAGGTGATCCGGGAGCATGCGCAGAAAATGGGCTCCCCGGCCATCGCTCTTTTGCCCTCCATGTACCAAATTTGCGGGAAAACCGATAAAAGCATTGATTTTATGCTGGATGTCGGGTATTATGAGCATAGAGTCTTTACGGCTCCCTATCCGGCGGCCTACCAGGCGTGCAACGCCTCGCTGGCCTTGCTCGCCATGGAGATCATCGATCCCGTACATACGGTCGCGCACGAGCTGCGTGCGCAGGCGCTTGCATCGGCCAGATGGCCGGGGCGCATGGAGACCGTGCTTCCGGGGGTCATCGTGGACGGCGCCCACAACGCGGACGGCGTGCGCCAGTTTGTGCGGACGCTTACGGATGTGGAGGAGGGCAGGCGCGTGGTGCTTTTGTTCTCCGCCGTGTCGGATAAAAACTACGAGAGGATGATCGAGACCATCTGCCAGACGGGAAAGCTGTCGGAAGTGATCGTCACGCAGATCGAGGGCTCGCGCATCGTGCCGGCCGGGGAGCTGGCGAAGGTTTTTGAAACCTGCACAGATGTGCCGGTCAACACGGTGCCGGACATCCGCCGGGCATTTGAGACAGGCCTTGACAAGCGCGGGGACGGACTGCTGTTCTGCGTGGGCAGCCTGTATCTGGTGGGGGAGATAAAAGGGATTTTAGAGGAGAGGCATAAATGATCAATTATGAGGAAGAACTAAAGAAATTTCATCCGAGCCTGGATGTGAACGAGGCGGAGGATGCCATCTACAAGCGGGATTTCACAGATATCACGGATATACTCAAGGAAATGCTGCAAGAAGAAAAGAACAAGCGGAAATAAGGGGGATGTCGTATGAAATGTATTTACTGCGGCACACCGTTATCTTCCATAGATTACTGCAGCGGCTGCGGAGCGGATGTGAGGATCCTGAAACGGATCGGGCGCATCTCCAATCTGTTGTACAATGAGGGCCTGGAGAAAGCCACCGTGCGGGACCTGTCCGGCGCGATCTCCTGCCTGAAGCGCAGCCTGAAGTTCAACAAGGAAAACGTGGACGCCCGGAATCTGCTGGGCCTGGTCTACTATGAGATCGGGGAAGTGGTTTCGGCTTTAAGCGAGTGGGTCATCAGCAAAAATATCCTGCCGGAGGGAAACCCGGCGAACACCTACATAGAAAAGCTGCAGTCCAACAAGAACAAGCTGGAGGTCATCAACCAGTCCATCCGCAAGTACAATCAGGCGCTGACCTACTGCAGGCAGAACGACGACGACATGGCCGTCCTGCAGCTGAAAAGGATCCTGGCGCAGAACCCAAACCTCATCAACGGCTATCATCTGCTGGCGCTTCTTTATCTGAAGCAGGAGGAGTATGAGAAGGCGCGCCGCCTGCTGAAAAAGGCGGCCAGGATCGACGCCACCAACACCACCACCCTGCGCTATCTGCAGGAGGTGGAGGACGCCACCGGTGTGGGGACCAACCTGAACAGCAAGAGATACAAGCGCCAGGTAACCCCGCTGGAGCCCGCGGAGAAAAAGCTTCTGGGACCAACCGCCTATATGAGCGGGAACGACACCATCATCCAGCCCACGCCGTTTCGGGACAGCTCCTCGGTGGCCACGTTTATCAACATTTTCTTCGGATTTCTTTTGGGGGCGGCCTTTATCTGGTTCCTGGCCATCCCTGCAAATACCAATAAGATCAATCAGAGCGCCAATCAGCAGGTGACCGACGCCAACACCAAGCTGGCCTCGGAGAGCGCCAGGGTAAGGGAGCTGGAGGGCGTTATCGAGGAATACCAGGCGAACGTGGACGAGGTGAACGCCACCATGGACGCGGCTGTGGCGAAGGCGGACGGCTATGACAAGCTGCTGGCCGCCGCGGCGAAATTTACGTCCGGCGATCAGACGGGCGCCGGCACGGAGCTGGCCGATGTGGACCCGAGCGGCCTGGACGGCAACGGAAAGGCCCTGTACGACACCATCATGGCCAGCGTGAGATCCACCATTTACCAGACGCAGTACCAGGAGGGCACCGTGGCCTACGCCCAGGGCGATTACGCCACCGCGGTGGAGAAGCTGAAGCAGGCCACCGAGACGGACGACACGCAGTACGACGCATGGCAGTATCTGGCGTTTGCCTATTTTAACCAGGGCGATTACACCAATTCGGACCGCATCTTTGCGGAGACGATCCGGCGGTTCCCGGCGCAGCAGCAGACGCTGCAGCAGTACATCCAGGATCAGTCCGTGCTGACCAGGGCGCTCTCGCAGGGGACCGAGGAGACCAACGCGGACGGCACGCCGGTGCAGGAGGCGGACGGGGAAGCGCAGCAGCCGGATGCGGCGGACGCGCAGGTGCCGGAAGAGGGCGCGGATGATGCGATCGTGATGCAGTAAATGAAATGCGCCCGGCAGTGCCGGGAAGCGGCGGAAAATAACAGAAAATACACAGGAGAAGCCTCGAGACAGGGGACCCGGAGAACAGAGCTGTTCTCCGGGTCCCTTTCGCATGGGAAAAAGAAGTGATGGAGGGGAGAATATCGTATGGAAGATTTTTTCAGGATCAACGGGACAGACCTGACCGTCTGCGTGCCCGCGGAATTGGACCATTACATGGCGGAAAAGATCAAGAGAGGGTCGGACAGGCTGATCGAGAACAGCAATATCCGCAGGATCATCTTTGATTTTCAGAAGACCTGCTTTATGGACAGCTCCGGGATCGGGATGATCATGGGCAGATACAAAAACATGTGCTTTATGGGAGGAGACGTGGTGGCCGTGAATGCGAACGAGCGGATCCGCAGGATCCTGACGCTTTCGGGCGTCTATAAAGTGATCGATATCTATGAAGGCAGCTACTAATTTTTGAGAGGGGAAGCAAAATGGAACAGACGAATGAAATGAGGATCGAATTTGACAGCCGCTCCTGCAACGAGAGCTTTGCGAGAGTGGCGGTGGCGGCGTTTATGACGCAGCTGAACCCTACGCTGGAGGAGGTGGCGGACGTGAAGACGGCGCTCTCGGAGGCGGTGACCAACGCCATCGTGCACGGCTATGAAAACCGGGTGGAGAAGATCACGGTGCACTGCGCGATCCGCGGGCAGGAGCTGATCCTTACCGTGTCGGACAAGGGAAAGGGCATCGCGGATGTGGAGAAGGCGATGGAGCCGCTGTTTACCACAAAGCCGGATTCGGAGCGCTCCGGTATGGGGTTTGCGTTTATGGAGGCGTTTATGGACGAGGTGCAGGTGAGATCCGCCGTGGGGGAGGGCACGGCCGTCACCATGAAAAAGAAGATCGGCAGACCGGCCGGCGAATATCTTGATTGAAAGGAAGTCTTAGATGGAGCACACCCAATGGTTAATTGAGAGAGCACACCAGGGGGATAAAGCTGCGAGAGAACAATTGGTAGAAGAAAATCTGGGACTTGTTTTCACCATCGTGAAGCGATTTGCAGGAAGGGGTACGGAGCTGGAGGATCTGTTTCAGATCGGGTCCATCGGGCTTTTAAAGGCGATCGATCATTTTGACCTCTCTTTTGATGTAAAATTTTCCACCTACGCGGTGCCGATGATCGCGGGGGAGATCAAGCGGTTCCTGCGGGACGACGGCATGCTGAAGGTCAGCCGCTCCTTAAAAGAGGCGGCGCACAGGACGGCTGTGGCAAAGGAGGAGCTGGAGCGGACGCTGGGGCGCGAGCCGACGGTGGAGGAGCTCTCCGAGAAGACCGGGATCCAGCGCGAGGAGATCGTGATGGCCATGGAGGCCGCGGCGGATGTGGAATCTCTGCACAAACCGGTGTATCAGGGGGACGGGACGGCCATCTACCTGGAGGACCGCATCGAGGAAAAGGAGAGCATGAACGAGAAGGTGCTGGACCGCATGGTGCTGCGGGAGGTGCTGGAGGAGCTGGACCCGGAGGAGCATTTTCTGATCTGCATGCGCTATTTTCAGGACAAGACGCAGGCGCAGGTGGCGGCCATGATGGGGCGCACGCAGGTGCAGATCTCCAGGATGGAAAAGAGGATCTTAAAAAAGCTGCGCGATTCCATCCGTTAAAACGCCCGTCCGGACCGGATCTTTTTTGCATAAAAGAAAGCCCGGGGGAAGATACTAAGGAAAATAAAAACCCCAAAAGCGGGTTTTGCAGGAGGCAGAGCATGGAGACCCTGTATCTGAAGATAGACCAGAACGTGGGAGTGCACGACCAGAAGGTGTTTTTAAAGGATATCGCGCAGATATCCTGCACAGACCGGGAGATCGAGAACAAAGTGAAGGTGCTGACGCTGCCGCAGGCGGTGGGAAAGCAGCCCGGGCGCTATGTAAGATCGGTGATGGAGGTGATCGCCTGCATCCAGAAGGAATTTCCCAGCCTGGAGATCAATAACATCGGCGAGGCGGATTTTATCATCACATACGAAAAGCCGGGGCATAAAAGCGCGGTCCTCGGCTGGTGCAAGACCGCGGCGGTGTGCGTGTTAAGCTTTTTCGGGGCGGCGTTTTCCATTATGACCTTCAACAACGATGTGGATGTGACCGGGCTGTTTGCACAGCTCTATCAGCTTTTTACGGGCCGCGCCTCGGACGGCTTCACCGTGCTGGAATTTGCGTATTCCCTCGGCCTTGGCATCGGCATCGTTGTGTTTTTTAATCACTTTGCGGGGAAAAAGCTGACTGCGGACCCCACGCCCCTGGAGGTGCAGATGCGCACCTACGAGGACGATATCAACAGCACCATCATCGAGGCGAGCAGGCACAGACCGCCGTCCGAGAACAGGAAGAACCAAAACGGCGCGGGAGGGAGCGGCAGATGACGCGGACACTGATCATGACGCTGGCAGCCTTAGGCGGCGGCTTTCTGGTGGCCGCGGGCGTGGTGGCGCTGCTGGTGGGACTGGGGATCATCACAAGATTTACGGGCATCTCCCACACCGCTCTGCACAACAGGCTCTACGAGACGTCCGTATGTCTCGGGGCCCTGTTCGGGAACCTCTTAACGGTCTACCGGGTGCCGGCGGGGCTTGGTTGGCCGGGCCTTCTGCTCCTCGGCATATCCGCGGGCGTGTACGTGGGCGGCTGGATCATGGCCCTGGCAGAGGTGATCCATATTTTCCCGGTGTTTGCCAGAAGGATAGGCCTGGTAAAGGGCCTAAGCTTTCTTGTGATCGCGGTCGCGCTGGGGAAAATGGCGGGCAGCCTGCTGTTCTTTTACATGCGCTGGTAACGGAACGCGGGTGCAGTGCGCTGTCTGCGTGCGCTGGCGACGGGCAGGGCGCGGGAGCTGAGAATGGATAAATAACAGAATACCAAGAAAGAGGCGGAAATGATGACAGATGTTTTGAAAGAGAGAAAGCAAAAGGAATATAATGAGTATGTGAAGCAGGTGACGCCCACGCACAGCCTGTGGACGAATATGTGGCACGCGTTTGTGGTGGGAGGGGCGATCTGCACCGCGGGGCAGATGATCCTCAATGCCGCTATGGATCTGGGGCTGGACAAAAAGACAGCGGGAACCTGGTGTTCGGTCCTGCTGGTGCTTGTGAGTGTGATCCTGACAGGCTGCGGCATCTACCAGCGGCTGGCCAAGTTTGGAGGCGCCGGCACGCTGGTGCCTATCACGGGATTTGCAAATTCGGTGGCCGCGCCTGCCATAGAGTTTCAAAAAGAGGGGCAGGTGTTCGGCATCGGGTGCAAGATCTTTACGATTGCCGGGCCGGTGATCCTGTATGGCATTTTTTCTGGATTCGTGCTGGGAGCGGTTTATTGGATCCTGTCGTTTCTGGTGTGATCGCGCAGGTGTTTGGAACGCCGGGCACACTCCTGGTTTCCTGTGGGATCCCAGAAGGAGACACAGGGGCTGAACCCGCCGGAACACACTCCTGGTTTCTTGTTCTTCCCGAAAAAGACATTCCGTGCAAAATGTCCCCGGTTGGATAGACAGTCCGATGGCCTGTCTTCCATCCAGGGACATTTTTTCGTCCTGTCTTTTTCGAGGAAGTACAGTTGAAACCAGGAGTGTGTTTCCAGCGGGATGAAATGCCGATGATCTTGGAACAGTATGGAAATGGAGGGTGTGCTTCTGAAGGGATGAAGCGTTAATGACCTTGATATAGTTTCGTGCATAATAGTTTGTTGGTTGGCATCGTATAATTTACGCAAGAATTAAATTAGCAATATAAAGATATTGACTATAATTGTGTGATGTGCTATTATGTTTTTAAATATAATTCATATGTCAGGGGGAATGCACATGACAAACAAACTGAAACAATATTTTCCGATGCTCCGCACACGCCAGGAAGTCCTGGCGGAGATCCAGGGCAGTACAAAACTTCAGAAGACCTACGCTTCCTGGACACCGGAGCATCAGGACGAGTTCCTGGACATCTGCACCGGCATGCGCGGCCTGAAGATCCTATACGACTTCATGGCGAAGGAGATCCTGAACCCGGAGACCGTGCCGGAGCGCCTCGAGTCCCTGCTGACCTGCGTGCTCGGCCGGGACGTACATATCACCGCCGTCCTTCCGGCCGACTCCACGCGCCTTGCGGACGAGACATCCCTGCTGATCACGGACATCGTGGTGGAGTTCGACGACGGAGAAGTGGGGAATGTGGAGGTGCAGCGGGTGGGCTACCTGTTCCCGGGGCAGCGCTGCGCCTGCTACTCGGCGGACCTTCTGCTGCGGCAGTACAAGCGGGTACGCGACCAGAGAAAGAAGCATTTCAGCTACCGCGACATCCGGCAGGTGTACACGATCGTGTTCTTCGAGCACAGCCCGGCAGCCTTCCACGCTTACCCGGGCACCTACCTGCACCGGTTCGAGCAGAGATCGGACACAGGGCTGAAACTGGAACTGCTGCAGAAATTCTACTTTGTGCCGCTTGACATCTACCGGAAAATCTACGACAATAAGGGTATCACAAACAAACTGGAAGGATGGCTCGCGTTCCTGAGCATGGACGACCCGGACGCGATCATCCGGCTGATAGGCACATATCCGGAGTTTCAGGCGATGTACGAGCATATCTTCAATGTGTGCCGGAATATGGAGGATATCATGGGACTGTTTTCGGAAGAGCTGCTGGAACTGGATCGGAACACAGTGCGATATATGGTGGATGAGATGCAGGAGACGATTGAAAAAAAGAATGTTATGCTGGATGAACAGAAGGAACAGCTGGATAAACAGAAGGAACTGTTGGATAAACAGAAGGAACAGCTGGATGAAAAACAGGGAAAAATTGAGGAGCTGCAAGGCACCATAGAAAAACAGCAGGACACCATAGAAAAACAGCAAGGTGCGATCGATAAGCTGCAGGCAGCAATTGAGGAATTGAAAAGGCGGCTGGATGTATAGATACACTAGTCTAAAAAGCTGAAGACATGCTGGGAAAGGGAACCGATCAGGTTCCTTTTTTCCTGTGTGGATTGGAATCGGAATATTAGTTTCCTGTGGCTTCTGCGAAAGCAGGAGTTTGGACCGCCGAAAGCACACTTCTGGTTTCCTGTGAGAATCCAAGAAGGAGGCACAGGGGCTGAACCCGCCGGAACACACTCCTGGTTTCCTGTTCTTCCCGAAAAAGACATTCCGTGCAAAATGTCCCCGGCTGGATAGACAGTCCGATGGCCTGTCTTCCATCCAGGGACATTTTTTCGGCCTGTCTTTTTCGAGGAAGTACAGTTGAAACCAGGAGTGTGCTTCCAGCGGGATGAAATGCCGATGATCTTGGGGCGGTATGGAAACGGAGGGTGTGCTTCCGGCAGGATGAAATGCGATGATCTTGGAGCAGTATGGAAACGGAGGGTGTGCTTCCGGCAGGATGAAATGCCGATGATCTTGAGGCGGTATGGAAACGGAGGGTGTGCTTCCGGCGGGATGAAATGTCGATGACCTTGGGGCGGTGTGGAAACGGAGGGTGTGCTTCTGAAGGGATGAATCGTTAATGACCTTGATATAGTTTCATGCATAATAGTTTGCTGATTGGTTGAATATAACTTATATAGGAATAAAATCAGTAATATAAATATATTGACTATGGTTGTGTGATGTGATATTATGCTTTTAAATATAACTCATATGTCAGGGGGAATGTTAATGACAAACAAACTAAAACAATATTTTCCGATGATCCGCACACGCCAGGAAGTCCTGACGGAGATCCAGGGCAGCCCGAAACTGCAGAAGACATACGCTTCCTGGACGCCGGAGCAGCAGGACGAGTTCCTGGACATCTGCACCGGCATGCGCGGCCTGAAGATTCTGTACGACTTCATGGCGAAGGAGATCCTGAACCCGGAGACCGTGCCGGAGCGCCTCGAGTCCCTGCTGACCTGCGTGCTCGGCCGGGACGTACATATCACCGCCGTCCTTCCGGCCGACTCCACGCGCCTTGCGGACGAGACATCCCTGCTGATCACGGACATCGTGGTGGAGTTCGACGACGGAGAAGTGGGGAATGTGGAGGTGCAGCGGGTGGGCTACCTGTTCCCGGGGCAGCGCTGCGCCTGCTACTCGGCGGACCTTCTGCTGCGGCAGTACAAGCGGGTGCGCGATCAGAGAAAGAAACATTTCAGCTACCGCGACATCCGGCAGGTGTACACGATCGTGTTCTTTGAGCACAGCCCGGCGGTCTTCCATGCTTACCCGAACATTTACCTGCACCGGTTCGAGCAGAGATCGGACACGGGACTGAAAATGGAACTGCTGCAGAAATTCTACTTCGTGCCGCTTGACATCTACCG
>CANRIR010000012.1 GCA_947630735.1 uncultured Marvinbryantia sp.
ATAAAAAATTACTTGTCATGTAGTTTCAAAAACTGTATAATGTAGTTCAAAGGAGGCATGCGTTATGACAATCAATCCGGACGATCTGCTGCAGAGCATTCTCACCAGCATCTCGCACATTGATCACATAAAAACCGACGACATCCCAAACATCGATCTGTACATGGACCAGGTAACCACCTTCATGGACACCCAGCTGCGCGCGTCCAAGCGGTACCCGGAGGACAAGATCCTCACGAAGACCATGATCAACAACTATGCAAAGAACCATCTCCTGCCGCCGCCGGACAAGAAAAAATACTCCAAGGAACACGTGCTGATCCTTATTTTCATCTACTATTTTAAGGGGTTCCTGTCCATCACGGACATCCAGACCCTTCTGGAAAACCTCACAAAGAACTATTTCCAAAGCCCGGACGGCATGAACATGGAGTCCCTCTACCGGGAAGTGTTCAGCATGGAAAAGGACCAGATAGAACGCATGATGGCAGACATACAGGAAAAATACCGTACTGCCTGCGGCACGTTCCATGAGGCCCCGGAAGACGAGCAGGAAGCCCTGCATCTCTTTTCATTCATCTGCCTGCTGAGCTTCGACGTCTATGTAAAAAAGCAGATCATTGAAAAGATCATTGATTCTTTTCCAAACGGCTGAATATCAACTGATACCCGTCATTTCCATAGTTCAGGGAGCGGTTCACACGGCTGATCGTGGCCGTGGAAGCCCCTGTCTGCTCCGCGATCTCCAGATAAGTGCGGTTCTGCGTGAGCATCCTCGCCACCTCAAATCTCTGCGACAGCGAGAGCAGCTCGTTGATCGTGCACACATCCTCAAAGAAAAGATAACATTCCTCCTTGTCCTTCAGTTCCAAAATAGCTTCAAACAAATGATCCACAGCTTCTGTCCTGATACTCTTGCCCATAACTCTCCTCCACGTCCGTTACTTTGTGCCATAGTTAATAAACTTCATCAATTCATCTGTGCTGCGGTTTACCACCAATTCCTCTGGAAAATCCAGCTCCCGCAAAAGAGCGGCGGCCTTTTCGTGATTGCGGATGTCCGTGACCACATGCGCATCGCTCCCCAGGATGACGGGCACGCCCATCTTCCTGCACAGGCGCAGCATTTCCCGGTCGTTCTCGGCGGTGTTTCTGCGAAAGCCATTCGGGTTGAGGGAATTGTTGTTGACCTCCAAAAGCACCCTGTGCTCCTTTGCCGCCGATACCAGCATCTCATAATCCAGCGGGTACCGGCCGTCGTCCGGATGGCCGATGATATTGATGCAGGGGTTCTCCATCGCCTTGATGCAGGCGCGCGTGTTCTCCGCTCTGGTACCCGGATCCAGACAGGGCGTGTGCAGGCTCGCAATGACCACGTCCATCTCCGACAGCAGTCTGTCGGGAAGGTCTGCCCGCCCCTCAAAATCCATGATGTTCACTTCTGCCCCGTGCAGCACCGTGATCCCTTCGATCGACCGCGGAAGCACTTTGAGATTGGAGAAGTAAAACTCGTGGCAGCTGCCCGGCATCTGCGGGGCGTGGTCGGTGATCCCCAAAAGCTCCAGCCCCATCTGCGCCGCTGCGCGCGCCATCTCCCAGATCGTGTTGTACGCATGCCCGCTGGCAAGCGTGTGTGTATGTACATCCAATACGTCTCTCACGTCAATGTTCCTTTACTGCTTTAACTACCGAAAGTATAGCACATATCCGCCTGCATTATCAACCATTTTGCAGTAGATATTCCAGAAAAATTATGCTATGATGGAAACGTCCGGCCGGACGGCCGGAACAATCTGAATACAGGATATCATCCGGAAAGGAAGCTGATTATGGGAACTTTACTGAAACAAGACGACAAGTACATTCATCAGAATAAAGGCGTCTGCTCCTCCGCCGTGGAGTTTGAAGTGAACGACGGGATCCTGCGCAACGTGCATTTTGTGGGCGGGTGCAACGGCAACACCACGGGCATCGGAAAGCTGGTGGAGGGCATGGAGATCCACGATGTGATCGACCGCCTGCAGGGCGTGAAGTGCGGCATGCGCGCTACATCCTGCCCGGACCAGCTGGCCACGGCCCTGAAGGCCTACCTGGAAACGGCCGGTTCATGACCGGGAGGGGCCCGCATACGCGGGAAATACCCGTTGCCTTTTTTGGGCGCATATACTATAATCTTCTTATCGTGCGCCCCAGTGCGGCGCGCCAATTTCATCAAAGGAATGGAGGACTGAAACTATGAAAATTACCGACGACATCCGTTACGTTGGTGTAAACGACCATCAGGTCGATCTGTTTGAGGGACAGTACGATGTCCCCAACGGCATGGCATACAATTCCTATGTCATCCTGGACGAGAAGACCGCCGTGATGGATACCGTGGACATCCATTTTACCCACGAGTGGCTGGACAATGTGGCCGCCGCCCTGAACGGCAGAAAGCCGGACTATCTGGTGGTGCAGCACATGGAGCCGGACCACGCCGGGAATATTGCAAACTTTATGAAGACCTACCCGGACGCCACCATCGTGGCCAACGCCAAGACTTTTGCCATGATGGACCAGTTCTTTGATCTGGACGCGTCCGCAAAGCGCCAGACGGTGGAAAACGGCGGCACCTTATCCCTCGGGAAGCACCAGCTTACCTTTGTGTTCGCACCCATGGTGCACTGGCCGGAGGTTATGGTTACCTACGACAGCACTGACAAAGTGCTCTTCTCCGCCGACGGCTTCGGCAAATTCGGGGCCAACGATGTGGACGAGCCCTGGGACTGCGAGGCACGCCGCTACTACATCGGCATCGTGGGCAAGTACGGCGCGCAGGTGCAGGCGCTCTTAAAGGCGGCGGCCAGCCTGGACATCCAGATCATCTGCCCCCTGCACGGCCCGGTACTCACGGAAGACCTCGGGCACTATCTGAACCTCTATAATATCTGGTCCTCCTACGCGGTGGAGAGCGACGGCATCGTCATCGCCTACACCTCCGTGTACGGCCACACGAAGGCGGCGGTGGACCTGCTGGCCGCAAAATTCCAGGAGGAGGGCTGCCCGAAGGTTGTCATCCACGACCTGGCCCGCACCGACATGGCGGAGGCCGTGGAGGACGCGTTCCGCTACGGCAAGCTGGTGCTCGCCACCACCACCTACAACGCGGGGATCTTCCCGTTCATGCGCGACTTCATCCACCATCTGACGGAGCGCAACTACCAGAACCGCACGGTCGCTTTCATCCAGAACGGCTCCTGGGCCCCTCTCGCCACCAAAGTGATGAAGGAGATGCTGAAGGACTCCAAGAACCTTACCTACGCCAAGACGGAGGTTACCATCAAGTCCGCCATGAAGGCAGACACCCGGGAAGCCATAAACGCCCTGGCGGAGGAGCTGTGCCGCGACTACATCGCCCAGTCCGACGACAAGGCGGACAAGAACGACATGACCGCCCTGTTTAAGATCGGCTACGGCCTCTATGTGGTTACCTGCAGCGACGGCAAAAAAGATAACGGCCTGATCGTCAACACGGTCAGCCAGCTCACCGACACGCCGAACCGCGTGGCGGTAAACATCAACAAGCAGAATTACTCCCACCATATCATCAAGCAGACCGGCAAGCTGAATGTGAACTGCCTGTCCGTGGAAGCTCCGTTCTCCGTCTTCCAGCGCTTCGGCTTCCAGAGCGGGCGCACGGCGGACAAGTTCGACGGCTTCGAGCCCCTGCGCTCCGACAATGGCCTGGCCTTCCTGCCGCGCTACATCAACGCGTTCCTGTCGCTGGAGGTGGAGTCCTATGTGGACCTGGACACCCACGGCATGTTCATCTGCCGCGTAACGGAGGCCCGCGTGATGTCCGACAAGGAGACCATGACCTACACCTACTACCAGAAGAACGTGAAGCCGAAGCCCCAGACCGAGGGCAAGAAGGGCTTCGTGTGCAAGGTGTGCGGCTACGTCTACGAGGGGGACACCCTTCCGGACGACTTCGTCTGCCCCCTGTGCAAGCACGGTGCGGCGGACTTTGAGCCGATACAGTGAGAATAAAAAAAGAGTTGGGCGGCTGAGATCTCAGCCGCCCGTTTTATGATCTTTTTTAGTTTTTGCGGTTTATATCCGCAAAACCATTGATATTTTTCTTGTTTTGCGGTATAATAACAAAAAATTAGAGGTGATCACTTTGATTTACAGACCAATGTATGTTGATAAAATCATGGCTTATACGGACACCCCTTTTGTAAAGGTGCTGACGGGGGTACGTCGCTGCGGCAAATCAACGATTCTGAAAATGATCATGGAAAAGCTGAAAACAGAACGGATCATCCCTGAAGATCACATTGTAAGCTGCCGCTATGACTCCATGGAATATGAGGATGTGACTGCAAAAGAGATGTTTGCCGAGTTAAAGGCGAAACTCGCTCCAAACGGCAAAACCTATCTGTTTCTGGATGAAGTGCAGGAAATCAATGGATGGGAACGTGCAGTCAACTCGCTTGCCTCGGACTACGATGTGGATCTATACATCACTGGCTCCAATTCCCGCATGATGTCATCGGAGATATCCACCTATCTGACCGGCAGATACATCTCTTTCCGCATTTACACGCTGTCATTTGCCGAATACCTAACCTTCAAAAGGTCCTATCGAACAGTCGGCGATCCCAGGACTGAGCTTGCAGAGTTTGTCCGTCTGGGCGGTTTCCCTGCGACACACCTGCAAAGCTACTCGCAGGACGAAATATACACGATTGTCCGCGATATTTACAATTCAACGATTTTTTCCGACATCGTGAAACGCAACCAGATCAGAAAGATAGATCAGCTTGAGCGAGTGGTAAAATACACCTTTGGCAATGTCGGCAACACATTTTCCGCAAAGTCGGTCTCAGACTATCTGAAATCGGAGAACAGAAAAATTGACAACGAAACCGTATACAGTTACCTTGAAAAATTGGAGAAAGCATATCTGCTTCACCGGTGCTCGCGTTACGATCTGCAGGGAAAAGAAATCTTAAAAACACAGGAGAAATTCTATCTTGCAGACACTTCCCTGCGATACAGTGTTTTAGGCTACCATTCCGACACAGTTGCGTCAAGCCTTGAAAACATTGTATATCTTGAACTTTGCCGCCGTGGGTATTCCGTATACATCGGGAAAACAAACGACGGTGAGATTGACTTTGTAGCGACCAGACAGAATGAGAAATTATATGTTCAGGTGACACAGAGCATGGATTCCGAAAAGACTGAAAAGCGCGAGTACAACCGTCTGCTCGAAATACACGATAACTACCCAAAGTATGTTCTGACTGCCAACGAATTTGCCGGAGGCAATTACGAAGGGATAAAGGCCATGCATATTGCAGATTTTCTGTTGAACCCGGAATATTAAGGGCGTTCAATCTCGGCCTCTGCCTGATTTAACATTTTCATAAAGGCCAGTTTATTCTCAATGGCCGCAGTCGTCGGCCTGCCCAGATCCGTCCTTGACCCAAGCGAGCATTTAACTTCGATCAGGCTGAGCTCTTTTCTGCTTTTCGCCTGTTCGAGTGCCATATTAAGCTCTTCAAGGTTTTCCACGCTCACCGCGCTCGAATACCCGCACCCCCTGGCAATGGCTGCCATATCAATCTTTGGGGCCACCGTCGGCATTCCTCCGACTGTTTCATGCGCACCGTTGTTGATAATTATGTGCACGATATTTTTCGGGTTATTCGCGCCGATCACAGCCATCGCCCCCATATGCATGAGGGCTGCCCCGTCTCCGTCGATGATCCAGATTTTTTTATCCGGTTTCTGGACTGCTATCCCGAGCGCGATTGACGAAGCGTGCCCCATAGAACCGACGGTCAGGAAATCGTTTTCATGCCCTTCGCCGCGCGCCTCGCGGATCTCAAAAAGCTCGCGGCTGGCTTTGCCGGTGGTTGAAACTATGGGGTCGCTGCCAGTATATTCAACAATATCCTTAATTATTTCTTCACGGGACATGATGTTGGCGTTTTCGTATTTGACCTTGCCTTCAAACTCCAATGCACCTTTTCTGACTACAAAAGCAACCTGCTTGCCGACCGCAAGCATTTTTTTAAACTCTGTCATTTTCGCCATAAGCTCGTCTTCGGTTGTTTCCTTTGAGATAACAGAGTACGCAATGCCCATATCTTCAAGCAGTTTAAGGGTCACTTCTCCCTGGTAAATGTGCTGCGGCTCATCGTGAACGCCCGGCTCACCCCGCCAGCCGACAATGAACACGCAAGGAATTGCGTAAGCTTTATCGTTCATTAGACTTGCAACGGGATTGATCACGTTGCCTTCGCCGGAATTTTGCATATAGACAACCGGGATCCTGCCGGTTGCAAGGTGGTACCCCGCTGCAAGCGCGACGGCATTGCCCTCGTTCGCAGCGATAATGTGATGCTTCGGATCGGTGCCGTATCTGTTGATCAGAAAATCACAGAGGGCGCGCAGTTGAGAATCCGGAACGCCGGAATAGAAGTCGGCCCCAATGGTTTCGATTAGTGATGTTACGTTCATATCAAACTACCCTGTCGTAAATTTTTCTTATATCGTCTTTCGGAATTCTCACAGGACTGTTTTTCAGCCTCGTTTCGTTGACCGAACCAGTGAGAATATTGATGTCTTCCGCCTTGTTTTCGGGGTGCGGGTGACTGATTCCAAGACTGTATAATAATGCTTCAAGCTTTTCTATTGCCCGTTCGGGAGATTCCGCTTTCATACAGGCTGCAATTTCTTGAAATACCTTATTTAAATGCCCTGTTCCTCTTTTGTCAACACAGTTTTCCGGGTGAACGATCATATATCTCCAAACTTCCGGCAGGCAGATCGCAACCGCGTGGCCGTGTGGGAGACCATACATCGACGTAAGCTTATAACTCATGGCGTGGGGCGCAGTCGTCTGGGTAATGTTAATCGCACGGCCAGAGTAATTCGCCGCGAGCATTATTTTTCCGGCAGCATCTTCGTCATTCTCATAAATGTATCTTTCAAGGTTCCCGGCAATCAGGCTGACCGCCTGTCTTGAATATTTGATACTCTCATCCGTCGCATTTACCGACCACCAGGACTCAATGCCCTGACAGAGCGCATCCAGCATTGTGCACTTTTTCTGATAAATCGGGAGTGTTTTCAGCACGCTGCTGTCAAGAATCGCAACATCTGGAATGATACTTTCATGCGAGATAGACTGCTTTTGCCCGTTGAAATAGATGACCGCGTGGCATGTAGATTCACTGCCCGTGCCGGCGGTCGTAGGGATGGCGATCAGATGTATCGGTGTGTCTTTAAAAGTCTGTTCGAGGTAATTTTTTGCAGGATCCATACCACTGAAAAGTTTAACACATTTAGCGACATCAATCGTACTGCCGCCGCCAATAGCGATAATTGTATCACATCGGCTGTTCCTGAACAGATCAACACCTTCGCAGACATCCTCGTAAAGCGGATTTGAAGAAAATCCATCAAACTTTACAAATTCACATGGGAGCCGTTCAACCGTATCTTTTATATTGAGATGCAAAAAAGACGAGTCGCAGACTAGCAATATTTTATTAGCGCCCATGCCTGTGATCATTCTGTCTATTTCAGCGCTCGTGCCCTTTCCAAGAATAATTTTCTGTGCCATTTACTCCTCCGGGATCAGCGTGATAATATCTTTAATCGGCATACATATGTCGTCGCACTCTTTTGCCCTATGATTTTCTAAGATTATCCTTGCGGCATTCTGCATAGCTGGAAAGCCTGTCCGGGTAAGCTGATTGGCATAGATAACCACATTTACTCCACGAGCCTTGAATTCATTCTCGGTCACCGTATTAAATGACGTTGGAACCACGACAAGTGACGTAGTCTTATCCTCCATGCGGAATTTCCCGACAAATTCAAAAACTTCTGACGGGTCCTTTTTACGGCTATGTATCATGATCGCGTCGGCACCTGCCCTGACATACGCGGAGGCACGGGTGAGTGCGTCTTCCATACCTCTCTCCAAAATCAGACTTTCTATTCTGGCGCAGATCATAAAGTCCCTGGTCTTTTGTGCCTTTTTGCCCGCAGCAATCTTGGCGCTGAAGTTCTCGATGCTGTCCTGTGTCTGCTGGACTTCAGTGCCAAAAAGCGAGTTCTTTTTGAGCCCGGTCTTGTCCTCAATGATAACCATCGAAACGCCCATGCGTTCAAGCGTTCTGACTGTATACACAAAATGCTCAGGCAGACTGCCGGTGTCGCCGTCAAAGATAATAGGCTTTGTGGTGACCTCCATGATATCGTCAATCGTGCGGAAACGGCTTGTCATGTCAACTAGCTCTATATCCGGCTTGCCTTTGGCGGTGCTGTCACAGAGCGAGCTTATCCACATGGCATCAAATTGGTAAGTCTTGCCGTCCTGCAAGACTTTCGTCTGCTCGGCGATAAGACCGGTTATCCCGCTGTGGGCTTCAATAGCCGTGACGCAGCCTTTCATTTCAATCAGTTTTTTAAGCCTGCCTCGGCGTATATCCGGTATGGAAAGCTGAGAGCGGAACTGTTTTTCCAACTCGTTGAATTTTTCATCTTTTGAATACGGAAATTCTACCAGTTCACCGCCGTAAGACGAAAGAATATCCAAGACCTCATCACGAATTGGTTTCTGAAAGCCTGTCTCCCAGTCATCTCCGTGGACCACATAATCCGGCTTTAACTCGCCAAGAACATCACGGTAGCTGAGCGATTTCTGCTCAACGACCCTATATACACCGGCTATATTTTCAAACAGTGATTTCCTTTCGGAAAATGGGATCATCGGGTATCTTTTGAAACTTGCAACTGCCTCGTCGGAAAGGACGCCTATAATGAGTTTTCCCAGCCGCTGGGCTTTCTTTATTATCGCAATATGGCCACTGTGGACGATATCTGTTGAAAAGCACATGTAAACGGTTCTATTTTTCATCTCTCTGACTCTTTCCAACACCGTTTTCAGGTCCTCAGGCGTGTCAATTTCCGAACAAAGCCTGTTTTTAATATCCAGCGGTACAAGTGTGCATTTGTCTGAAATTTCGTTAAATGCATTCTCTGCATAACATTTTCTGTTTCCGTTTTCGCAATATTCTATTATTTTCTCAAGCCATATTTTCCAGTCATCAAGCTTTAACTTATACAACGGCTGTGCGGACAATGCATCATCAAAAAATTCTATTCCAATCTTGTCCACGCGATTATTATGTACGATCGCCTTAAAATCTTTTTCAGGCAGCGGGCCCGCAGAACTAACGGTCACGCAGCTTAATCCGCTTGATATGATATCTTCAAGAACAGACTTTTCAAAGACAAGATCCCCATGCATAAGAATTATATCGTCGTCGAGAAAAGCCTGCGCAAGGTAAATGGAGTAGATATAGTTCGTTTCAGCATATTCAGGATTTTTTATGAACGTAATATTTAGCGGCAGGTCGAGCGATCGGCAATATTTTTCCAGATCACCGTCATGATAACCAGTTGTCATTACAACATCGGTGATACCGGAATCCGTAAGCAGCCTGAGTTGGCGGGAAAGTATCGTTTCGCCTATGGATATTTCGGTCATGCACTTCGGGTGTTCAGATGCCAGGGCACCCATCCGGTGACCGAGACCGGAGTTGAGGATTAGAGATTTCATTGCGGAGTCTTTGCCTCCTTTTTTCTATTCGCTTTCATGAATTTAAAAAGGTTCTATCATGCAATTTTAACTGCGATGAAATACAAACTGTATTCGCGATGTACAGTGCTCTTTATCTGAATCGAACAAATCGGCGTTGTACATAAGAGATAGAATTATAAAGCCATATTTTATAAGATCCCTATATGCTTCTGTCTGCCACATCGTCATAATTGCCAAAAGACTTGCTAAAAGCGGCATATAAGCATACCCGTATCTTCCCTTGTCAAAGCGCACCGCCGTGCAGATGAAAATTCCAAGCAAAATGACAAACGCCAGAAATCCTCCTTCAAATATTACCTGAAGATAATAACTATGTACATTTATCCAACTACGCCCTCCAAAAAACCTCAGATACATCTCTGAGCTTTGTAATCCTTTTCCAAATATCCATCCTCCGGCTTGAATTTCTTTCCATGCTACAGACCAAATTCTACTCCGCCCCATATATGTTATACTTTTTCCAAGAGTATTAAAAATAAATGAAAAGATTGCGTTATCTTGGATATTTATAAACTGAATCATAAAAAACAAAAAAAATAATGCGCCAACAATCAGAGTTGCTTTGGAAAAACACTTTCTTATCAACTTATTTCTAGAAACAATCATAAATACACTAAAAACTACTTCCGCGATGATTGCTGTTGCGATATTCTGGATAAAAATAAACCAAAATCCGCTTATCAAAACCGACCAGTCCCAAATCAGATAATGATTTTTATAATAGACTATACGAAATAAGGCTACAGTAATCGCTAAGTGAATCATCATGCAGGAGGGATTATCGTATCCTAAAAACCAACAATTTCTGTATTTAGAAAGATATGTATACATTCCGTCAGGATACAGTATTCTACATATAGTATTGATATGAGTATAAAAACCAAGTACAGCAGACAGTGTAAGTGGCAGAATATGTGCATCCATTTCTAAGACTATCTGGACAAAAAGAGTCAAGACAATAACATATGCGCAATTCTTTATCCAAACGTCAATTGCCGCTCCGTTCACAACTGTAGAAAATAGCAGCCACACCTCAAATATCGTTGTTCCTATAATTAAAGCATTCAGATTTATTTTCCGTATAACAAAAATAAAAACCGTAGACAGCACAGCGATGTATCTTGCAATCTGAAAGATCGAATGTACGGGGGTGGTCGCGATATAATCTGGCTCAAATAATGCAAGAATCACAAAAGCTGAATAGATAATGAGAAGACACTTTTGTTTGTCAATACAAACTGTAAACGGCAAATTTAGTTCAGTTGATGTTACTGTAGGCATTTGTTCAATCTCAGGAAATTCTCTCATATTTTTACTTCCGTTATCTGTTAATTTTTTTAAGGCGGATTTTTGCGTAGATAATCTCTGTCGCTTCTGATAAAAATGGATTACGCAGAAACCATAATGCTGCGAAATAGCATGCAGCTGATATGGGAATCACAAGGCATATTCTCACCGCATAATGAATTGTGAGACATTTTGTCAAAAATACCACCATAGGAATCGACAAAGCCGCTATCCAATATTGGATATATTTTGAAAAGATTTCTTTTCGCTCGAAGAACTTTCCAGTATTCCAAAAGCACATAACCGATACCGTGGCCTCCGCCAACACCGTTGCTATAGCAGCGCCATTTTCTGCGAACTTTGGAATCAGGATCATATTGAAAACAAAATTCGTTATTGCTCCAGTCATCGTTGATTGCAAAATCAGCTTTTCCTTTTCCATCGGTACAAAAATCTGCAAATTTGTTACAACGCTGAATGGTATGATGACAACAATCGGTGTCAAAAGACGCATCGTAAATCCTGCAAGGACAAATTTCTCTCCACCAAACAGGAGAATTATCTCGTCACTCAACATAAACAATCCGACAGCACATGGGATTGAAAGCATGAACACAAATTGATAAACTCTTGTCACCATAGATTTTACTTTTTCATTCTCTTCGCTATGAAGATAATAAGACAAACGCGGAATCATCACAGCCCCCGCCGCCGTGATCAACGTGTTCATCATTTTGTTTACCTTGACCGCCGCCGTGTATCTACCTACCGCTGTGTCATCTTTAAGAAAACCAAGCATAGTGCTATCAAGCACTGTGTATAGTTCGATGGAGACTGCCATGGCAAACAGCCATAAAAGCGGTCTCAGGTGTTTTTTAATTTCATAATGCTTAAAGCGGCAAAACCGTATGTGCTTCCTTGCGTTTATAAAGTTCAGAACATATGAGCCCGACGATGCCAAAAGCTGAATCATTGCATATGGTACAACATCTTCCGGCTTGCGGACAAACAAGAAAAGCCCTATGAAAGCGATTCCCTGAAACAGTACAGATCTCAGCGCTATATATCGGTACTCTTCAACAGCCTGATACATCCACTCCATCCCCATGCCCTGTAAAAGAATGGCAAATGAATTTACAAGCAGGAGTGTTTCATATCCTTTTAGTTTTGGCACAGTTAACATTGCAATAATCAACAACACATAAGCAAAAAGCGTGGTACAACCGTTTATAATCAGCATTTCCTGTGAAAATTTACTGAACCTGATGGAATCGTCCCGTAGTTTTGCTCCTTCGCGGGTGCCGTAATACTTCATGCCCAACATGGCGATCATGGTGAAATAGGATATGACCGACTTAGTGAAACTTACCTGCCCGATGCCTGCGTCCCCCAAAATACGCGAGGCATAAGCAAAGGTAACAACAGGGAAAATTAGATTGGAAAGAGTCTTAATGCTATTAAATATACTATTGCGCAACAGGGATTTCACTTTTTACACACTCCGAAATACTCTTTTTACCCGAAAAACCGCCCAAATAGGCCAGACAAACGGGAAACGAAGTAAAAACTTTACAATAAGCCTTTTTCCTTTGATAAGAGTATTTGTAGAATAAATTGCCTCATGAAAATATGGCTTTGCCTTCATTTCATTTACCTCGTGGACGATATCTCTATAGTGCATCTGATTAGATGGATGAAAAAAATAGCAATTTAATTCACAAATAATCAGGCGAAAGGCTCTTGCATCTATTGCTTCCTTTGAAATTCCTAAGTCTTTGCCGTCAATAAGTTTAAAAAGCTCCCTCATAAATAATTCACTCATTCTTGGCCAATTCGCATTATACCGATGGAGCGATGACGATTCCACCTGTGTACGATAGTGATAGCCAATACAGTCACACGCAGTAATGTTAGAAGCTGTACGAAATATAGCAACATTAAAAAGTACTTCCTCTCCCGGATGAAGTCCAAGCGGAAAAATAATCCCATGTTCTCTTAAAAAGTCTGTTTTATATAACTTGTTCCACGGCACTCCCAAAGCGGAAATCGTCGGATACCCTCCCATTCCATACTTAGGCGCAAGAGTTTTGTTCAACAGAAAAGCCCTGTTATGAATATTTTTATCATATTGTTCTTTTCCAAATGTCCGCACTTGTTTACTTTCGTTTTCAGACTCTGCATAACACCCTCCCGCAAGAAAAACCTCAGTTTCTTCTACCGGCAAGGAATGAACCATATTCTCAAAATAATCCTCATCATACCAATCGTCAGGATCCGCAAAAGCTGTCCAATCGCCTGTAGCAATCTTGATACCGTCATTTCTCGCCGCACTTACACCTTGATTTTCCTTATGTATACATATAATGCGTTCATCTTTAGCGGCATATTCATTACAAATCGTCCCACAGTTATCTGGGGAACCATCATCAATAAGTATGATTTCCAAATTTTTATAGGTCTGATTAACAATACTGTTCAGACATTGGCGTATATATGGCTCTACATTATACACGGGGACAATAACCGACAGTTTAGGGTACATACAAAGTTTCCTTTCATGCAAAATTTTTTGTCAACTTTCATTGTTTTCAAGTATTAACGAAATACTGTGTTTATTTTATTCTGATTCCTGTGAAAAAGCAAAGTAATCTCCATGCGAGTGCCATAATACTTCATGCGCAACAGGGCAGTCATGATTAAATAGGATATAACTGACTTAGTAAAGCTCACCTATCTGATATCTGTGTCTTCTAAAATACGGGAACCATAAGCAAAAATGATACTAGGAAAAATCAGATCAGAAAGAGGCTTAATAATATTAAACAAACTGTTGCGTAGTGAGAATTTCATTTCTTTACACGCTCCGCATACTGTTCTTTACCTATTTTTACTTTGAAAATAAATAAAACGATTTTGTCATAAACAGTATTTTTTCTTTACGGATAATTGCATCTGGGAAAAGTTCCTTTAATTCTTTTAACGTCAGCAGTCTGACACTGCCTGCTATTTTGACAGCCTGTTCCCAACTATCACCCCAACCATCAGTAGAGCCAAATCCCATTCCTTTTGCATGTTTCCTTCCAGCCTTAAAATATCGAACAAGAAAGGCCTTTAAGTTTAGTGGAAGCAGTTGAAAAAAAGGCAGCATAAAATGCGGTTCCATGAAAAACCACTTATTTGGAGTCTGCAAATAGTAATGTACTCCCGTTCTTTGCATTTCGGAAGCCATATGCTTTTGCTTTTCTAACCCTCCAATATGTTCAATCACAGAATTGGAAAAGACCAAGTCAAACTGTTTATCCGCATATTCGCTCAAATTTGCCGCATCTCCAGCTACGCTGAACACATTTTCATATGTATCAGGAATATCTGTTTTATCAAGATTTAAAAGTGTAAAATCAGCTGAATTAAAATATCTGAAATTCATTGATTGCCAATATGATAAGGTCCCTCCTAAATCCAGAACAGTTATTCTTCTGTTTGAGATGTTTTTAGAAAGCAGCTTGCTAAAGTAAAAGTCTTCAAATTCAGACATCCGTTTTTTTCGGCAAGCCAATGAAATTCGGTTTCTCAGTGTAATATGTGTTTTTCTTTCATCTTGAAGGAACTCCTTTTATAGGTAAAAATATACCCCAAAAAGTAAGGTCTCAGTTTTTGGCGTAATACTGCGTTTCCATTTGTATACGATTATTATTGCAAGCCGTCATTGCTTTCATATATTGACGAAATACTGTGACAATTTCGCTCCGATTCCGGTGGAAAAGACATGTAATCTCCATAAAGCTGGGTCAAGTAAGTCTCGAAGTCCTGCGGGCCGCGCCATTTCTGTCCCTCAAACTCATAAAAAAGTCCCTCGCCAAAGATTTCTTTACGAAACATTTCCTTGAACTTGTACCCGCTCATTGCGTTAAAAAGCCATTTCGACTTTGCTAATGGGTATTTCTTTACCGCTTTGTCTAACTTTTTTATCTCTCTGTCAAACCTAAATACCTTTTCTACTGGAAACCTTTTTCCAAATTCTATAAGTAGTTTTTCTGCTAGGGGACGATTTGGTTTTTGTGTGTCCACATTTATACTGAAAATAGAAAACCGATATGCGGCTCTGCGCCATAAGATATAATACTCCCTGAATTTGCGCAGGACAGACTGGTTTGGCATTCCATCCAAAGGAAATATATCGATCCAAATATTTGTAATCTCCTCAATTTTTGCAGCATTTCTGCGGACTTTAATAGAAGGATCTTCAATTTTAGTAAAATATCTCCGCATATTTGAGTCAGAAGTAAAATAATTATGCACGTCGAATGGCACCTGCTTCATTTCACTCAATAGCAAAAAACGTTCATAATCTTCCCGCAGCAGACCAAAATCCATATCGTCATCCCATGGAATAAAGCCCTTGTGTCGGACAGCTCCTAAAAACGTACCATCCAACATAAAATATCTCAGATCATGCTCATCACAAAATGCCACAAATTTCTTCGCCATCTCCAGTTCTGCCAGTTGTAACCTTCTCAGCGGCGTCAACCCCATTTCTCCACTCACCTCTTGGTATATATCAACTCAGCTTCAGCCCCATGCACATTCCTCTCTGATACCGGAGGAATTAACATATAGTCACCATAAATTTTTCTAAGATAATTTGGTGCATCAGACGGACCATTCAATAAAAGATCCTCAAATTCATAAAGAGTACCGTTTCCAAATATCTCACGCCTGGTTATTTCTTTGAATTTATACGGACCTATTCCGTTATATATCCATTCAGACTTATCAAACGGGTATTTTGTAAAAAGCTTATCCAATTTACGGATCCACTTATGCATATCACTGTTCAGACCGAACCTAGTAAACAGCGCAACCTTGATAATGACCATCTCCACAAAGGTTCTGTTCCGCTTTATGTTTACTTTATCAAGAGTTGACAAATGATACATTGCACGCGTACACAGAACTCTTAGCATATGTATCTTTCGCTTTAACCAGTTTCCGGGCAATCCGTCAAATGGGAATATGTCCACCCAGACGAATTCCTCGCGATCAACCATACTGCACGTCCGCTTTATCTTGTACCTTGTATCGACTATTCGCGTAAAATAAAAATGATGGGTAAGATTACCGTCATTCGGGTCATTCGTGACAACACGGATATGTTCAGGAAGAGTTCTCGCGATACCTTTTACAAAACGGTCATAATCCTCTCTTGGAATCCCTATGTCAAAATCATCGTCCCACGGAATGAAGCCTTTATGGCGCAACGCTCCTATCAGTGTTCCGCCAATAATATAATATCTGATATTATTTTCATCAAAGAAAGGTTTGATAACCTTGACAATATCCCAAATAATATTTTGTACTTCAGACCTTCCTTTAGATTTCGATATATTATTTTTCTCTACCGGCACATTTATTTCTTCCACTTATGCATTCCTCGCACTTCGACCTAGCATCGAGGCATCCGCTGTTGTCTCCATATACGCTTAGTCTTCTGTTTGAATTGATTTTCTTCACTATGCTCCTTTGTCGCTTATCACAGCAGGGATTGCCATACACAATATTTTCAGATCTGTCAGGACGCTTGCTTCGTTTATGTACTTATAATCCATTTTCATCCACTCTTTAAACGGAATATTATACCTATTTCCGCAAACCTGCCAGTAACAAACCAAGCCCGGTTTCACCGACATTCTTCTTTTCTGCTGCTCGTTCAGTAGCGCCGTCTCATACGTTGGCAACGGTCTCGGACCAACAAAACTCATCTCACCTTTTAAAATATTGACCAACTGCGGGAGTTCATCCAAGTTTGTTCTGCGTAAGGCCCTCCCAACCCGTGTTACCCGTGTGTCATTTTTCATTTTAAACGCCGGTCCGTCTAGTTCGTTTTGGACTCCCAACTGTTCGCGAAGCTCTGGGGCGTTCTGAAACATGGTGCGGAACTTCCACATTCGGAACACTTTCCCATTTAACCCGTTTCTGTCCTGAAAGAAAAAAACCGGACCTGGATCATCAAGGAAGATTGCAAGTGCTGTGATCAGGCCAAAAGGGATCAGAACAATCAGACCGATCAATGCGAACAGGATATCAAATACCCGTTTACAGAACCGATAACCCGCATTTGGTTCGTTCATCATTATCCCCACCTCAGTTGCTGTCTCCGGTTTGGTTTCCATAATACTTTCCGTAATATTTCCCATAATACCGGCCGTAATACTTCCCATAATACCGACTGGAGGAAAGCTCCACATCGTTCAACACACAGCCAAGGATCTTTGCCCCTGCCGCCTCGATCTGTCCCTTGATCCGCTGGGCCAACCGGTAGCTCACTTCCCCGTCCCGCAGCACCAGCACCACGCCGTCGCAGACTCTGGAGACCACTGCGGCGTCGATAACGCTTCCCACCGGAGGTGTATCGATGATCACAGTATCAAACGTGTTCCGCACAGCTTTTACCATCAGTTGGAACCGTCCGCTGCCCAAAAGCTCGCTGGGGTTCGGCGGCTTCTGCCCGGCAAACATCATGTAAAGATCCGGGACATTGGTCCGGCAGATGATGTCGTTCACGGTATTTCGCCCGATCAGATAGTGCGTCAGCCCGCACGGCTGTTTCCCAGACAGGACGTATTTCTGCATGACTGATTTTCGAAGATCCGCATCGATCAAAAGTGTCTTTTTCCCATTGTCCGCAAAAGCACAGGCCAATTCATAGCTTAAAGTGGATTTGCCCTCCCCGGGAAGCGCGCTGGTCACGCAGATGGTCTTCACATCCTCGCCGGAAAATTCTATGTTGGACCGAAATGTTTTGAATGCTTCCTGCACCTGAAAACTGTTTTCACCTGTCCGAACTTCTATGGTCTCCATGTTTTCGCATCTCCTTCGCAGTTTTTCCGCTCTATTTCTTGCCCGGTTTCTTCTTTCTGTGCCGTTTTCCCTTGGCTTTGGGATGTCCGGCATCCGCCGTCTCCATTCTGGGGATAACCGCCAGGGCAGACAGTCCCAGATATTTCTTAATATCCTCGGAGCTCTTGATGGTGTCGTCCAGCAGGAACCGGACAATGAGCGCGATAAATACCACCAGGATTCCTATCAGCACTGACACAAGGGCCCAGATCTTTTTGGATGGGGATGCGGGCTCATTGGGCAGATTTGCCTGTTCCGCCACATTGACTGCCTCCACATCTGTCACCTTTCGGATGTGCGCCGCCGCTGTCTCCCGGATGCTCGCCGCGATCTTCTGTGCCTCCGCCGGGGATGGATCCTTCACCGTGATGGAGAGAATGCGGGTGTCCGCCATATTTTTAACCGCAACGCGCTCACAGAGATCCTCGTACTCGTCCTCCAGCGCGCATTCCCTTATCACGTCCTCCAGCACGTCCCGGCTTACGATCAGGGCCTCGTAATCCTTGGTCAGCTGGCTGGACATCTGCATGTCGCTGTAGGTGAGCGTGTCCATGTTCTGTTTATTCAAAATGATGATCTTCGTAGTGGACTCATACTGCGGCGTGATCAGGAACAGGCATATCCCCATGCCAACCCCTCCGGTCAGCAGCGCCGCCAGCATAAATACATACCAGCGCCGCGCCATATACAGGAACAGCTCCACCACATTGATCTCTATCACATCTCTGTTGTTATTTCGCATAAAACAGTGTCTCCCGGTCCGGCAGAACGCCTCTTACATGGCCATGCTCTGTCTGAAATATTGAATCGTACATTTTAATCCTTCTTCCAAATGGATAGTCGGCTTCCACTTCAGCTCTTTTTCCGCCAAGCGGATGTCCGGCTTTCTCTGAACCGGGTCGTCCTCCGGAAGCGGCAAATGGATAAGGCCTGACTTAGAACGGTTCATCCGCAGCACCAGTTCCGCCAGCTGAAGCATCGAAAATTCTTCGGGGTTTCCCAGATTCACTGGCCCCGTAAAACCGTCCCGGCTGTTCATCATGCGGATCAATCCGTCTACCAGATCATCCACATAGCAGAAACTCCTGGTCTGCGTGCCGCTGCCGTAGATCGTGATATCCTCGCCTCTTAAAGTCTGCATGATAAAGTTTGACACCACGCGCCCGTCGTCCTGGCGCATACGCGGGCCGTATGTATTGAAAATGCGAACCACTTTGATATCCACGCCGTGCTGCCTGTGGTAGTCAAAAAACAGCGTCTCCGCCATCCGCTTGCCCTCATCGTAGCAGGACCGCAGACCGTGGGGGTTCACGTTCCCCCAATAGCCCTCCGCCTGCGGATGGACCGCCGGGTCGCCGTACACTTCGCTGGTGCTGGCCTGCAGGATCCTGGCATGGCAGCGTTTTGCCAGTCCCAGCATATGCAGGGCGCCGAGCACACTGGTTTTGGCTGTTTTGATGGGATCGTGCTGATAGTGAACCGGGCTTGCCGGACAGGCCAGGTTATAGATCTGATCGCATTCCACATATACCGGCTCCGAGATATCATGGCGGATAAATTCAAAGTAGGGGTGATCCATCAAATGCCGGATGTTGTCCTTCCGGCCGGTAAACAGGTTGTCCAGACAGATAACCTCGTTTCCCTGTTCCAGCAGTTTTTCACACAGGTGCGAACCGATGAAGCCAGCCCCGCCGGTAACCAGAATTCTGTTATGCTCCATGTTTTTTCCTTTCGTATACACGTATGATTTCTCTCAGATGTCTCCGTTTTCTGATCATCTCAAGAAAAATTATAATTATGCGTATTGTTGCATATAAATTTATATTTCAACCAGAATATTTAGTTTTTATAAATCTAATTATATCATCATTTTTTGTTTAAATCAATAAATAATAGTCTTATAAAGTATGTGATAATTCACAAAAATGTGGTACTTTTATGTATTACATGAAATGCTGGGTCCAAAGAAATCTGTTTAAATATGCAGAAAAGTTGAGTGTGAAGAGATTCTATTTTTACATAGTTTTCATTGAAACATAAAAAAGTGACGGGAATGACATGTCAACAGGAAAAAAGCAAGCGGAACGCCGTCCATCCCGTGCGGCGCGTACATTCGTGTATTTTAGTGTGAAAATCCGTAAAAATTCCATTGATTTTTACACGAATATTTGTTATGCTATGAGTGACTTCTGAAAGGGAGGGACATTTATGTATCGGAAAATCACGGATTTTTTAGAGACATGGAAAGAAAGCGAACACCGCAAACCGCTGATCCTGCAGGGCGCAAGGCAGGTCGGCAAGACATATTCCATTTTGGAATTCGGGCGCACACACTACGAGAATGTGGCGTATTTCAATTTTGAAACGAATCCGAAACTCGCGGAAACCTTTTCGGAAAACATCAGTCCCGGGTATCTGATCCCGATTCTATCGCACATCGCTGGGCAAACCATCGTCCGGGAAAAAACACTGATCGTCTTTGACGAGGTGCAGCTTTGCGAGCGGGCGCTGACTTCTCTGAAATACTTTTGCGAGGACGCCCCCGATTACCACATCATCGTGGCAGGCAGTCTCTTAGGCGTTGCGGTAAACCGCACGAAGTTCTCTTTCCCGGTGGGCAAAGTCGATATGAAAACCCTTTACCCGATGGACATGGAAGAATTTATGCTTGCGCTGGGGGAGGACGCCCTGACAGAGCAGATTAAGAAATGCTTCCAGACCGACGCGCCCATGCCTTCCGCACTGCACGACGCGGCGATGCTGTTGTACCGCCAGTATCTTGTGGTGGGCGGTATGCCGGAGTGCGTCATGCTGTTTGCCCAGACGAGGGATTATATCCTCGTGCGCCACACACAGGACACCATCCTGGCAAGCTATCTCAATGATATGAGCAAGTACAACAACCTGAATGAGATGAAAAAAACACGGCTCGCCTATGACAACATTACCGTGCAGCTCTCTAAAAAAAATACCCGTTTTCAGTATAAGCTGATCAAGAAGGGCGGACGGGCCTCCGAATTTGAGAATGCCATCGAATGGCTCTGCCTGTCGGGCATTGTGTCGCAGGTGTTCAGGGTGGAACAGATAAAGAAGCCTTTGGAAAACTACCGTGACATTGACGCTTTCAAGATTTATGTTTCCGATCTGGGTCTGCTTGCCGCCAAAAAAAATTTAGCCGCAGACGATGTCCTCTATATGGTGGAGGAGCTGAACGACTTTAAGGGCGGACTTACGGAAAACTATGTGCATGTGCAGCTTATGATAAACGGCTACCAGACCTATTATTGGGAGTCCGGGCGCGGAGCGGAAATTGATTTTATCATTCAGCGGGAGGGCAGGCTCATCCCCATTGAGGTCAAATCCGCCGACAACACAAAGGCCAAGAGTTTAAAGGTATACATGGACGCCTACAAACCCGCCTACGCCATCAAGCTCTCCGCGAAAAATTTTGGGTTTGAGGACGGGAAAAAGACCGTTCCCCTCTATGCGGCGTTTTGTATCTGACCAAAGAAATACAGGGATACGCCGCCCATCTTGTGATTCGATAAACAAAAGCGGCGGATCTGTTCCAATACCGCTCAAACGGCATCCGCCTTCCGGCACATCTCCAGAATTTTCCGGTATTCCAGGCTGCCCCCGAACAGATCGAGGGCGCTCCCGATGGTTATATGCACGCGGTCATTGCCAAGGCGGCGCAGGCGCTCCACATCCCCGTAGCTGCCCACGCCCCCCGCGTATGTGACGGGAACGCCGTGCCAGTTTCCCAGCATGGCCGCAAGCTCCTCTTCTATCCCGCTCGCCTTTCCCTCCGCGTCCACCGCGTGTACCAGAAATTCCCCGCAGTAGCGGGACAGCTCGTCCAGAACCTGCGGCGTAAGCCGCACGTCCGTGAATTTCTGCCAGCGGTCCGTCACGATGTAGTAGGCGTCCGAACGCCTGCGGCAGCTCACGTCCAGCACCAGATGCTCCCTGCCCGCCGCCGCGGAAATTTTCTGCAGATTTTCATGATCCAGCCTTCCGTCCCGGAAGACAAAGCTCGTGACGATCACATGGGAGGCCCCGTTTTCCAGCCAGAAACCGGCATTGTCGTCGCGGATGCCGCCTCCCACCTGCAGGCCGCCGGGCCAGGCGTGCAGCGCCGCCAGGGCCTGGCGTTTTGTCGCCTCGTAGTATTCGGAGTGTTCCGGGTTCAGCAGGATGATATGCCCGCCGCGCAGGCCGTCCTCGCGGTAAAGCCGCGCGTAATAGGCCGCGTCCTGCCGGGACACGAAATTCTCCCGGGCGCGGTTGCCCTCATCCTGCAGGGAACCCCCCACGATCTGTTTCACTTTTCCGTTGTGTATGTCGATGCACGGCCGAAATTCCATAGCGCTGCGCTCCTTCTGCCCATATGTCCCGTCCGGAAGGGCCGTCCCGTTGTCTTTCCTATACCGAGTGGTATTTTGCAATATAGAACGGGAAACTGTCCGTCCCCTTCATCTCTTTTCCGGCCGACACGGTCACCTTCTTGTCCGTGATCAGGTATTCCACCACGGCTCCGGCTTCCACCACCGTGTCCTGCATGAGGATGCAGTTTTTCACCTTCGCACCTTTCGCGATCCTCACGCCGCGGAACAGGATGCTGTTCTCCACTTCGCCCTCGATCACGCAGCCGTCCGCCACCATCACGTTCTCCGCCTTCGCACCCTCGATGTACCGGGTGGGGTTGTCGTCGCGGATCTTGGTGTAGATGGGCGCTCCGTTGAACAGCGCGTCCAGATTGTGGTCGTCCAAAAGCTTCATGTTCTCGTCGAAGTAGCTCTTGATGCCGCTGACGCGCGCCACATAGCCCTCGTACTTGTAGGCCTGCACGTTCAGTTTGGCCAGCTGCGGCACCAGGATGTCGCGCTCAAAGTATTCGTGGCCGTGCACGTAGGCGTCGTCCACCATGCTGATGAACAGCTCGCGGTCGATCACGTAGATGTTCATGTCAAAGTTTTGGATGCCCCTCTCCCTGCTGTTGATGTAGATCTTTTTCACACGGCCGTTGTCGATGTCGAAGGTGTAGTAAAGGCCCTTCGTGTTGTCCCGCGCGTTCAGGATGCTCGCCGGGAATTCCGCCTCGTTGTAGGCGGCGGTCACATCCGCGCCGCTGGCGATGTGCGCCTCGATCATGGCGCTGAAGTCAAAGTTTACCGCGATGTTCGCGTCGGAGAGCACCACGTATTTTTCCTTCTGCGAACGCAGAAAGCCCAGGATGCTGGCGGTGGCACCCACGCGCCCCACATAGGGCTGGGAGGTCTTCTCCGCAAACGGCGGGAAGATATGCAGGCCGCCGTTTTTGCGCACCAGGTCCCACTCACGGCCGGATCCCAGATGGTCCATCAGGGAGTGGTAGTTGCTCTTTACCAGCAGGGAAATGTTGGAGATCCCGCAGTTTGCCATGCTGGAGAGCATGAAATCGATCATGCGGTAACGGCTCGCAAACGGGATGGACGCCATGGAACGCACGTTGACCAGCTCCGGGACCAGTGCGTCATAGCTGTTTGGATAAATGATGCCAAGCGCGCTTGTATTCGAATTCAGCATTGTTCTTCACCGTCCTCTACGTCAGAATTGATCATGGCTTTCGGCCCGATCTTCGCTTTTGCGCCGATCCTCACACCGGCTCCCACCGTGGCCACACCGCTCTCGCCGTCCTGCGGCATCGCTCCCACCACGGCGTTCTCACCGATGGTCACGTTCTCCGCCACGATGCAGTGCTTCACGACGGCATTCGCCTGGATGACGGTGCCGCCCATGACCACCGCGTCCTCGACCACGGCCCCGGCTTCCACCTGGACGCCCGCAAACAGGATGGAGTGCTTCACGGTTCCCTTGACGCGGCAGCCGTCTGTGATCATGGAGTTTTCCACGACCGCTCCCCTGCTGATCTTGTGGCCGGTCATGCCGCTGTTGCGGCTGTAGATCTTCCAGTCGTCGTCAAACAGGTTGATGCCGCTGTGCTCCGGATCCAGCACCTCCATGTTGGCCTCCCACAGGGAGGAGATGGTGCCCACATCCTTCCAGTACCCTTTAAAGTGGTACGCGTACATTTTCCGCTTGTCCCGCAGAAGGTTGGGGATGATATTGTTGCCGAAGTCGTTCTCCGAGTTAGGGTCCGCCTCGTCCTCCGTGAGATACTTCTTCAGGATGTCCCAGTTGAAGATGTAGATGCCCATGGACGCCAGGTTGGATTTCGGATTCTTCGGTTTTTCCTGGAACTCCGTGATCTTGTCGTTTTCGTCCGCCACCATCAGGCCGAAGCGCGGCGCCTCCTCCCACGGCACTTCCATAACCGCCACACTGAATTCTGCTCCCTTTTCTTTGTGGAATTTCAGGAAATCGCTGTAATCCTGCTTGCAGATCTGGTCGCCGGAAAGGATGATCACATATTCCGGATCATAGCGCTCGATGAACGAGATATTCTGGTAGATCGCGTTTGCGGTCCCTTTGTACCAGTCGGAGCCCCGCGCCTTCTGGTAAGGCGGCAGCACGTGCACCCCGCCGTAGAGACGGTCCAGGTCCCACGGCTGGCCGTTTCCTATGTACTCGTTGAGCACCAGCGGCTGATACTGCGTGAGAATACCCACGGTATCGATCCCTGAATTTACGCAGTTCGACAGGGGAAAATCGATGATCCGATATTTTCCGCCAAACGGAACTGCAGGTTTTGCAAGCTTCTGGGTCAGAGCGTACAGACGGGAACCCTGTCCGCCGGCAAGAAGCATTGCAATCATTTCTTTTGCCATATTTCACACCTCACTTTATCGTACTATGTAAAAATTGTACCATAAAGCAGAAAAAAATGGAAGTTTTTTTGTGAATAAATATCAGAAATTTTCACACAGAACGGGCGGCACCCGAAAGATGCCGCCCGTTCCGTTCTATCTCGCCGTGTTGTCCGCGCCGTTGTTCCCGGTCACGTCGTTCACAATGTCCGCCGCGCCGTTAATAATGCCGTCGCCCACTTCACCTACGCCCGCGCCGATCTCCTCCAGCGCGCCGTCGCTTCCGTTCCCTGCCGCACGTTCATCGACGTCTGCCACACCGTCGGCATTGTCGTCCCTGCCGCTGGTCACGCTGTTCACATTCTCGTTATCCGCGTCCGGATCCGCTGCATCGGTCTTATGGACGGTATCTTCCTGATTTGTGCTCACGCTGTCTGCGCGGGCCGTGCGCTCGGTCTCACCCGCTCTGTTCGCCGCGTCTGCATCCGCTGCGGCGTTCCTGGCCGCCGCACCCGCGTCGCGGGAAGCGATGCTCTCGGTCGTTTTGTCCGCCGCGGTATTGTTCACTCCGTCTTCCTCATTTCCGCACCCCACAAGAGCGATGGATGCGCACCCTGCAAGAAGCAGTCCCAGTATTCCTTTTCTTACCTGTTTCATGATCTTATCTCCTTTTCTCGCATATTCTAAATTAAGATTTCTCTCCCTGTTAATATCTCTTATTTTCTTCGAATTATTCAATTCCTTTTTATCCCAGAAAACCTGGCAGAATTTCCCATAATACGCAGAAAAGAGATGCAAGCCATACAACAGAATTTCCCCTGGCACAACGTATTTCCCATGACACAAAAAAGAGCTGCCACAAAACAAACCTGGCAGGGATTGCCACAATCCGTTGTCCGCCTATCTGAGACAGCTGTCTGATCTGAGACGGATGTAGTCCGTCGCAGGCAGACAGCTGTAACGAAGATGAGCGGACAACGGATTCGTGGCAGCCCGCCAGGTATTTTGCAGCAACTCTTTTCTTACCTGTTCTGTGCCGCGCAATACGGCCCTTTTTCTTATTTTATCTGCGGTCCCCGAAGAAGAAGAGCGCCACTGTCCCCGGCCCGGAATGTGTGCCGATGACGGGGCCGATGGGATTGATCAGGAACGATTCCACGCCAAAGCGCTCCCGCACGCGGTCCCTCACATACTCCGCGTCTTTCAGGCAGTCGCCGTGGCTGATAAATACAATGTCGTTCTTTCCCGCGTAGCTTCCCTGTTTCTCCGCCATGGCATCCACCAGGGCGTCCAGGGAATTTCTCCTCTTGCGCACCTTGGAAAGCGGGATCAGCTTGCCCTCGTCGTTCACGTGCAGCACGGGCTTTAAGCTGATCATGGTGCCCACCACCGCGGCCACCATGGAAACACGGCCCCCGCGGTGCAAATGGAACAGATCGTCCACGGTAAAGCTGTGCACCACGTTCAGTTTGTGCTCCTCGCACCAGGCCGCCAGCTGCGCAAGGTCCATGCCCTCCGCTTTCTTTTCCAGCGCCTTGTGGACCAGCAGCCCTTCGCCCAGAGAGGCGCACAGGGAATCCACCACCACGATCTTCCGGTCCGGATAGTCCTCCATCAGTTCCTCCGCCGCGACGCGCGCGCTGTTGCTGCTCCCGCTTAAGCCGCCGGAAAACGCGATGTGCAGGATATCCTTTCCCTCTTTCAGGATCGGCTCAAACGCGGTGCGGGCGTCCTGCGGGCTCACCTGGGATGTGGTGGGCATGCTGCCGGCGCGCATCTTCGCGTAGAACTCCTCCGGCGGCAGTTCTTTCTGTCCGCGCATATAGGTCTCGCCGTCCAGGATATAGGAGAGCGGCAGCACCTCAAGCTGATGCTCCTGATAATATTCCTCCGGCAGATCGCAGGTTACGTCGGTTGTGATCACATAACTCATAAAAATTAACCTCCTTTAAACTCTCTCTTTCCTCATATTCCCAAGTCTCCCGCATAGAATGTACAAATACATAACCGAGGGATGACAAATGAGCTCAAAAACCAAAATCTTTATCATGAAAAAGCGGGAACTTATCTATACAGGCATTTTTGCCGTCCTTGCCATTACCTTTCTGGTCCTGCTGTTTCTGATGTTCCGCCCCCACGGCCGGGACGCGCTTTCCACATCCGCGCAGGCCGTCTATGTGCCGGGCGTGTACACCACGGCGCTCACGCTGAACAACAACGTGATGGACCTGGAGGTGCGCGTCGACGCCGACCACATCAACGACATCCGGCTGGTCAACCTAAGCGAATCTGCGGCCGCCATGTTCCCGCTGATGCAGCCCGCGCTGGACAATCTGGCGGCGCAGATCTGCGAAAGCCAGAGCACCGACAACGTGTACTATGAGGCGGGCAGCCAGTACACCTCCCAGATGCTGCTGCAGATCATCGAGGAAACGCTGGAAAAGGCGCGCCGATAGGCTATTTCAGCGTCTCCAGCTCCTGCAGCCACACACGCGCCTCCGCGTCGCTGGGCATGCGCAGGTCGCCCCGCGGCGACAGCGCCACGCTTCCCACCTTGGGCCCGTCCGGCAGGCAGGACCGCTTAAACTGCTGCGAGAAGAATCTGCGGTAAAACGTCTTCAGCCATCTGAGCACCGTCTCCTCGCGGTAGGTTCCCGCGAAAGCCAGCACGGCGAGGCGGTACACCTTGGAGGGTTCCTCCTGCAGGCGCATCACATGGTACAGGAAGAAATCGTGCAGCTCGTAGGGCCCCACCAGCTCCTCGGTTCTCTGGGAGATGACGCCGTCCTTCGGCGGAAGCAGCTCGGGGCTTACCGGCGTATCCAGGATATCCCGCAGAACCGCGGCCAGATCCGCATCGCCGCAGGTGTCCGCGCAGTAGCGCACCAGATAGCGCACCAGCGTCTTGGGGACGGAGGCGTTGACCGCGTACATGGACATGTGGTCCCCGTTGTAGGTGGCCCAGCCGAGGGCCAGCTCGGACAGATCGCCCGTGCCCACCACCAGGCCGTTTCTCTGGTTGGCGAGATCCATCAGGATCTGCGTGCGCTCCCGGGCCTGGCTGTTTTCGTATGTGACGTCGCGGCAGGTTTCCTCCTGGCCGATGTCGCGAAAGTGCAGGCGCACGGACTCCTGAATGTTGATCTCGAGAAGCTGCGCCCCCAGCTTTTTTGCCAGCTCGCAGGCGTTGGCGTAGGTGCGGTCCGTGGTGCCGAAACAGGGCATGGTCACGCAGAGGACGCTTTCCCGCCCCAGGTGCAGCATATCCGCCGCCTTTGCGGCCACCAGAAGAGCCAGGGTGGAATCCAGCCCGCCGGACACGCCCACCACCGCCGTGCGGCACATGGTGTGCTGCATCCTCTTTTTCAGGCCGAGGGCCTGGATGGTCAGGATCTCCTCGCACCGCTCCTCGCAGTCCCTTGGGTTTGCCGGCACGAACGGCATGGCCTGGACGCCGCGGGTCAGGCCGGTCTCGGAAACCTCCAGATGGAAGGGGATCTTCTCATAGTTTTCCGGGGATCCGCCGACGAATGTGTTCATCCTCCTGCGCTCGCTGCGCAGCCTGTGGATGTCCAGCTCGCTGCAGGCGATCCCTTCCGCGAACCGGGAGGTCTGCGCCAGCACCGCGCCGTTCTCCGCGATCAGGCTGTGCCCGCCGAACACCAGGTCTGTGGTGGACTCCCCGGGGCCTGCTCCCGCGTAGAGATAGCCGCACAGCAGCCGGGCGGACTGCCCTTTTACCAGCTCCTCCCGGTAAGCGCTCTTTCCCACCGTCTCGTCGCTGGCGGACAGGTTTGCGATCACGGTGGCCCCCGCCAGGGCGTGCCGGATGCTGGGCGGGTCCGGGGCCCACAGATCCTCGCAGATCTCCGCGGCCGCCACGAGGCCCTCCATCTCCTGGCAGCAGAACAGCAGGTTCATGCCGAAGGGAACCCGATCGCCGTCAAAATCCACCCACTCGATCTTTTCTCTTCCGGGCGTAAAATGCCTCTGCTCGTAAAACTCCGCGTAATTTGGCAGAAAATGTTTGGGGACAAGGCCCAGAAGCCGTCCGCGGCAGATGACGGCCGCCGTGTTGTAGAGCTTATCGTCCGCCTCCCAGGGGATGCCCACAAACAGCAGCGCGTCCAGCTCGCGGGACGCCGCAAGGATCCGGCGAAGCTCCCTTTTTGCGCAGGCCAGAAGCTGTTCCTGCCAGAAGAGATCCTGGCAGGTGTAGCCCGTGACACAGAGCTCCGGGAACACGATGATCTTCGCGCCCATCTGCGCGGCCCTGCCGGCCTGTTCACAGATCTGCTGCACATTGTAGGCGCAGTCCGCCACTTTCAGATCCGGCGTCACCGCCGCCGCTTTCACAAACCCGTGTCTCATGGTCAGTTCCTCCTGCTTTTCTTTTGCAGTTCTTTCAATTCCTCCACGGAAAAGGTGTAGCTGCGCCCGCAGAAATGGCAGTTTACCTCGATGGGCTCGCCGTCGTCGATCATGGACTGGAGCTCTCTTCTGCCCACGCTGATCACCGCCTTCTCCACCCGCTCTTTCGAGCAGTTGCAGAAAAACCGGACCGGCATGGTGTCGGTGATCTGAAGCTCCTGGCCTCCCAAAAGGCGCGTTAAGATCTGCTCCGGGCTGTCGCCCTCATCCAGCATGGACGTCACGGAGGTAACCTTCGCCACCTCTTTTTCCAGCGCGGAGACGACCTCCTCCGAGGCGAAGGGCATCAACTGCAGGATGAAGCCTCCCGCCTGCCGCACCGTATTGTCCCGGTTCATCAGCACGCCCAGCCCCACGGCGGACGGGATCTGCTCGGAGGTGGCAAAATAGTAGGTGAGATCCTCCGCGATCTCGCAGGTCTGCAGCATGGTCTGCCCCGAGTAGGGCTCCTTCATGCCCAGATCCTTGATGACATTCAGAAAGCCGGGCCCCACCGCCCCGGCCACATCCAGCTTTCCCTTGCTGTTGGCCGGAAGGATCACATAAGGATTGCCCACATAGCCCTTCACGTTGCCCGCGGCGTCCGCCGTGACGGTAATGCCCCGCAGAGGGCCGCCCGCCTTGATCTGCAGGGTCAACAGGTCCTGCTCGCCCTTCATCATGCTGCCCATCATAGCGCCGGCCGTCAGAAGGCGTCCCAGCGCCGCCGTCGCCACCGGACTGGTGTTGTGCGCCTGCCGCGCCGTCTCCACCGTCTCCCTTGTGGCGGCCGCAAAGGCCCGGATCTGGCCGTCCGCCGCCGTCGCCCTCACCATATAGTCGTTCATTTGCCACACTCCCTTGCCACAAAATACAGCCGTTCACTGTCCGGCCGCGGCTCGCCTCTGGTGTCCGCGTCCAGAACCTGCTCCGGCACCAGCCCCGCGCGGGCCAGCAGGCTCTTTACCGTCTCCGCCGGGTAGGCCCTCTGCAGGTGCGTCTCCCGGTGCCGCACGTACCGCCCGTCCGGCTCTTTTAAAAAGAACGTCAGGTCATACTCGTTGGTCTGGTCCTCCTCAAAATAGGCGTTCTCCCAGATGAGCGTCCCCTCCTTGCGGTGCTGCGCGGCCACGGAGTCGCCCATGACGTCGGCCAGATAGTGCACCGTCTTCATATCAAACACAAAGACCCCGCCCGGATCCAGATAATTGTTGACCAGCGAAAAGACCCGCAGAAGATCTTCCTCGTCCGCCATGTAATTGATGGAATCGCAGACGCACACCACCGCGCGCACCGTGCCGTACAGCTCAAATTCCCGCATGTCCTGCTGCAGATACAGGATGTCGGCGTCTGCGCCCTGCCCCTTCGGCCCGCTGCAGGCCGCGCGCTGTTTTTCCGACGCGATCTGCAGCATTTCCGGGGACGAATCCACGCCGATCATGTCGTACCCGGCCTTCGCCAGCATCTGCGTGAAGGTGCCGGTGCCGCAGCCGAGTTCGAGCACCAGCCCGTCCGATATGCCGTGCGCGCGCAGGACGCCGGTAATATAATCCAGCCACTCCCCGTAGGGCACGTCGCCCAGGAACAGGTCGTAGACTTTTGCAAGGCTCGCATAGGATCTGTCGCTCATAACCCTCTCTCCGCTTTTCTCCAAGGGAACGCCTCCCTCAGCCTTTCTCTAAAAGAAAAATCCAGGGATCACGTAGGATACCACCGTCATGATGACCGTCGCCATCAGGATGCCCAGAATGACCGCCGGGAACGCCTTTTTAAATTTCATGTCCAGCAGCGCGGCCACAAGGGACCCCGTCCACGCGCCGGTCCCGGGAAGAGGGATGCCCACAAAGAGCATCAGCCCCAGGAACTGGTACTTCCCGATGCTGTCCTTCTTCTTCATGGCCCGGTTCTCCAGCTTCTCCACCAGAGGGCGGATGTACTTCGTCTTTTTCAGCATGTTGAACAGGGGCGTGACGAGCGTAAGGATGATGGGCACCGGCAAAATGTTCCCGATCACGCAGATAGCGATGCCCTTCCACATCTCGATGCCCAGAAACGCCGACGCGATCAGTCCCCCGCGCAGCTCCAGGATGGGCAGCATGGAGATGATAAATACGATGAGCTCCCTGGAAACCACCCCGTCCAGCGAATTGATGATATAATTTGATAATCCGTTCATGCGCGCTCTCCTGCCATCGCTTTTTTATATTCTTCCAGGAATCCGATCAGGATATCCATCTGTTCATCCGTCCCTATGGTTATGCGCAGATAATTGTCGATGCGCGGCTTTGAAAAATAGCGCACGTAGATGTGCTTCTCTTTCAGGGCCTCAAACAGCTCCCGCGCCGGAAGCTGCGGGTGGGTCGCAAAGATGAAATTGGACTTCGAATCCGCAAACTGAAAACCCAGCCCGGCCAGCCGCTCTTTGGTGCGCTCCCGCGTGGCCATGATCCGGCCCACCGTCTCGCGAAAATACGCCTCGTCCCACAGCGCCGCCGCGCCCAGCTCCAGGCTGGGGCGGTTCATGGTGTAGGAGTTGAAGGAGTATTTGGCGTCGTTCAGATAGCGGATGAGCTTCGGGCAGCCGAAGCAGTAGCCGATGCGCAGCCCCGCCATGGAGCGGGATTTGGAGAAGGTCTGCACCACCAGCAGATTGTCGTACTTCTCCACCAGCCCCCGCGCGGAGACGCCCCCGAAATCTATGTACGCCTCGTCCACGATCACCACCACGTCCCGGTTGTGCCGGATGATGTCCTCGATGTCCGCAAGCGGCAGTTCCACGCCCGTGGGCGCGTTGGGATTCGGAAAGACCACGCCGCCGTTGGGCTTGTAGTAATCTTCTTTCACGATGGTAAACGCGCCGCTCAGAGGCTGCCGCTCGTAGGGGATCCGGAACAGCTCCGCCCAGACGTCGTAAAACGAATAGGTGATGTCCGGGAACAGGATGGGCTTATCCCCGTTGAAAAACGTCAGGAACGCCATGGCCAGCACATCGTCCGAGCCCACGCCCACAAACACCTGCTCTTTTTGCATCCCGTAGTAGTCCGCCAGCGCATCCACCAGGCTGTCCGCCCCCGGCGCGGGGTAGAGGCGCAGATCCTCATACCGCAGCCCTCGCAGTTTTTCCTGCACGGCGGGGCACGGCGGATAGGGGTTTTCGTTGGTATTCAGTTTTACCATATCCGGAAAATCCGGCTGCTCCCCCGGCGTGTAGGGCACAACCTTACGCACATTTTCTTCCCATTTTGCCATATCGTTTTACGCTCCCAATCCATATTCCCCTGCAAGCCTGGCAAACTTCGGCAGCGCGTTCACGATCGTCTCGTAGGACACGCAGTAGGCCAGACGCACAAAGCCCGGACAGCCGAAAGAGGAGCCCGGCACAAGCAGCAGATGATACTTTTTGGCCGCCTCGCAGAATTCTTTTTCATTCTCAACCGGAGATTTCACAAACAGGTAGAACGCCCCCTGCGGCTTCACGCAGGAAAAACCGGCCTTTACCAGCCCCTCGTACAGCGCCGAGCGGTTGCGGTCGTAGTAGGCCACGTCCGTCTCCACGTCCACGCAGCGCGCGATGACGCGCTGGAACAGGGAGGGCGCGTTCACATAGCCCAGAATGCGGTTCGCCACATTGGCCGCGCCGATGATGAGCGCGCTGTCGTCCGCCTCGTCCGGGATGACCAGATAGCCGATGCGCTCCCCCGGCAGGGAGAGGGATTTGCTGTAAGAATATCCCACGATCGTGTTCTTATAATATTTGGTAAGATAGGGCACCTGCGCCCCGTCGTACACCAGCTCGCGGTAGGGTTCGTCCGAGATCAGATAAATGCTGGTGCCAAACTCGCGCTGCTTTTCTTCCAGCACCTCTGCCAGCTTCTCGATGGTCTCCTCCGGGTAGACCACGCCGGTGGGGTTGTTTGGTGTATTTACCAGCAGGGCCTTGGTCTTTTCGGTAATGGCCGCCGCCAGGCGCGCAAGATCCGGCAGGAAGGTCTCCATGTCCACGGGCACCTCCACCAGAACGCCGTCAAAATTGGAGACATAAGACCGGTATTCGCCGAAGTAGGGCGAGAACGTGATGACCTCGTCCCCCGGGTTTAAGAGGGTCTTGAAGATGACGTTCAGGCCTCCCGCGGCCCCCACCGTCATCAGGATATTCTCCTCGTGAAAGGCCGTCCCGAACCGGCGGTTGAGGGATCCTGCGATCGCGGCGCGCACGTCCTCGTAGCCGGAATTGCTCATATATCCGTGCACCAGCAGGGGATCTTCCCGCTCCAGGATCTCCTGCGCCGCCTCTTTTACCTGCGGCGGCGCGGGCACGTTGGGGTTGCCCAGGCTGAAATCATACACATTTTCCGCGCCGTACTGGGCGGCCATCTTTTTTCCTTCCTCAAACATCGCGCGGATGGCGGAACTTCCCTTTACCATCTCTTCCATTTTTTTTGCGATCATGCTGCACTGCCTCCTTTTTTCCGAAACGCCGCACGGGCTCTCGCGCGCTTTTTGGCTGCGCGGATCCGCCCGGCACTTTATTACTCCATGCTCTCCGCCATGCGGTACAGTCTGCTGTACGCGCCGCCCTTTCGCAGCAGCTCCTCGTGGGTGCCCTGCTCCTCGATGCCGCGCTCCGTCATTACCAGGATCTTCTGGGCGTTGCGGATGGTCGTCAGGCGGTGGGCGATCACAAAGGTGGTGCGCCCCTTCGCCAGCGCCTCCAGAGACTCCTGGATGATCTTTTCGCTCTCGTTGTCCAGGGCGGAGGTGGCCTCGTCGAAGATGAGGATGGGCGGGTTCTTTAAGAACACCCGCGCGATGGAGAGCCGCTGCTTCTGCCCGCCGGAGAGTTTTACGCCCCGCTGGCCGATGTAGGTGTCATATCCGTCCGGGAGCTGGCAGATGAACTCGTGGGCGTTGGCCAGCTTCGCCGCCGCCACAACTTCCTCGTCGCTCGCGCCGGGCCGCCCGTAACGGATGTTTTCCATAATGTTTTCCGCAAACAGATAGACGTCCTGCTGCACGATGCCGATGTGGTCGCGCAGGCTCTTCAGCCGGATGCTGCGGATGTCCCGGCCGTCCAGCAGGATCCGTCCGCCGTCCACATCGTAAAACCGCGGGATGAGGCTGCACAGGGTGGTCTTGCCCCCGCCGGAGCTCCCCGCGATGGCGATGTACTCGCCCGCCCGCACCTTCAGGCTGATGTGGCTTAAGACCGTCTCCAGATTTTCCTCGTAGCGGAAGGACACGTCGTCGAAAATGATCTCGCCCTTCACGTCGGTCAGCTCCACCGCGTCCGGCGCGTCCGCAATGTCCGGCTCTACCGCCAGGATCTCCAGGAAGCGCTCGTACCCGGTGTAGCCGTTCTGGAACTGCTCGGTAAAGTTGACCAGCTTCTTGATCGGCTCCGTGAAATTGTTCACATACAGCAAAAACGTGATGAGATCCGTGGCGGACAGGCTTCCCTTTGTGATCATCAGAGCGCCCGCCGCCACCACGCCCACCGTCACGAGGGTGGTCAAAGCCCCCAGGCCAGAATTGTACGCGCCCATGTAGCGGTAGCTGACGCGCTTGCTGTCCACAAAGCGCTGGTTGCCTTTTCCGAACTTCTCCATCTCCACGTCCTCGTTGGCAAAGGATTTTACCACGCGGATGCCGGAGAGGCTGTCCTCGATCTGGCTGTTGATGTCCGCGATGCGCGCGCGGTTTTCCTTGAACGCCCGCTTCATCCTGCGGTTCAGCACAAACGCGTAGGCCAGCATGAAGGGCACAAAGGCAAACATCACGAGGGCGAGCACCGGGTGGATGCCGAGCAGGATGGCAAAAGATCCCACAAATTTCATCAGGGAGATGAGTATGTCCTCCGGCCCGTGGTGCAGCAGCTCGCTGATGTCGAACAGGTCGCTGGTGATGCGCGACAGGAGCTGCCCCACTTTCTGGTTGTCGAAAAACGTGAAGGACAGCTTCTGATAGTGGCTGAAGATCTCATTGCGCATGTCGCGCTCGATGCTGGCCCCCATGATATGCCCATAGTAGCCGATGTAGAAATTGCAGAAACACTCCAGAAGCACCAGCGCCAGCATCAGCAGCGCCAGCCTCGCCACGGCGGGCGCTACCTCCCCCGCCGGCCGGAAGATCACATTTCCCGTGATATAACGCACGATCAGGGGGATGACGAGTGTGACGCCAGCCCCCAGGATCGCAAAGAACATATCTGACAGAAAAAGTCCCAGATACGGTTTATAATATCCGACCAGTTTTCTCCATTTCTGTTGGACCATTTTTCCCCTACTCCACTGCCAGGCCCTGCCTTGTCAGCACGTCGATCACCTGGTTCACATATCTCTCGCACAGGGACTGCTCCGCCGCTTCCACCATCACGCGCAGGACCGGCTCCGTGCCGCTCTCGCGCACCAGGATCCTGCCCTCGTCGCCCAAAGCCACCTCGATGGTGTTGATGGTCTCCACCACGGCGTCGTTCTCCCGCGCCTCCTGCTTGTCGGCCACGCGCACATTCTTTAAGAGCTGCGGATAGATCTTCACATCCGCGGTCAGGGTGGCCAGGGTCATCTTTTTCTCCGTCAGCACTTCCATGATCATCAGGGAGGTCAGGATGCCGTCCCCGGTGGTGGCGTGCTTGCTGAAGATGATGTGGCCGGACTGTTCGCCGCCCAGGCAGTGGCCGTTCTTCATCATATTCTCATAGACGTATTTGTCTCCCACGGCGGTCTTTTCATAACGGATGTCCGCGCGGTCGAAGGCTTTGTAGAGCCCCAGGTTGGACATGACCGTGGTCACCACGGTGTCGTTTTTCAGCCTGCCGTTCTCTTTCAGATATCTTCCGCACACGTAGAGGATGAGGTCGCCGTTTACCACGTTTCCGTTCTCGTCCACCGCGATGCAGCGGTCCGCGTCCCCGTCGAAGGCGAAGCCCACGTCCAGCTTTTTCTCCCGCACCAGCTCCTGCAGGGCCTCGATGTGGGTGGAGCCGCAGCCGCGGTTGATGTTGGTGCCGTCCGGGTCGTTGTGGATGACATAGGTCTTTGCCCCCAGCGCGTCGAAGACGCTCTTCGCGATGGAGGACGCGCTGCCGTTGGCGCAGTCCAGGCCGATGCGGTATTTTTTAAAGGACCGGGTGGCCAGGGAGATCAGGTAGCCGATGTAGCGGTTCCTGCCCGCCACATAGTCGATGGTGCGGCCGATGGCCTCCCGCGTCGCCAGCGGGATCTCCTCCATCTCGCCGTCGATATATTTCTCGATCATCTCCTCCACGCCGGCGTCCATCTTGTGCCCGCTGCGGTTGATCAGCTTGATGCCGTTGTCGTAAAACGGATTGTGGCTGGCGGAGATCATGATGCCGCAGTCAAACTCCTCGGTGCGCACCACGTAGGACACGCTGGGCGTGGTGGTGACATGGAGCAGATAGGCGTCCGCCCCGGACGCCGTAAGCCCCGCCACCAGCGAGTACTCAAACATATAGCTGCTTCTTCTGGTGTCCTTTCCGATGACGATGTTCGCCTTGTGCTCCCTGCCGAAATACCAGCCCAGGAACCTTCCCACCTTGTAAGCATGCTCCACGGTCAGCTTAATGTTTGCCTCACCGCGGAACCCGTCCGTTCCGAAATATTTTCCCATATAGAACTCTCCTGTTTTATGGTCTTTGATATGAAACAGCCCCTCCGCAAGAGGGGCCTGCTAAAACAGCGTGCCGGCCGCGGCGCGGCCAAAACCGCTTCCCGGCCGGATGGCAGCCGTTACACTCTGGACAGATATTCTCCGGTGCGCGTATCGATCTTGATCTTGTCGCCCTGGTTCACAAACAGCGGCACATAGACGGTAGCGCCTGTCTCCACCACGGCGGGCTTGTTTGCGCCCTGCGCGGTGTCGCCCTTGAAGCCCGGCTCGGTGTCTGTGATCTCCAGCTCCACAAACAGGGGCGGTTCTACGGCGAACACATTGCCGTTGTAGGAACATACCTTTACCATCTCATTTTCCTTTACAAATTTCAGGGCGTCGCCGATATCGTCCTGGCTCAGCGCGATCTGGTCGTAGCTCTCCACGTTCATAAAGTGGAACAGGTCGCCGTCCGCGTACAGATACTGCATATCCACGCGCTCGATGCGCGCCTGCGGGAATTTTTCCGTCGGGCGGAAGGTTTTCTCCACCACGCCGCCGTTGATGATGTTTTTCAGTTTGGTCCGCACGAACGCCGCGCCCTTGCCCGGTTTTACATGCTGGAATTCCAGGATCTGGTACACATTTCCCTCAATTTCCAATGTTACGCCGTTTCTAAAATCTCCTGCTGATATCATGTGAATTTTCCTCCTTCGATTATCGGGTAGGGAACCCGGTCGTTCCAGAGATTCCCATAGTTGAAAATATTGTATAATAAAACGGAATGTATTTCAAGGATTTCTTGCAAAGAATCGGCAAAGTTTTTCCGGACAGCCGGAAAAGATCATCACAGCTCGATCAGGTTTTTGTCGGAAGACGTCAGGTTGCGGCAGCCGTCCTCCGTGACGACCACCATATCCTCGATGCGCACGCCGCCGAATCCCGGCAGGTAAATGCCCGGCTCCACGGTCTGGATCACGCCCGGCTGCAGCACCGTCTCGCAGAGCCTGGAAAGGCGCGGCTCCTCGTGGATGTAGAGGCCCACGCTGTGCCCCAGGCCGTGCCCGAAGCAGTCCCCGTACCCCGCCTTCGCAATGATGTCGCGCGATACTTTATCCACGTCGCAGCCCCGCACGCCGCTTCTTACGGCCGCCAGTCCCGCCAGCTGGGCTTTCAGCACGATCTCGTAGATCTCTTTTTGCTTTTCGCTTGCCTTCCCCACCACCACGGTGCGGGTCATGTCGGAGCAGTAGCCGTTGTACACACAGCCGAAGTCCATGGTCACAAAGTCGCCCGGCTCGATCTTTTTTGCGGAGGGCATGGCGTGCGGCATGGAGGAATTTACGCCGGAGGCCACGATGGTCTCAAAGCTCAGATTCTCCGCGCCGTGCGTCTTCATAAAGTATTCCAGCTCGGCCGCCGCCTCCAGCTCCGTCATGCCGGGGCGCAGCACGTCCAGCATGTGGGTAAAGGCCAGGTCGCCGATGGCCTCCGCCTGTGCCAGGTACGCGATCTCCTGCTCCGTCTTCACGCAGCGCAGAAGATCCAGGCGGTCTCCCAGCTCCGTCTTCAGCCTGCCGCCGCACTCCTTCTGAAGCTTGCGGTAATCCGCGTACAGAAGATACTGGTCCTCAAACCCCACGTTCTCGGCGCCGTCCGCCTCCATGAGGCTGTTTAAAAGCTGCCCGTAGGTCTGCGCCGGCGCAAGCTCGATCACTTCAAAATCCGGCGCTTCCGCGCGGGCCATCTCCGTGTAGCGGGAATCCGTGGCCAGCACGCGCCTTGTTTTTGTGAGATACAGGTAGCCGGTTGCACCGCGGAACCCGCTCAGATAGCGCATGTTCGCGCCGTCCGACACCAGGATGGCGTCCGCTTTTGTCTCCTCCATTACAAGATCCGCTTTTTTATAAAACATACGTCTTCATCTCCTCTATGATCTCTTTTCGGTCTCTTTTGTCCGTGCAGATCCGAACGTCGGCCGCCTCCTCGTAGACGGCGCGCCGCGCCCGCATCAGCTCCGCGATCCTGCCTCTTAAATCGCCGCCCTGCAGCTTCGGGCGCGCGGTGTCGCCGCGCAGCCTCGCCTCGAGGGTGTCGATGGTGGCCTCCAGGTACGCCACCGTGCCCAGTTTTTTCAGGAGCTCCCGGTTTTCTTCCCGCACGGGCAGGCCGCCGCCCACGGCGACGATCATCCCCTGCGGCCGCTCTAAAAGCTGCCGCAGCGCCTGCGTCTCCAGATCGCGAAAGTAGGGCTCGCCGCTCTCGGCAAAGATCGCGCTGATCTTTTTCTGCTGCTGCTCCTCGATCATGTCGTCCGTGTCCAGAAACGGGATGGACAGCTCTTTCGCCAGCGCACGCCCCAGCGTCGTCTTCCCGGCTCCCATAAAGCCGATCAGGATCAGGTTCTTCATAGGCCGCTCCTCTTTTCTCTCTGATAAAAATACAGTACAATTCTTTCCAGATAGCGCTTCAGCACGATCTGGATCTCCTCTTTCGGATGGATGGGCTTTACCAGAATGCTCCGAATGCCGGCGCGGCGCGCCCCGTACACATCCGTGAACAGCTGGTCCCCCACAAACAGGGTGTCCGCCCGCGAGGTGCCCATGCGCCGCATGGCTTCCCGGTATCCCCCGCGGGAGGGCTTGTGGGCGTTCTCGATGAAATACGCCCCCACCTCGTCCGCGAAGGGCTTTACGCGCGGAAGCTGGTTGTTGGAGATGAGGCAGCAGCAGAACCCGATGGCGCGCAGGCGCGCAAAGAGCGCCTTCGACCGCGCGTCCGCCGGGGCCCCGTGCGGCACCAGGGTGTTGTCGATGTCGAACAGCACGCCCCGATAGCCCCGCTCATACCATGCCTGAAAATCGATCCCGTAGGCGGAATCCAGATATTCGTCCGGATAGAATCTCTCCAGTATCACTCGCAAAACCTGCTTTCTAGATCGTCTGCCGGTATCTGCTCAAAAACAGTTCCAGCTTGTTCATCGTCTCCTCCAGCACCTCGCGCCGGGGCAGATACACCACGCGGAAATGATCCGGGTTCGGCCAGTTGAAGGCCGTGCCGTGGCCTATGAGCACCTTCTGCTGCCGCAGAAAATCCAGGGCGAACTGCTCGTCGTTCGTGATGTGGAAGCGCTCCACGTCCAGCTTCGGGAAAATGTAGAACGCCGCCTTCGGCTTGACCGCCGAGACGCCCGGAATGTTGTTCAGGGCTTTGTAGATGAACTCTCTCTGCTCGTACAACCTGCCGCCCGGAACCAGGAGCTCCTGGGAGCTCTGATAGCCGCCCAGGGCCGTCTGCACGATGGACTGCGCCGGCACGTTGGAACACAGGCGCATGTTGGACAGCATATTGATGCCCTCCAGGTAGCCCTTCGCCCCGGACTTGTCGCCGGAGAAGCACATCCAGCCCACGCGGTAGCCCGCGATGCGGTGGGACTTGGAGAGGCCGTTCATGGTCACGCAGAACAGATCCGGGCAGAGGGCGGCGATGGAGACGTGCTCCTCCCCGTCCATGACCAGGCGGTCGTAGATCTCATCCGAGAAGATGATCAGCCCGTGCTCCCTGGCCACCTGCGCGATCTCCAGGAGCACATCCTTCGCGTACAGCGCGCCCGTGGGGTTGTTGGGGTTGATGACGACGATGCCCTTGGTGCGGTCCGTCACTTTGCTGCGGATATCCGCAACGTCCGGGTACCAGTCCGCCTGTTCGTCGCACATATAGTGCACGGCCTTTCCTCCCGACAGGGTGATGGCCCCGGTCCACAGGGGGTAGTCCGGCGCGGGCACCAGGATCTCATCGCCGTTGTTGAGAAGCCCCTGCATGGACATCACGATCATCTCGCTGACCCCGTTGCCCAGGTAGATGTCGTTCATTCCCACGTTGGGGATATGCTTCAGCTGGCAGTACTGCATGATGGCTTTGCGCGCGGAGAACAGCCCGCGGGAATCCGAGTAGCCCTGAGTGCTCGTCAGGTTCGCCATCATGTCCTTTACCACCTCGTCCGGCGCGCGGAACCCGAAGGGCGCCGGGTTGCCGATATTCAGCTTCAGGATGGTCTCGCCGTTCTCCTCCATCCGGTTGGCCTCGTCTAACACCGGGCCGCGGATGTCGTAGCAGACGTCGTCCAGTTTTGTGGATTTTTCAAATTTTCTCATATCCGTTCCTCTTTTCCTGTATCTTATCCTCGTAGTATAACACCTTCTGCGTCAGAAATCAAACAGAGACAGCTGATTGGACTCCGGAAGATCCCCCAGAAGTCCCAGATCCGCCATGGTGTCGATGACGCTCTTGGTAACCTTTGTGCGCTCCCAGAAATCGTCCTTGGACAAAAACGGCCCGTCTTTGACCGCCTCCACCACGGCTTCCGCCGCCTTTTCCCCCAGCCCGTCTATGGTGCTTAGGGAGGGCATCAGTCTGCCGTCCACGATCTGGAAGCGGTTCGCTTTGGCTTTGGAGATGTCGATGGGCACAAACTCGAAGCCCCGGGCGTACATCTCCTGCACGCTTTTCATGTCCTTGTAGGTGTCCTGCTCCTTCTTGGTCAGCTGATCGTAGTTCTTTTTGTATTCGTCCATGTACATCAGCAGGCGCTCCTTCCCCTGGCACATCAGCTCGTAGTTGAAGGCCGAGGCGCGGATGCTGAAATAGGCCGCGTAGTACGCCAGCGGGTAGTACACCTTGCAGTAGGCGATGCGGTACGCCATCATGACGTAGGCCGCCGCGTGCGCCTTGGGGAACATGTACTTGATCTTCTTGCAGGACCAGATGTACCAGTCCGGCACACCGTGTTCTTTCATCTCCTGCTCCCACTCCGGTTTCAGGCCCTTGCCTTTGCGCACGCTCTCCATGATGGTAAAGGACTGCTCGCTGTCCAGCCCCTTCTGGATGAGATAGGTCATGATGTCGTCCCGGGTGCAGATGGCGGTGGAGATGGTGGCCTTGCCCTCCTGGATGAGGGTCTGGGCGTTCCCCAGCCACACATCCGTCCCGTGGGACAGCCCCGAGATGCGCACCAGGTCGGAAAAACTCTGGGGCTTCGTGTCCTGGAGCATCTGGATGACGAACTCCGTGCCGAACTCCGGGATGCCAAGGGAGCCCAACGGGCAGCCCAGGATCTCCTCCGGCGTCACGCCCAAGGCGTCCGTCTCCTGGAACAGGGACATGACGCCCTGGTCGTCCAGGGGGATATCCCTGGCATTCAGGCCCGTCAGGTCCTCCAGCATACGGATCATGGTGGGGTCATCATGCCCCAGGATGTCCAGCTTCAGCAGGTTGTGGTCGATGGAGTGATAGTCAAAATGGGTGGTGATAATGTCGGTCTCCGTGTCGTTCGCCGGGTGCTGGATGGGGGTAAAGGAATAGATCTCCTCCCCGTGGGGCAGCACGATGATGCCGCCCGGGTGCTGGCCCGTGGTCCTGCGCACGCCCACGCAGCCGTCCACAATGCGGCTGATCTCACAGTTGCGCTTGCGCTGGTTGTGCTCCTCAAAATAGCGCTTCACATAGCCGAACGCCGTCTTGTCCGCCAGGGTGCCCACCGTCCCGGCGCGGAAGGTGTGGCCCTCGCCGAAGATGACCTCCGTGTAGCGGTGGGCGTTCGCCTGGTACTCGCCGGAGAAATTCAGGTCGATGTCCGGCTCCTTGTTCCCCTTGAATCCCAGAAACGTCTCGAAGGGAATGTCGAAGCCGGCCTTGCGCAGAGGCGCGCCGCACACCGGGCAGAGACGGTCCGGCATGTCGCAGCCAGCGCGGCCCGCGAAGGCTTTTACCTCCTCGGAGTCAAAGTCATAGTAATGGCAGTCCTCGCAGTAATAGTGGGGGCTTAGGGGGTTTACCTCCGTGATGCCCGCCATGGTGGCCACGAACGAGGAGCCCACGGATCCCCGGGAGCCCACCAGGTAGCCGTCCTCGTTGGATTTCCACACCAGCTTCTGGGCGATGATGTACATGACGGCGAACCCGTTGGAGATGATGGAGTGCAGTTCCCGCTCCAGCCGCTCCGTGACGATGGGCGGAAGCTCCTCCCCGTAGATCTCGTGCGCGCGCTTGTAGCAGATCTCGCGCAGGGTTTTGTCGGAATCCTCGATCACGGGCGGACATTTGTCCGGGCGCACCGGGGAAATCTTCTCGCACAGATCCGCGATCTTGTTGGTATTTGTGATGACGACTTCCTCCGCCTTTTCCCTTCCCAGATAGGCGAACTCCTCCAGCATCTCCTCCGTGGTGCGCAAAAAGAGCGGCGCCTGCTGATCCGCGTCCTTAAAGCCCTTGCCCGCCATGATGATGCGGCGGTAGATCTCGTCCTCCGGGTTTAAAAAATGCACGTCGCAGGTGGCGACCACGGGCTTGTGGAACTCCTCGCCCAGCTTCACGATCCTGCGGTTCAGCTCCTGCAGATCCTCTTTTGTGCGGACGTTCTCATGGTCCTCCCGCAGCAGAAATTCGTTGTTGCCGATGGGCTGGATCTCCAGGTAGTCGTAAAAGGAAACCAGCCTCGCCAGCTCCTGCTCCGTCTTGCCCTCCAGGACCGCCCGGAACACTTCGCCGGCCTCGCAGGCGGAACCCACGAGCAGCCCTTCCCGGTACTGGTTCAGCACGCTCTTGGGAATGCGCGGCCGCCGGGCAAAATACTGCAGATGGGAGAAGGAGACCAGGCGGTACAGGTTTACCCTGCCGGTCTCGTTTGTGGCCAGGATGATCACATGGTAGGTGGGCAGTTTCTTGATCTGCTCCTCCGAGCTCCTGCCGAGCTCGTTGGCCCCGTCGAAGTCCCGGACGCCGCGCTCCTTCAGCATGTCCATCAGTTTCAGGTAGATCCCGGCGGTGCACTCCGCGTCGTCCACCGCGCGGTGATGGTTCCCGAGGGGGACATGCAGGGTTTTGGCCAGGGTGTCCAGCTTATAGCGGCCGAGCTGCGGCAAAAGCACTCTGGCGAGCGCCACCGTGTCGGCGTAGGTAAAGGTTCGCTCGCATCCGAGCCTTCTTAGATTTTCCTCCAGAAAGCTCACGTCGAACGAGGCGTTGTGGGCCGCCAGGGCGGCGTCCCCGATGAACTCCAGAAATTTCGGCAGCACTTCCTCGATGGCGGGGGCGCTCATCACCATGCTGTCGCTGATGCCCGTCAGCTGCTCGATCCGAAACGGGATGGGCGTCTTCGGGTTGACGAACGTGGAAAAGCGGTCCGTGATCACCCCGTTTTCCACCTTTACCGCCCCGATTTCGATGATGCGGTTGTTGACCGGGCTGAAGCCCGTGGTCTCCAGGTCGAATACCACGCAGGCGCAGCCCAGGTCCTGCCCCCTGGAATTTGTGACTAGGTCGTTCAGATCGTCCACCAGATAGCCCTCCACGCCGTAGAGCACCTTGAAGGGATGGGAGATTTTTTTCAGTTCCTCTTTGGTCACATCGGGATGGTCCTTCTGGTACTCCTCGCGGTAGGCCCGGTCGATGTCCTCGATCACGTGGTTGGCGTCCGGAAACGCCTGCACGGCCCCGTGATCCGTGATGGCGATGGCGGGATGGCCCCACTTGTAGGCCTGCCTGACGATGTCTTTTACCTCGGAGACCCCGTCCATATCGCTCATCTTGGTGTGGCAGTGCAGCTCCACTCTCTTATGCGGGCAGTGGTCCATCCGGCCGACCCGGAAGTCCGACGCTTTTTTGATCCCCGCCACCGAGCCGATGCCCAGCTGGCTGTCGAAGCGGTCGATGTTCGTCACGCCCTTCACTTTGAGGAACATCCCTTTCGTGACGCTCTCTTTCAGGCGCTGCATCTGTTCCTCCTGCAGAAACAGTTTGACTGTGATGGTGTCGGTAAAGTCTGTGATGTCGAAGGTCATGAGGAATTTCCCGCTTTTCAGCTCCCGGAAGTCCACGGTGCGCACCTGCCCGCGGATGACCACCTCGCCTATCTCACCCTCGATGCTGACGATGGAGATGGCGTCCCCGTCGAAGTCCCTTCCGTACAGCACATCCGGGTTGTCCGACTGCCGCAGGGGTTTTCTGTAGTCTCCGCCCTGGTTCCCGCGCCAGGCAGATCCCCTGCCGTTTGCAGCGCGCGCTCCCGCGCCGTTCCCGTATGTCCCGGCGGACGCTGCCCCTTTTGCGGACGCCGCCCTTTCCGACGTGCCCGGACCTTTCGCGGCTGCCGCCTTTGCCGACGAACCCCTGTCTTTCGCGGACGCTCCCGCGCCGCTTCCATATGCTCCGGCCCCGGACGCCGTCTGCCGGCCTGCCGTTTTTCCGGCACTTATCCCGGACTTTTCGTCAGATCCCTCCCGGATCATCAGCTCATCGTCGTTTCCCTGTTCCGCGGCGGACGCGCGCCTGGCGATCTCCTCCACTTCGCGCTCGATCATAAGATCGCTGTCCGCGCGCTCCCTGCTTACCTGTTCCTCTTTTTCCCGCAGTTCGATCTGCATGGGCAGGCCGCACCGCTCCCCGAAGATTTTTTCCAGGATGCGGACCAGCTCCTCTGCCTTTCCCTGGGCGATCACGGATCTGTCCACAGTCAGCGCCATCAGATCGGGCTTCGGGAACTCCACCTGCGCCCTGCGCAGCAGACTGTACTCGATGGCGCTGTACTGTTTCAGCTCCTCCAGGATGCTGTCGCGGTACAGGGGGTACAGGTTCTGGGGCGTGTACTGGCCCGAGAGCCGGAATTTTTCGATGATCTTGACCGTGATGGGCTCCTCCCCGAAGCACTGCTCCCGGATGGCCTGTTCCAGCTGATAGATATACCGTTTGTGGATCCACACGCTGCTTGTGAGATAGACGCGCAGAAAGTCCCGAGCGGAAGTAACGGTCACTTTCGCGACCGTTACTTTTGAAAGGAGCTCCGACAGCTCCTCATTTAATTGCAGATTCGGAAAAACCTCCGCAAATTTTTTTTCCATTTTATTTCTCCCAGTGTTCCAGTTCTTCCCGCAGTGCTAAGAGCAGTTGGTCCTCCGGCAGTTTGCGGACCACTTCGCCTTTTTTGATCAATAAGCCCTCTCCTTTTCCGCCCGCAATGCCGATGTCCGCCTCACGCGCTTCGCCCGGGCCGTTTACCACGCAGCCCATCACGGCCACTTTGATGTCCAGCGGAAATTCCGCCGCCATGGTCTCCACCTGGTTGGCCAGGCCGATCAGGTCGATGCTGGTGCGCCCGCAGGTGGGGCACGACACCACCTCGATGCCGCCTTTTCGAAGCCCGAGGGTCCGCAGGATCAGCTTGGCGGATTTGATCTCCTCCACGGGATCCCCCGTCAGGGAGACCCGGACGGTATCTCCTATGCCTTTGGACAGGATGAGTCCCAGCCCGATGGCGGATTTGATGTTCCCGGAGAGCAGTGTGCCCGCCTCCGTGATGCCCACGTGCAGCGGATAGGATGTTTTCTGCGCGATCAGTTCGTGGGCCTTCACGCACATCAGGACGTCGGAGGATTTGATGCTGATGACCAGGTTGTCATAGTTCTGCTCCTCGATCATGCGCACTTTGTCCAGCGCGCTCTCCACCAGGCCTTCCGCCGTCACGCCGTGATATTTTTCGACCAGGTTTTTTTCCAGGGAACCGCTGTTGACGCCCACGCGAATGGGAATCTGCCGCTCCCTGCACGCGTCCACTACCGCGCGCACGCGGTCCGCCCCGCCGATGTTCCCGGGGTTGATGCGTATTTTGTCCGCCCCGTTCTCCACCGCGGCAATGGCCATCTTGTAGTCGAAGTGAATGTCCGCCACCAGGGGAATGGAGATCTGTTTTTTGATCTCCCGCAGGGCGCGGGCCGCCTCGAGGGTGGGCACCGTGCAGCGGATGATCTCGCAGCCCGCTTTTTCCAGGCGGTGGATCTGCTCCACCGTCGCTTTTACATCCTCTGTCCTGGTGTTGGTCATGGACTGTATGAGTATGGGATTGCCGCCTCCGATGACGCGCTCCCCGATCTTTATTACTTTTGTATGTTCTCGCATGGCTGTGCACCCTCCCGTTTTCCTGCCCCCTATCATACCACAATCGCGGCTTTCCGACAACGGATTTATCATTGCTTTTTGGCAATGCCTGTTTTACAATTTATAAAAGTAGCAGGAAGGAGGACGCAGCATGAGAATCGCAGCCGTGATTGATTCCTTCAAAGGGAGCCTGACTTCCCTCGAAGCGGGCGAAGCAGCCCGGCAGGGAATCCTCCGCGCATATCCGAACGCGCAGGTATGCGTGCGGCCCCTCGCGGACGGAGGCGAGGGAACCGTTGAAGCACTCACGCTCGGAATGGGCGGGCGCACGGAGAAAATAACAGTCACAGGGCCGCTCGGCCGGCCCGTGGAATGTGCTTACGGAATCCTAAAGGACGGCAGGACGGCCGTTTTGGAAATGTCCGGTGCGGCGGGGATCACGCTCGTCCCCGCGCGCGAGCGCAATCCCATGAACACCACCACCTACGGGGTCGGCGAAGTGATCCGCGCAGCCATCGCAAAGGGCTGCCGCCGCTTTATCGTGGGCATCGGCGGAAGCGCCACCAACGACGGCGGGATCGGGATGCTCCAGGCGCTTGGCTTCGGCATGTTCAAAGAAAACGGCGATCCGGTGGCTTTCGGCGCGAAGGGCCTCGGGGAGCTTCGGGCGATCACAACTTCTTCCGTGATCCCAGAGCTTCGCGCGTGCAGCTTCCGCATCGCCTGCGATGTGACCACCCCGCTGTGCGGGGAGCGCGGAGCCAGCGCCGTCTTCGGGCCCCAGAAGGGCGCGTCCCCGTCCATGATCCGCCGGATGGACCAGTGGCTCGACGCCTACGCGGACCTCACGCACGCGCCCGCTTTAAAAGACCAGCCGGGAACAGGGGCCGCCGGAGGACTCGGGTTTGCGTTTCTCGCCTTCACAAACGCGGTGCTGGAATCCGGCGTCAAGATCGTGCTGGAGGAGACGCACCTGGAAAACTATGTGAAAGACGCCGATCTCGTGGTCACGGGCGAGGGCAGACTGGACGCTCAGACCGTGATGGGCAAGGCTCCGGCCGGCGTCGCGCAGCTCGCCAAAAAATACGGCAGGCCGGTGATCGCCTTCTCCGGCAGCGCCGCCGCGGACGCAAATGTCTGCAACCGCGCGGGCATCGACGCGTTCTTCCCCATTCTCCGAAACATCGTCCCGCTGGAGGAAGCTATGAACCGCGAAAACGCCGCGCGCAATCTGGCCGACACCGCGGAGCAGGTCTTCCGGCTTATGAAGCGTCTGGGCTTCCGTTAAAATCCGCCGAAGGCCGCGCAAATCGTCAGAGGAGGGTGCCTCTATCAAGCTCCGTCAAAGTCCACGCGAATCGTCAGCGGGTGGAGCCGCTGTCAGACTCCGCCGAGGGCCGCGCAAATCGTCAGCGGGAGGAGCCGCTGTCAGGCTCCCCCGAAGTCCGCGCAAAATGTCAAAAAAGGGTGGTGCCTCCGCGATGCGAAAGCTCCTCCCCTGCAGATTAATCTTGCTCACTCATGCAATTCTTTATAAGTCCCGACAATCAGGCAGACGGCAATGAGAAACGTCAGAATATCGGAAAGCGGCATGGAATACAGAACACCGTCCAGTCCAAAAAAGACAGGCAGCAAAAGGGCAAACCCGACTCCAAAAACAATCTCGCGGATCATAGACAAAATGGTGGACGGCACCGCCTTGCCCATCGCCTGCAGAAAGATAAAGCAGGCTTTGTTCACGCAGGCAAAGATTAACATGCACAGATAAATGCGGAATGCCCGAACCGCGAAATCTGTGTAATACACGCTTTCATTCGCCGCACCGAAGATCGCGATGAGCTGCCGCGGGAACAGTTCCACAATGACAAGCGCCACTGCTCCGACCGCCGCCTCCGCAGCCAGCAATTTTGTGAAAAGCTCCCGGACGCGCTTTTTCTTCCCGGCTCCCATATTAAAGCCGACCACAGGAATACATCCGGCGGCCATGCCGACAACGATAGAAATGACAATCTGGAAGAATTTCATGACAATGCCGACCACCGCCATCGGGATCTGCGCATACTGCTCCTGCCCGAAAACCGCGTCGAGCGCGCCGTATTTCCGAATCATGTTATTGATCGCGGCCATGGCAGCGACCAGCGAAATCTGCGACAGAAAGCTGGTCACGCCGAGCACAAGGGTTTTCCGGCAAACGCCGCCGTCCATCTTAAAATCCGGCTTTGCGGGTTTTACCAGCCTCATGTGCAGGATGTACCAAACCGCAAGCGCCGCAGTGACAACCTGCCCGAGAACAGTGGCCGCGGCGGCACCCATCATCCCCCACTTGAAGATGAAAATAAAGACCGGATCCAGAATGATGTTGATAACCGCTCCGGCGAGCGTGGACGCCATCGCAAAGCGCGGGCTTCCATCCGCCCGGATGATAGGGTTTAACGCCTGCCCGAACATGTAGAACGGGATCCCGAGCGTGATATAGAAGAAATACTCTTTCGAGTACCGGAACGTCTCCTCATTTACGGTTCCGCCGAACATCGCGATGATCTGATCGCTGAACGCCAGATACAGGGCACAGAGCGCAAAGCCGCAGGCAATTACCAGTACGATGGAATTGCCGACGCTTTTCTTCGCATTCCCCGGCTGCTCCATGCCGAGGCAGAGGCTCACAAATGCACAGCAGCCGTCTCCGATCATGACGGCGATGGCCAGCGCGATCACCGTGAGCGGGAAAACCACCGTGTTCGCCGCATTTCCGTAAGAGCCGAGATAAGAGGCGTTCGCAATAAATATCTGGTCCACAATATTGTAGAGCGCGCCTACCAGTAATGAGATAATGCAGGGAATCGCATATTTTTGCATCAGTCTGCCGATGCGCTCCTCCCCAAGAAATGAATTTGTCTTTTCCTCCATGGGAACCACATCCTTTTCAAAAATTTGATAGGAAATCCAACGGAACTTCCTATGACATAAAAAACGTGCGGCGGTTCAACCGGATTTACGCAGTTGAATCGCCACACGTTGCTATTCTATTATAGTCGGAACCCGCCCAAAATTCAAATGGGCAAATTGGAAAAAATCCGGGCAAGATTTAAAAAAATTCAGGGCAATTTTAAAAAGCACCATCTCCTGCGCATATCTTCCGTAGATATGCTCATCATCTAAGACAGCATCAGCTGCACCTGCTCCACCGGAATCTCCAGGATCCCGGCGATCTCTTCTGCTTCTTTCCCCTGCTCGTGGAGCTTTATGGCCTCTTTCGTCAATCGGATGCCGTCTTCGCGACC
>CANRIR010000013.1 GCA_947630735.1 uncultured Marvinbryantia sp.
TGAGGTCAGATATCTATTTCGTATGAAATATATCTGGCATTTTTTTTGTTGTAGAAAACAAGTTTTGGGACGGTCTGAGGGGGGGGAATATCTATGGAACGCAGAACAGCATGTATCACGGGGGCTTCGCGCGGAATCGGCGAGGCACTTGCCCAGGCCTTCGCGGCGGAGGGCTACGATCTGTATATTACCTGCCATAAAAACAGCCTGCTCCTTCAGAATCTGAAGGACAGGCTGGAATCCTCGTATGGCATTTCCTGCACGGCCTGCGCCGCGGACGCGGCGGATCCGAACCGCATGGAGGAACTGTTTTCTCTGATTGCGTCGCGCTCCGGCCGACTGGATGTGCTGATAAACAACGCGGGCGTTTCCTGGCACGGGCTTGTGACCGACATGTCCCTCGATGAGTGGGACGCCCTGATACGCACCAATTTAAGCTCCGTCTTCTATGCCAGCAGGCTTGCCGTTCCGCTGATGCTGAAGCGGCACGCCGGGTGCATCCTGAATATTTCCTCCGTGTGGGGCTGCGTGGGCGCCTCCTGCGAGGCGGCGTATTCCGCCTCCAAGGGCGGAGTCAACGCCTTCACACAGGCCCTCGCAAAAGAGCTGGCCCCGAGCAATATCCAGGTAAACGCCATCGCCTGCGGTGCCATCGACACCCAGATGAACGCTTTTCTGAATGAGGAGGAGCGCAGGGCGCTGACGGATGAAATTCCGGCCGGCCGCTTTGGATCCCCCGCGGAGGTGGCGCGCCTTGCGGTCTCTCTTTGCAGCGGCCATTCCTATCTGACCGGCCAGATCATTCGGCTGGACGGAGGATGGATTTGAGCTAGAAGCCCCGGATCTTATCCTCCGCATCGTCCGTGGTGTTTCGGATCGACTTGATTACCACATAATATCCCACGTTCTCATTTACCTTCACGAAAACGCGGTCGCCCTCCTTTTTGCCCAGGATGGCTTTCCCCACGGGCGACTCGATGCTGATTTTGCCACTCATGGAGTTTCCGCGGATGGATGTGACCAGCTTAAATTCCTCTGTCTCGTCGTCATCCTCAAAATACACTTCCACGATATTGTTCAGGCCCACTTCCCCGTCTTTGGACACGTCCGAGACGATGGTCGCCGTCTTCAGCATGCGCTCCAGGTAGTGGATGCGGCTCTCGTTTTTGTTTTTGTCCCGCTTGGCCGCGTGATATTCAAAATTCTCGCTCAGATCGCCGTGCGCGCGGGCTTCTTTTACCGCGGCGATGGCCTCCTTGCGCACAGTCAGCTTCCGGTACTCAATCTCTTCCTCGATCTTTTTCACGTCGCTGGCTGTCAGTGTCTCTCCCATATGATCCTCTCCTTGCTCCCCGCTTTACAGGCATTTGCTCCACCCGCAGCTCTTGCAGATGTTGCAGCCCTCCTCAAAGACCAGCTTCTCCCCGCACTCCGGGCAGTACATATGCCGGTTTATATCGTTTACCGCCTTCGGCTTGATCCTGGCCGCGCTGCTGCCCTCTCCGTCCTGCTGGAAGGCTTTTCTCTGCGCCAGCTCCGCCTGCATCTCGTTGTACATATCCATCAGCGCGTTGCCCACCGCCATGGGACAGCAGGCCCCCTTGCTGGTATCCTTTCTGGACACGCGCCGCGCCGTATAGGAGGGGCAGGATCCGCTGGAATTGAGCTGATCCACAATCGTCTCGATGTCGATGCCTCCCCTGGCGCTGATGGAGATCATGCGGGACAGGCCAACCATGAAATTGTTGCAGCCGCCCGTGGAGCCTTTGCTCAGGTACGTCTCCAAAAGAGCTCCCGTGTGCGGGTCGAACAGCGCAATGCAGTGCAGGCTGCCGCAGCCCGTGATCAGTTTGCGCTTCTTGCCCACCACGTCGTCCGTCACCAGGATGATCTCGCCGCGCTCCAGGCCTTCTCCGGCCACCACCTTCTTTTTGTCGCTGGTGTTCAGAACGCCCGTGCGCTTGCAGCCGTCGCGATAGATGGTAATGCCCTTCAGCCCCTGCTCGTAGGCATACATATACAGGCTCTCCGTCTCCTCCACCGTGAAGCTGTTGGGCACGTTTACCGTGGAGCTGATGGAGGCGTCGATGTGGGTCTGCCACATGGCCTGCATGTTGATTCTCTGATGGTAGTCGATCATCATGGCCGTCACAAAATAGGCCGGCAGATCCTGCTCGTCCTTGATGCCATGGTGCTTCATATAGTCTTCCACGATCTTGGTGTAGACTTTATAGTAGACATCCGTCCCGTGCAGGGACTCGGTCTTTCTCTCGTAGGAATTTGCGTACACGGGCTCAATGCCGCCGGATATGCCCAGCATGGTGGACAGGGTTCCCGTGGGCGCGATGGTGAGCAGCTGAGAATTGCGAAGCCCGTATTTGCGCACCAGCTCCTGGGTTTTCTCCGAGGTATTGGCCAGGAAATAGGGCGTGCTCATGATGTCCTCCACGCGGCAGGCGGGGAAGCATCCCAGCTCCTGCGCCAGCTTTGCGGAGGTGTAGATCGCCGCGTCCGCCATGGCGAAGCCGATCTTGTCGCACATGGCCACAGCCTCCGGCTCCCCGTAGGTAAGCCCCAGTTTTAAAAGCGCGTCCGCCAGGCCCATGATGCCAAGGCCGATCTGCCGCCACTTTTCCACGCTCTTCCTCTGCTCCGGCAGGGGATGCAGGGGAAGGCCCTCGTCCAGCACCTCGTTGAGCGCGCGCACGGAAGCCTGCACGCACTTGCGGAAGCCGTCCAGATCAAAGGACGCCGTGTCCGTAAAGGGGTGCACCACAAACTCCGACAGGTTGATGCTTCCCAGAAGGCAGCTCCCGCCCGCGGGCAGAGGCTCCTCCGCACAGGGATTTACGCCCGCGTAGGAAAATTCTTCCGTATTGCTCAGAAGGTTCCACCCGCTGATGCGGTCCCAGAACAGCGCGCCCGGCTCCGCGTAATCCCAGTTGGTCAGGGCGATCTTGTGGAACAGCTCCTTCGCCTGCACCTTCCGCTCGATCACTTCCCCGGTGGTCTGGCGCGTGTAGCTCAGCAGATACTCTTTGTTCTCTTTTACCGCCTCCATGAAATCGTCGTGGATGCGCACCGAGATGTTGGCCTTCGTCACTTTCTCCAGATCCGTCTTCAGCTCGATAAACTCCTCCACGTCCGGATGAGAGCTGTCGATGGAGATCATCAGGGCCCCGCGCCTGCCGTTCTGGCCGATCAGGGCCGTGACCAGCGCGTACAGCTCCATAAATGACACCGCGCCGCTGGTCTCCTTCGCCGCGTTGTTGATCTTTGCGCCGCGGGGGCTTAAGCGCGAGATGTCGATCCCGCATCCGCCGCCGTAGCTGTAAGTGCGCGCCAGTTTCTTGGCGCACTCAAAAATGTCCTCGATCTCGTCGTCCGGCGGCGTGATCACGTAGCAGTTGGAATAGGTGACCTTGCGGTCGCTCAGGGCGTGCAGCCCGCGGTTGGAAAGGATCCTTCCGCCAAAGAGGAATTTTTTTTCTTTGATATACCCGGCGATCTCCTCGTTCCCGCCGCTGATCCGCGATACCCAGGCCTCGAAATCCTCCCCGTCGCAGCGGTATTTCTTCTCCCAGATATCAATCCCCAGCTGGTTCTTTTCCCCCAGCCATTCCTGTATGTTCATAATTTACTCCTTACATACAATTACCACATTTTGTTGCCAAGGACTATCATATCACAAGATATTGGGGATGACAAGTGGGAATTTACGCTTTCTTCAAATCGCGGTTCAATACACCCGCTGAGCGCTCACCGGCTCTGCGAAGGGCCCCGGCAGGATCTTTGTCCCGCGGTGGTTCCCCAGATAGTCCGTGTCAAAGACAATGTCGGTCCCGTCCGGATTCTCATAGCGCTCCTCCGGCTCAAAGGCCTTTCCCAGCGTGTCCGAACAGATCAGCCCGGCCTCAAAATCCCTCAACCGCTCGTAGAGGTCGGTCTTCAGGATCACGTGCCCGTTCTCCTCCTTAAGCTCGATCTTTACCGGAGCGCTCTCGTCCGTCAGGCTGTGCGTTTCCCTGCTCCATCCCTTCGCCCCGGCCAGATAGACGTTTCCGTCCGCCCAGACCGGAAGGGAATGTGCGTGCCAGGGCTCCAGCCCGGCCATATCCGGCGTGTCGTTCTCCATGTCGAAATGGGAGATCCACTCCTCGTAGGTAATGTAGTCGTCCATCACGTGCGTGCCCACCTCGCGGTTCTCCGTGAAGACCTCGTCCCGGCTGTCGCTGCGCACCTGCATCGCGTCCTTCGGCCATCTCTGCACAAAAATGTTGTTGTAGAAGCGGTCGTCCCCGTGCAGGATCGTCATGAAGCCCATAACCTCCGTGCGATGCGGGATGTGGTAGGGCGTATAGCGCGGACCGGTCCCTCCGCCCACGCTGGTAAACGCGCCGCAGATCAGGTTGTGCACCATCGCCACGCCCTGCGTCGCCATGCGCAGAGACACGTCCGACAGCAGCAGGTTGTGATCGATCAGGGTGGGGCCGTGTCCCACCTCCACAAAGATATCCTGGCTCATCATGCCCCCGTTCAGCTGTTTTGCAAAGGCGGGGCGCTGATTGTCGTGCAGCAGGTTCTGCGTGATGCGGGTCCCCTGCGCCTCCCAGTCCGTCCAGATGCCCATGGTGCAGTGGTGGATATGGTTGCGCCGCATGATCACATCGATGGCCGCGTGCAGCTTGATGCCCGCAATCTCGGCCCCGCCCAGCTCCATCATGTTGTTGATGTGGTGGATGTGGTTGTCCTCAATGATCGAAAAGACGCTGCCCATCCGGCCGATGATGCCGCCCTGCTCGCAGTGGTGGATGTTGTTCCGGCGGATGATGTGGCTCCCCACCTTCTCCTTTACCCAGCCGTGGTACTGGCCGCGGCAGACCGCGTCGCGCTCCATCTGCGTGGGGCTCTTGACATGTTTGTAGGTAAAATAATGTTCGTTGTCCGGATCCAGATATTTTCCCAGGCCGATGCCGGCGCATTTGCTGTTGGAGATCTCGCAGTCCTCAATGATCCAGCCCTTCGACCAGTGGGGCCCGATCATGCAGTCCTGGAAGGCCGCCGGCGGGGCCCATGTGGTGGCCGCCTTCGTGACCGCAAACCCGCTGACCGTGATATAGCCGACGCCGGTTTTGGACGGCATAAAGCACTCCCGGCGCACGTTGATCTCCACGTTCTCGCGGTTCGGGTCCGCACCCTGGAAGTTGGCGAAGAACACGGTCTTATTGTCCCGCTGCTCGGCGTACCATTTCAAACGGGACGCCTCCGGCTCCCAGGAACATTCATAGACTTCCCCCGCGAGACACTCCTCCAGGCTCTCCGCCTCATAGAGCATTTTGTCGTTCAGGTACACCGCCCCGGTGTGTTTTTTGCGCCCCGCAAAATACCAGTCGCCGTACACATAGGTGGTGTACGGATTATATTTTCCGAACACCGAATTGTCCACACTCGCCGTCCAGACCGTGCCCTGGAAGAGCTCCCACCCGGTCAGCTTTTCCGCCCCGGTGATGACGGCCCCCAGGGGCTCCTCGCTCCGGTACACAATGCGCGCGTCCTTTGTCCCCGCATGGGCCGGATCCACATACTCGCGGTATACGCCGGGAGCCACCAGCACCTCGTCCCCGGCGCAGGCGGTTTTTGCCGCCTCGCTGATCCGGCGGTAAGGCATTTCCCTGGTCCCGTTTCCATCGCGCCCCGCATTGGCATTCACATAAATCTTCATTGATCTTCAGCTCCTCTCCTTATTTTTTCCTGCATACAGATTACCTTTACTTTATACCAAACGCGAACGCGATGTCAATACAATATGACATGCGAAAAGAGGCAGGACATTGTCCCGCCTCCCGCTTGCAGATGCAAAGAATCACTTGCCTTTGTTGCCTGTCACAGCGTCCTGCAGATACGCCGCGGTCGCGCCGGCCAGAATGCAGCCCGCATAGACAAATCCGTCATAGTGCAGTGCCGGAATGAGAAAATAGCAGGCAAAGACGACGACTGCGAAAACAGCGCACCAGATGGTGTTGCTGAATCTCTTTTTGTCTTTCTTTCCCGTGAACGCGTCCTGCAGATATGCCACGGTCGCGCCGAGCAGAATAAAGCCCGCATAGATCATTCCGTCCATGTGCAGGGCCGGAACAAATTTATAACAGACAAAAATGGCGACTGCCAAAACGGCGCACCAGATAGCATTGCCGAATTTCTTCATCCTTGTGTTCTCCTTTTTTCGTACCTTTTTTGTGATCAGGCACTCTCAACACTTACTTGCTGATCGTGCAGACGGACGTGATGCCGTGGTAGGATTTGTATTTGCAGCCGCCGCAGATGCCGAGCAAGCTGGTGCTCTTTGCGCAGCCATAGAGCGACGTCACGATCAGATAACCGTCACTGGTGCGCATCCCGCCTGCCACAGAATTCAGCTCATCCTCGGAAAGCTCTCCGGATTTATGAAGCCCCTCATAAAGCTCCTTTGCCTCCTCTGCCGCAATCTCCTGTCCGGCCGCCTTTGCGATCTCCATGATCTCCTCCGCGGACTTCGCAGCTTTTGCCTTTTCCATAAATTCCTTCTGATCCATACTGTTACCTCCTTGTGAAAAAATTTTATTGTTTACGGCGCATCGCCGTGCAGCCGCCTTTACTGCTTGGTTACTTCACAGTACATCCAGCCTTTTTTGTCCGTATGCGAATAACCGCAGAGCGTACACCAGTTTAAGGCGTTGGTACATTTTTTGCAGCCGTAAAACGGCGACACGATCAGGTAGCCGCTGTCGGTATATTTGCCGCCTCCCGCGACCGTGCCCAATTCCTCCTCCGAGAGCTCTCCCGCGGTATGAGACGCGTCATAGAGATTCTTCGCCTCTTCCTGCGTGATCTTCTGCCCCTGAGCCTGAAAGAGCTCCATGACCTCCTGCGCGGACTTCGCCGCTCTCACTTTCTCCATGATCTCCTTCTGATCCATACTGTTACCTCCTTGTTTTTGAAAGTGTGTTTTATTTCCTTTCATCTCTTTATACGTCAGACACCGGTCTGTGTTAGGGAAATGTCGGAAATAATTTTACGCTGTCGTCTGCTCCGGCTCGTCCAGGCGCTGGCGCGCCACCAGCTCGGCGAACTTCCCGTTCTTTGCGATCAGCTCCTCGTAGGTGCCGTCCTCCACGATCTTGCCCTTTTCCAGATAGATGATGCGGTCGCAGTGTCTGATCGTGGAGAGCCGGTGCGCGATGACGATCCTCGTGCATTTCAGGCTGTCCAGAGACTCGGAGACCGTCTTCTGCGTGAGGTTGTCCAAGGCGCTGGTGGCCTCGTCGAACATCAAAATCTTCGGCTTCGGCGCAATGGCGCGGGCGATCATGAGGCGCTGGCGCTGGCCGCCGGACACGCCGCCGCTGCCCTCCGAGATGAGGGTGTTCATGCCCATGGGCATCCTGCGGATGTCGTCCGCGATGCCGGACAGCTCCGCCGCCTCCCAGGCCTGGTCTAAGGTAAGCCACGGAGCGGAGATCGTGATATTCGAGAAGATGTCTCCCTGGAACAGCTTTCCGTTCTGCATCACGGTGCCCACCCTGCGGCGCAGGGATTTCAGGTCGATGCTCGCCAGATCTTTGCCGTCGTAGTAGACCGCGCCCTTCTGCGGCGTCTCAAAGCCCAGCATGATGCGCATGAGCGTGGACTTGCCGCAGCCCGTCGCGCCGACGATGGCCACATACTGGCCGGGGCGGATCTTCAAAGAGAGATCGTCCACCACGTTCGGCATATTCTCGCTGTAGCGGAAGGACACATTGGAGAGCTCGATGCCGCCGGACAGCCGCGTGATGACCTGCTTGCCCTCCGACACCTCGGGCACGGTTTCCATGATGGGCTTTGCCATGTCGAGGATCGGCTTGATGTTCGCCGCGGTGAGCGCGAGCCCCGAGAGGGCCAGAAACGAACCGCTTACCATGCCGTACGCCGCGTTGAACGCGTAGTAGTCCGCCACGGACACATTGCTCACGATCGCCATGTAGTACATGATGAGGGTGCCCGCCAGCGTGATGAGGGAGGTGATCACCGCGTTGTAGCGGATGATCCCGGGCGGATGGTAGAGCACCTTTGCCTGCTGCGAGTAGAGGTTCCCCCAGCGGGCGAACGCGCGCTTCTCCGCGCCGGAGAGCTTGATCTTCTGCACGCCCGTGATGAGCGCGTAGCTCATGCCGCTCACTTTCGCCCCCAGCTCCATCTGCCTGCGCGACACCTTAACCTGCGTCAGCGCAGTGACCATGGAGACGACCAGCGTCGCCAGGATGATCAAAAGCGCGGGCGCTACCAGCGCGGGCGCGAAGGCAAAAATCTGCGCGACATAGACAAGGGAGAACAGCGAGGTAAGTCCCGTTGTGAACACGGCCTCCACCAGCATGGAGCACAGTGCGTTCATGTTCTGCGTCCGCGCGAAGAGCTCGCCGGAACTGTAACTCTTGAAAAACGAGGCCGGGAGCGACATGACGCGGGCCATGGTCGCCGCCTCCACCGTGACATTCAGTTTCGTCTGGATCCGCGCCATGAAAAGATTCTTTACCGCCCCGATCATCAGCTGGGACACGGTCACGCAGACCATAAATACCCCGATCGAGACAAGCAGCGCTAGATCCTTGTTTTCCGCCACCAGCCCGAACAGCAGCTGGTTCAGCTTCGGGCTGATCATGCCGACGAGGGTGACCGCCAGCGTGGCGACAGCCGCCAGCGCGTAGTCGGAGGGCGCGAGGATGCCGACGATGTATTTCAAAATGTCGGCAAAGTTGAGTTTCTTCAGCGGAAGCGGCTTGTAGAAGGCGACCGCCTCCGTCTCAAAGAGCTCCTCGTTCTTTTTTGAAATCCTCACGGTCTTCCCCGTCTCCGTGTCAAAGAAGGTATAGCCGCTTATCGCCCCGGGGATGAGCGCCACCACAGAGCCGTCCGACCTGCGCACGCCCAGCATGGCCCCGAACGCGTCCCTGTACCAGCCCTTCTCCAGATTGACCGTCCTTCGCATGATGCCGTAGGGGCGCAGGAGAAACTCCAGCTGCTCGTTCATGTCCGTGATGGATTCCGGCACTTCCTGTGATTTCACATGATAGAATTTGAGGATCGCGTCGATCGCGTCCTTCGCGCGGGCTTTGTCGTCCGCGAAGGCCGAGGATACGCGCGCGCCCGTGACGGCGTCCGAGATCCCGATAAACGCTTCCTCGAAGGTGTTCTGATCATGTTTCTTTCTCTCTTTTATCTGTTCATCAAACCAACCCATGACCACACCTCCTTATTCGTTCGAAACAAGCTGCGTATAGTAGCCGTTCTTTGCATACAGTTCGTCGTGCGTGCCGCGCTCCACCACCTTGCCGTGGTCCATGACGATGATCTCGTCGCAGTCGCGGATGGTAGACAGCCGGTGCGCCACCACGATGCAGGTAATGCCGCGGTCCTTGATGGATTTTACAACCTCGTACTCGGTCTTGGCGTCTAAGGCGCTCGTGGCCTCGTCCAGAATGATGATGGTGGGATCCTGTGCCAGCACGCGCGCGATCTCCATGCGCTGGCGCTGCCCGCCCGAGAAGTCCTGCCCGCCCTCGGTGAGCACGTAATCGTACCCTCCCTCGCGCTGCATGATGTCCTCGTGAAGCTGGGCGTCCTTCGCGGCCAGGATCATCTCAAAGTCCTCGATGGAGTCGTCCCACATCTTGATGTTGTTGCGTATCGTGTCCTCAAAGAGGATAATATCCTGATCCACCACGGCCAGGGAGCCGGTAAACACGCTGCGGTCGATGTCCTTCATGGGCTTTCCGTCAAACAGGATCTCGCCGCTCCACGGCTGGTAGAGGCCGGAGATCAGCTTGGATAAGGTGGACTTTCCGCAGCCGGAACCGCCCACAAACGCCACGCGGCTGCCGGTTTTCAGGGAGAGGTTGAAGTTCTCGATCAGCGGCTCCGCCAGGCGGGAATAGCCGAAAGTCACGTTGCGCATCTCCACATTCCCGGATAGCTTGTCGAACTCCGTATTCTCGTCCGCGTCCGCGCGCGCCTCCGCTTTCGCCTCGCTCTCGTAGTTGACGTCGGTGGGGTATTCCATGACGTCCTCCACGCGCTCCATCTCCGTGCGCATCTCCTGCAGCACCTGGCCCGCCTCGATCAGCGTCATGGCAGGCTGTGTGAACGCGGTCAGAAAGCCCTGGAAGGCCATGACCATACCGACGGTAAAATTCCCCTGGATGGCAAACAAAACGCCCAGGATCAGCACAATAGTATTGGCCAGCTGGGTCACAAGGTTGGGGATCATCCCCAGATATTCATTCAGCTTCGCGAAGCGCACCTGCTGCGTGTTCACGCTGGCCTGGTAGCCCGCCCACTTCTCATAGTAGCCGGTCTCCGCGCCGCTGGCCTTGATCGTCTCGATCATCTCGATGCCCGCCACCGTCGAGCTCGCCAGCTTGCCCGCGTCGCGCATCTGCACGCGGGTAATGTTGACGCGCTTCGCGGAGATGACGCGCGACATCACCACATTCAGCAAAATGGAAGCAATACCCACCAGCGCCAGGATCGGATTGTACCGCAGCATGACGATGAGGTAGAAGACCATCATGACCGCGTTCAGCACGAGGGGCGCAAAGGTGTTGACAAGCACGTCCGCGATGGAGGCGCTCGTCTCCTGCCTCTGCTGAATATCCCCGGCCATGCGCTGGGAGAAAAATTCCATGGGCATCCGGAGAACCTTCCACATGAAGGAAGTGTTCCCCACCGCGGCCAGCTTGCCCTGGATCAGGTAGTTGGACTTTGCCTGGACAAACGCCACCACAAGCTGCATGACAGAGATAAACGCCAAAGCGGCGAAGAATGGCCAGAACCATCCCGGGTTCTGGTGTGTGAGCAGACGGTCCAGAAAGATGCGCGAGAACGCCGGCTGAATGATGCCGATGATCGACAGGATCGTCGTCGTGAGAATAACAAAGACGATCGCGGTCCCCGCGCCCACCAGCCTCTTTTTCGCAAAGGTCAGCATGCTCTTGGGCTTTCCGCCCGGCTCAAAGGCGTCCGTCGGCTCAAACAGCAGGCAGATGCCCGTGAAGCTGTTGTCGAACGTCTCCATGCTGACCGTATAATTTCCCTTCGCGGGATCGTTTAAAACGGCCTTGTCCCCCTTGAATCCGCACAGGACGACAAAGTGATTGAAATTCCAGTGGATGATGCAGGGGAATTTTCCCTGCTCCCGCAATACATTCGGCTCGTAGCGGTAGCCCTTCGCCTGAAGCCCGTAGCTGCGCGCCGCCTTCAGGACATTTCCCGCGTTGGAGCCGTCCCGGGAGACGCCGCAGTCCGCGCGCACCTGCTCCAGCGGGACCCATTTTCCGTAGTAGGCCAGGATCATCGCCAGCGACGCAGCGCCGCACTCCAGGGCTTCCAGCTGCATCACGACGGGAACCTTCGCCGCGCCTTTTGTGATCGGTTCGTTCTGTTTTTTCTTTCCCATAGCGCACCTCAATTAAACAGGAATGAGATCGGAGAAACCCGCTCCGTGACGACCGACACCTCGTAGACGCCGTCCGGCAGCGTTTCGCTCAAAGTCATCGGATAAACCCACTCGCCCGCGGACAGCCCGCCGACGCGCAGGGCATAGTCGGAAAAGCTCTCGTCCACCACGATCGGCTCGTCGGCCATCTCCGTCATCGCGTACTCCTTATCGCCGAGGCGCACGGCGTCGCTTAGGTCCATCTTGTCGATCTCCGACTCTTTTATGTAGCAAACGGTCTTTCCGTTCTCCGATACCGCGACCGCGGACAGCTTCGTCTCGAGGGTGCCGACGACGCCCCAGACCAGAAAGCCCACGAGCAGCACAATGGCCGCCGAGAGCGTGAGCCAGATGCCCGGGCTGGTCACCCGGATGTAATCGTTCAGCTGCTCGGGCGAAGACACCCGCTGCAGGCTCTTTTCTCTGAAAATTGAATTTGCCATGTCAATTCCTCCCGTTTCCTGTTTTGTTTTCTGCGGATGGCACAGATTTTTCTTCCTGAATGTTCAGCCACACCCGCGATGTGAACGTCTCGTTCTCGGCGTTAAAGCGGAAGCTGGCGCTGCCGCCGTATTTCTGCGCCGTGTGCGCAATGCTGCTCAGGCCATAGCCGCCGCCGTGATCCGAGCGAAACGCTTCCGCCGGCGAGAATCCGTTCTCCGTCTGGTAATGGCGGTTTATGCGCACGCTCTCGCAGCAATTTGAGATCTCGATCGCGAGCGACCCCTGCATCGCGCCGACCTGCACGTCGATCCAGCGCGCTCCGGGATAGTTCCGGCAGGCGTTGATCGCGTTCTCCATCGCGTTGCCGAACAGCACGGTCAGATCCGCCGACTCGACCGCCAGCCTGCCGCACTCGGCGCGGACTTTGCATTGGATGCCCTCGTCCCGCGCGAGGCCGGTATAATACTGCAGCAGCCCGTTGACGGTCATGTTTTCGCAGTATATCTCCGCGTCCCGCTTGTCGGTAATATCGATGACCTCGGCCAGATAGGCCTTCATCTCCTCCGTCTTCCCACGGTTCAGCATGTCGTTCAGCGTGTTGTAGTGGTGCCGCAGGTCGTGCCGCATGCGCCGGGTGCTTTCCATATCGCCGACGATCTTTTCGTACTGCAGCTGCTGGATCTCCATCGCCCTCTGCCGCTCGTTGTCCCGCTTCTGCCGCACCGATTCCCGGAAAACCAGCCAGTAGAGCACGATCTGATCCACCAGGATGACCAGCATCAGAAAGCTCCGCAGCTTTATGAGGGTCCACGCGTTGCGGTTCCCGCTGATCCTGTCGCAGTAGAACGACACGACGACAAAGAGGAGGGTCGAAAAGATCAGGATGAAGAACTCCCTCTTCATGTTCTTCGGCTCGATCTCCCGCAGATACGCCCCGAGCGGGCGAAGCACAAAGATCAGCATGACCGGCAGAAGCACGGCCGTGATGCCCGCGTACAGCGATAAAATAATCTTGTTGTACGCGAATAAGACCGCCTGGCTCTTTGACAGGAAATACGAATGGAACATATTGGCCATGATAAACACGACGATCGCGTAGAACAGCACGAAAAAGAAAACGATCAGCTTCTTGAACATCGATTCCCGCACCAGCCAGACGTACGCCGCCAGGACCAACAGCATCGCGGCCATCATACAGGGATTTGAGATCATAATGTGATGGGGGTACTTCTCCATATCGCGCAGGCACACGAGCGCCGCATACGCGCAGGAAAAAGCCACCACGGCGAACGTCAGCCACAGGTAGATCAGCCTGCGCCGGAAGCGGTACGCCTCCTCGCGAAAAGGCAGAAAGATCATCAGCGCGCAGGGATAGAGCTGTATGAAAAAACCGAGCGCCTGCTGCAGATAAACGATCATGGCAGATCTCCTTTCCGATTCTTTACGCTGACATTTTCAGGACATCCATTCTTTCCGGCGGGACAGCCGGTCGAACACATAATTGCCGTAGGCCGCCCGGATCGCGGCGCTGTGCCGCACGGCGATCGGCAGCTGGGTTCCGTCCTCCAGGGTGCAGGTGTTCGACCCCATCTGCACAATGTAGTCCATGTTGACAATGAGGCCGCGGTTGATCTGCAGAAAACTCTCGTTCAGTTCTGCCCGCAGCTCGCCGAAATTCTGCCAGACTTTCAGCCGCCGCCCGTCGGACAGGGAAATGTATACCGCGTGCCCGTCGTTTTCGAGCAGGCTGATCTGGTCCAGGAACACGTTGTTCCACTCGGCCCCCGCCTTGAGCGTGATGCTCTCCCTGCGCCTGCTGCGCAGCTCGGTCAGCCGGCTGAAGGTCTCCACGATCCCCTCCGTCGTCACCGGCTTGACCAGATAGTGCAGAGCGTGCAGAGAGAAGGCGTCCACCGCGTGCTCCGTGCTGGTCGTCACAAACGCGATCCCCGTGGCGGGGGATATTTCCTGCAGGCTTCTGGCAATGTCCATCCCGCTCTCGCCGGGCAGGTAAATGTCCAGAAACACGATGTCAAAATGGGGCAGGCACTTCGCCGCTTCCAGCAGGGAGGCTCCGTTCAGAAACTTTTCCGCGCTCCTCGTCGGGTCCCATCCCTTTAAAGCTCTCTCAAACTGTTCTTGTTCCCTCGGCTCATCGTCGCAGATCGCAACGCGCATTTCGTTTTTCGCCCCCCCCACACGACTATCACTCAAAATCCGATCTCCTTTTCTTTCCAGTTACATCTGAACGTCCGCCACAAAGATGGTATTATTTATGGCGTGTGTATTATATCACGATTTACGTAGGAAATCGTGATGTATGCCGCCCATCGCACGAAGTGCGATTTGACGCCCGCATAAAAATCATACTTTGTATGATGGCGGGCTGCCGCACATTTGCTTCGCAAATATGCGACATATCATGGGCGGTGTATCCTCTTGTCCACCATTATACCTTAAAACAGCGCTTTGTCCCCAACAAATTTTAACTTTTTTACAAATTATTCCCGGTCGATCAGGCCGAAGAAGAATTTCTCCTTCCGCGGCGTATCGATCACACGCACCGGCTTGATCTGGTTCTCGGAGATGCCCTTCATCATCATCATGTCTCGGTAGAGGTAGTAGGTCTCCTGCTGCAGGAAATTCAGCTTCAGCGGAAGCAGGATCTTCTCCTTGATCTTCGAACCGTAGGACGGGTTTGCGATCCCCATCTTCTCGTCGCAGATGTCCCGGTACCGCTCGTATTCCTCGCGCGGAAGGTGCCGCTCCGGCTCCAGGAACAGCACGTAGCGCCCCGGGAGATCGTCCGTGTCCGCGTAGATGCTGAAGTCTGTGATCGACTCTCCGGTCTCCTTCTCAAACTCGTGCACAACCCAGGCGACGCCCGCCTCGTTCGTCTTCTCCCCGGCAATGCTGATCATCTGGTTCTTGCGGTACTTGAACACGATCCGCGGGGACTCCCCGTCGTAGCCGACCACCTCGATCACATCGCCGATGCGGTAGCGGTAGAAACCGGCGAGGTTCGTGACGACGATCTCATACTCACGCCCCACCTCCAACTCGTCGAGGTTGAGCGTCTTTTCGGGGTCACGATCGACCCCCTCCATGGGAATGAACTCAAAAAAGCCGTTTGCGGGAATGATCGTGTTCTCGACGGTCTCAAAATCCAGAACCGTCGCGATCGGGCCCTCGGACGCCCCATAGCAGTTGAAATACATGGGGACGTCCCCGGAATAGCGCTTCATTTTCTTGGTGTAGGCCGCAAATCCGCCGCCCCCGATTGAGGCGATAAAATCACAGTCCGGCCAGATCTTCGGGATCACAGGCTCCTCAAAGCCCTCCTCGAAGATGGCCCGCAGCTCGGCGGCCCGCTTGGGATCCGGCGCAAGCTGCGCGTTGAACTTTGCCCGCAGTTCCTCGTCCATATCGACCTCGTCGCTCAGCCTTCCGGCCTCAATGTCGGCGACGAGCGAACGCCAGTTGCTCTCTATGTAATACATGCTGTCCACGAGGGCCGTCATAAACGGCGCGATCATGCGCGTGACCTTTCTCTCCTTCAGGGCATAGAACGCGCGCAGGTATTTCTGGTTCAGCACCTGCCCCTCGGGGTACATGACCTCCACCGGCCAGGGCAGAATGTATTGCATAAACGCTTTGTTCTGCAGATAGATCGCCGATGAGATCGGCCCGCGCAAGGTTCCGTCCGGCGTGTAGTCGGTCTTGACGACCGCCGTGAGGAACTGCTTGCCCATCTTTGGCGAGCGCCCCTTCCTGTCGCGGACGCCAAAATCGTAAATGCAGCTGGAGAGGATGGACGCATATTTCATGTACGCATCCATTGTGCGGCTGCTCACGGGGATGCTTTTGGGATTGTCCACGCTGCCGGACGTCATGGCGTAGTGCACGATGGGATAGGCGGTAATGAGGTTCTTCTCGCCCTTTACCATCCGCTCGATCGCCTCGGCGTAGTCGTCGTAGTCGGAAAACGGCACACGTTTTTTATAGTCCTCCACTGAGCGGATCTCGCGGAAGCCATATTTTTTCCCGTACTCGGTGTCCTCGTTGTCGCGCACGATCTGCATCAGCAGCTCCTGGCTGTATCGGCGCGCGTCCATGCACATATCCACCGTCTCATTGAACGTCTGGTACGCCGTGTCCCGCGGATCAAGCCCTTCGGGAATGTTTCGTTTCTGGAGCATTGATATCCCCTCCGTCTTTATGGATTCATTTTCATAAAATCATCCAGAAGCACCTGATGAACCTGCGCTGTTCGCGCATTGTCCAGGCCCGGCATCGCGTTCACTTCGACGACCACGTATTCGCCGTCCCCAAAGAGCAGGTCAAGTCCTAAAAGCGGCAGATCGAACAGCCCGGCGACCTTCTCGCACAGCGCGAGCACTTTGTCGTCGATGGGGCACTCCGTGATCGAGCCGCCCTGGTGCACATTCGAGCGGAACTCCTTGCTGTTGTTGGAATTTCGCGTGGCGGAATAGAAATATTTGCCCTTCAGCATGACGACGCGCAGGTCGCGTCCGAAGGAGGTGCTGATGTACTCCTGCGCCATGTACGCGACGCCCGGCTCCTGATGGTCCAGGTAGGCGTCGAGCTCCTCGCGGGAGTGGATCAGCTCCACGCCGACGCCGCCGTAGCCGTTGTCCGGCTTGATGACAAACGGGAAGCCCATCTCTTTTACGATCGAATCGCGGTCGCTGTGCTGGAAGATCACATGGGTGCGCGGCACCCGGATCCCGTTCGCCGCAAGGCGGCCGTAGGTAATGATCTTGCTGCGCGCGGCGGAGAACTCCTCCAGGTTCAGGATACACTTGCATCCCGCCTGGATCAGAAGGTGCTCGGCCACGAGCGCGTCCGTGTTGGAGATCGCCGGAAGGAAATACTCCGGCAGCTTCACTTCCTCGCCCAGGTAATAGGCCCTGAGCTGATTGCCCGGATCAACGCAAAGATCCAGATATTCCAGGACGACTCTCTTGAAGACCGGAGCGTCCATCTTGTGCTCATATTCCCTGCCGTCTTTTCCGCGAACCTTAAAGACCGGGGTGTCCATCTTGAGGATATCGATCCCGTACTTTTCAATCAGGTCGTCCACGTTTGCACACAGCATCCACGGCTGTTTAAAATCACGCATAACAAAAACCTCCTCCGAACCTTATTTGCACTGCTCCACCAGATAGGCCGTGTTCTTGATCGTGTTCTCGGACACAGCGCCCGGGAAATCCGCGGCTATGCTCTCAAGCTCCGCGAGGAGCTCTTCGCCCGTGTCAAAGCCGCCGATGACCACCTCAAAATACTCCGAAAGCTTCTCGCCGTACTGCGACACACTGAGATACATATGCTTCACACTCTTGCGCTCGCCGATCTTTTTGAACGTCTCCTCGTCGATCTTGCGGATCTTGAAGTTGAGCACATATTTGAGGCTCGCCGGATCCGAAAAGTCATTCTCTGGGCCGCCGAAAATACCCTCCGCGTAGGCGATCAGCGGGTTTTTGCCCATCGTCGCGGCCGCCGTGTTCGTCAGGCCGGAAAATCTCGGGTTCACCTCGATGATGTACCACTCGCCGTCCTTGAACATCAGGTCGAGATTGGCCCCGCCGCCGAACTGGTAATTCTTCGCCAAATTGAGCAGCATCTCACGCAGCTCTTTCACATGGTATTTGTCCGAAGTTACCGGGCCGAACTTCACGCTCTGGAACGAGTCCGTCGCGCCCGCGAACGGGGTGGAATCGCCCATGTACAGACGGATCGGGTAAGTTGCGTAATACTTTCCCTCCGCCCCGTAAACTTCCGCGCTGAAGTCCTCGCCCCGGATGAGCTCTTCCACGATCAGGTCGGACTTGTTGTTCTCGGAGGTCAGGATCGCACGGGCCTCCTCGAAGTTCTCCGCGGTCTGGATGCCGATAGAACCGGCGCTGACTGTCTCCTTGATGATGACCGGAAAGTTGAACTGGCTTACCCGGTACAGAATGTATTCTTTATAGATATTGCACTTGGCGTTTCCGACAACCCGCTCCGCCCAGAACTGTTCGTTGTGGACAAAGAGACTGCCGGCAACCTTGAAGCCGTAGTAGCGCAGCGCCATGGACGAGCGCCACTTGTCGTAGAACGCCATGGCCGTGGCCACGGGGTGCGCGATGGTGTGGATCCCCTTAGCCTGGAGCTTTTCGGCGATCACCGCGTCCTTGATGAAATTCCAGTCGATCGGGTAGTTGCCGGTTGAGATTCCCATAACCACATCGGGCTTCTGCGCGGCGATGAGATCCGCGATCTGATCCGCGCTGTCGGTCACTTCGGTAAGCAAGTACTGCACATTCTTCGGGTGCGGAAGCTCTCCGCCGTTGTCGGCGTCCATGAGGATGTCGCCGCCCTTTGTCGCCACGAAGCAGATCTCGTGATCCGGATAGTGCGCCGCAAGCCCATCCCACAGCTCGGCGCGCTTCGGGTAGAGAAGCGACAGCTTGCGGTTTTCCGGAACGGATGACGATGTGTTGTAAAATACGATTTTCATAATATCTCCTCCTGCTTTTTAAATATGCATTTCTGTCAGTTCGCGAACTGCGCGCGGTAAAGTCTCGCGTACTCGCCTCCGAGCTTCAGAAGCTCCTCATGGTTGCCCTGCTCCACAATATGTCCGTTCTGCATGACGAGGATGATGTCCGCGCCGCGGATCGTGGAAAGCCGGTGGGCGATGATGAAGCTGGTCCTGCCCTCGCGCAGCCGGTTCACGGCCTCCTGGATCTGCGCCTCGGTCTTGGTGTCGACCGAGCTCGTCGCCTCGTCGAGGATCAGGATGTTCGGCTTTGTGAGGAATGCCCGGGCGATCGTCACAAGCTGTTTCTCGCCCGCAGACACCGCCGTCTGCTCGTTGTTCAGGATCGTCCCGTAGCCAAGGGGCAGAGACTTCACGAATTTATCCACAAAGGTCGCCTCGCAGGCACCGAAGAAGTCTTCCCGCGTAATCTCTTTTAATTTCGGAACCCCGTATATAATGTTCTCCGCAAGCGTGGCGTTGTACAGCCAGGTGTCCTGCAGCACCATGCCGATGTTGCGGCGCAGGGCCTTGCGGCTCAGCTTGTGCAGCTCGATGTTCCCATCCAGGATGATCTGGCCGCTGTTGATCTCGTAGAAGCGCTCGATGAGGTTGACGAGCGTGGTCTTTCCCGCGCCCGTGCCGCCCACGATCGCCACGGTCTGGCCGGGCTTCACGGTAAGGTTCATATGCTCGATCAGCTTCTTGTCGGGCGTGTAGCTGAAGGATACGTCGCGGAATTCAATCTGGCCCTTGAGCTCATATTCGTCGTAGGCGTCGTCCGCGTCCGCGGGTTCGTCCTCGCTCTCGAGCATGTCGTAGATCCGCTCCAGAGAGGCAAGGCCCGACTGCAGGGTGCTGATCATCTGCGCCAGGTTGCTGAACGGCTGCTGGAACTGACGGGCGTACTGAATGAAAGCCTGCACATCGCCCACGCTCATCTGCCCGCCTATGATCTTGAACGCGCCGAACAGCGCCACGATGACATAGTTCAGATTGGTGAGCAGGCGCGACAGCGGCTGGATCAGGTTTGAGATGATCGTCGCCCGCATCGTCGCGTTGTAGAGCTCCGTATTCTGCCTGCGGAACGTCTCGCCGAACGGCTCTTCCTGATCATAAGCCTTGATGATGTTGTGGCCGTTGAAGCTCTCCTCCACATTCGCGTTAATCCGGCCCATGTACTGCCACTGCTTCTGGAACGCCGGTTTCGACGCCGTCGTGATCTTTTTCACGATCACGCCGGACAGCGGGATCAAAAGCGCCGTGACAAGCGCCAGCTGCCAGGACAGTGTGAACATCATCACGACCATGCCGATCAGCATCAGCAGGTAGTAGACGAAATCCCCGCCGGTCTGGTTCAGCGTCTGAACCACGTTGTCCACATCGTTGGACGTCCGGCTCATGATGTCGCCGCGCTGGTTGGTATCATAGAAATTGAGGGGCAGGGACCACAGCTTTTCCTCCACCTTGCTGCGCAGATCCATCGCGATGTGCGAAGTAATCGCGGCGGAGGTTCTGCCCGCCACCCATTTGGTAATAAACTGCAGGATGTAGACTGCCATCGACGCGCATGCCCAGAAGATGAACGTCTTCCAGTGGATGCCTCCCTCGGCGAGCCCGTCCACGATCGCGTCCGTGGCGCTGCCCATGATGCGCGGCCCGATCGCCGTGAAAATACCGGCCACCACCAGCATCAGCAGCATCGTCGCGCACGCTGCCTTATATCCCCCGAAGAGGCCGAGCAGCTTTTTAAACATTCCCTTTTTTATTTTCTTTTTCGGCTTTTTCGCTTCTTCGGCACTCATGCGCTCACCCCCGTTTCTTCCGTCGGCTGGGTCGCGGCGATTTCCTGGTAGGTCGCGCACCGCGCGATCAGCTCGCTGTGCGTTCCCATGTCCTCGATCCTTCCGTTGTTCAAAACAATGATATTATCCGCATCGATCACCGAACTGATGCGCTGCGCCACCACGATGACCGCCGCGTCGGCTGTGACGTGCTTCAGCTCGCCGCGCAGCTTCTTGTCCGTCGCGTAGTCGAGCGCGGAGAACGAGTCGTCGAAGAGATAGACCTTCGGCCTGCGGACGATCGCCCGCGCGATGGCCAGACGCTGGCGCTGACCGCCCGAGAAGTTCGAACCGCCCTCGGACACGCGCATCTGGATCCCATCTTTATTTTCTTTTATAAATTCCTCCGCCTGCGCCACGCGGAGCGCTTCCCAGATCTCCTCGTCGGTCGCGCCGCTCCTGGCCTGGCGCATATTCTCAGCGAGCGAACCCGCAAAGAGGAACGCCTTCTGCGGCACCATGCCGATCGCGGACCGCAGCTCCGACTGTTTGAGCTTCTTCACGTCCACCCCGTCGAAATAGACGGTGCCGCCGGTCGCGTCGGTCAGGCGCGGGATCAGGTTGAGCAGCGTCGTCTTGCCGCTGCCCGTGGAGCCGATGATCGCCGTCGTCGTCCCCGGCTTCGCGGTAAAGGTAAGATGCTGAAGAACCGGCTCCACCTCCGGATGCTCCGGCGCGTAGGAATAGCTCACATCCTCGAAGCGGACTTCGCCGCACGGGGACTTCGCCATGGTCGGGTTCTGCGCGTCCTCCACCGAGACCTTCGCGTCCAGTACCTCTATGATGCGGTCTGTGGCCACCGCCGCCCTCGGCATCAGGATGAATACCATCGCCGCGGAGAGCGTGGCCGTCATGATAAACGACAGATAGGTAATGAACGCGATGATCTCGCCGACCTGCACCGAGCCGTGTTCCGACAGGTACCCGCCGAACCACAGAATGGCGATGGTCGCAGCATTCACGATAAAAGTAAACAGCGGACTCATCAGGGAGTTCAGCCTGGTAATCGCCAGGTTGATCTCGGAGAGATCCTTGTTGATCACGCCGAAGCGCTTCATCTCAAACGGCTCCCGGGTAAACGCCTTCGCCACGCGCACGCCCGCGATCTGGTCCCGCAGGACGTCGTTCAGGCCGTCGATGCGCTCCTGCTGCGCTTTATAATAAGGAAGCATCTTCAGCAGGAATATGACCGCTATGACCGCAAGCATGGGCACGGTAACCAGTATGACGACCGAGAGCGATACGCTCTGCGCGATCGCCATGATGATCCCCACCACGAACATGACCGGCGCTGTGATCAGCACCGTCAGCAGGATCGTCAGGAAACGGACCACCTGCTCCACGTCGTTGGTCGCGCGCGTGATGAGCGTGGGCGCTCCGAAATCCGCAATCTCCCGCTGCGAATAGGACAAAATCTTCGTGTAAATCTTCTCCCGCAGATCACGGCCCACCGACAGAGCGGCCTTCGCGCCCAGTATGCTTGCGCCCACGGCGCAGAAAAACTGAAGCACGGACAGCGCTACCATGATGATCCCCTTCTGGATGATGTAGCCCGTATCGCCGTTCACAACGCCGTAGTCGATGATCCCTGCGTTGATCCTCGGCAGATACAAAGAGAGCAGCGTCTGTCCGACCTGCAGGAAAAGAACACAGAAAATGATCTTCCGATACGGCTTGATCTGTTTTCCGAAAAAAGCAAACATAGCATTCTCCTTTTCAAATAAACCCTGACCCCATTATGAATTTGAAGTCGGGAAGTATGCCCTCAAAACGCCCGCCACGTTGGACAGCGGAAGGGTCTGCAGCCATACCTGGCCCGGTCCTGTGATCACGGTGTTGAAGAAGCCCTCGCCGCCGAACAGCTTGTTCTTCACGCCCGCCACCGTCTTGATGTCCAGACTGCAGGATGATGTCATGGCCGCCAGATGCCCGGTGTCGATCACGATCTGCTGTCCCGCCTGAAGGTCGTACTTGATCACATGGCCGTCGAACTCGGCAAACACAACGCCCTTGCCGGTGGCCTTCTGCATGAGGAAGCCCTCGCCGCCGAACAGGCCCGACGCAATTTTCTTGCGGAAGTGCACGGACAGTTTCACGCCGCTCTCCCCCGCCAGGTACGCGCTCTTCTGGAAGATCATCTCATTGTCCGGCGAAATTTCAAACGGCACGATGGATCCCGGGAAGGACGACGCAAAGGCGATCATGCCCGGGCCGCCCTGCGCGGTGTAGATATTCTGAAACATTTTCTCGCCCGAAAAGGCTCTGCCGAGCGCTTTCCCGATTCCTCCGTTCGACGTTGTCTCCATATTCATATTCGGAGACATCCATGCCATGCCGCCGCCCTCTGTAACCATCTTTTCCCCCGCCTCAAGCTCACAGATCACTACCGGCAGAGTGCCTCCCTGAATGTTGTATTTCATTGTCCTCTCCTCCTTTTTCGGAATATAAATTCAATATTATTTTCTCATTATTTTTTTCTTGCTTCAATAGGAGCGGTTTGACGTTTGTGAAATCAAATCTGACTTTTGTGAAATCCGGTGTCGGCTTCCTTCCCTTTGGAAATAAAAATCTCGCCTGCGGGAAATCTTCCCACAGGGGTCTTCCCAAAATCGGTCAATGGATTTATAATTTAAATGTATTTACCTACGGAGGGAGGAAACCCCATGAACGCCATTCAGATCGAAGATCTGACAAAATATTATGGGAAAACGCGGGGCATTGAACACATCAGCCTGACGATCCGCCGGGGCGCTTTCTACGGCTTCATCGGCCCCAACGGCGCTGGGAAGTCCACCACGATCCGCACGCTGCTGGGCCTGATCCGCCCAAGCGGGGGCAGAGCGTGGATCTTGGGGATGGACACGGTGCGGGAGCGGGAAAAGATCCTGGCCCGGGTGGGCTATCTGCCCTCGGAGGTTTCGTTCTATCCGGGTATGCGGGTAAGGGATATTCTGAAACTGTCCGCCGACCTTCGCCGGCGCGACTGCGGGGAAATGAGCGGACGTCTGTGCGAACGGCTGCAGCTCGACACGGCGCGGAGGGCGGACGAGCTTTCTTTGGGAAACCGCAAAAAGGCCGCCATTGTCTGCGCCCTGCAGCATGAACCCGAGCTGCTCATTTTTGACGAGCCCACAAGCGGCCTTGATCCGCTGATGCAGAGGGAATTTTTCGAGATACTCAAGGAGAGAAACAAAGAGGGGGCGACCGTCTTTCTATCGAGCCACGTCCTGTCGGAGATCCAGCACAACTGCACCGATGCCGCCATCATCAAGGACGGCAGGATCCTCACAGAGGGCAGCGTGGCAGAGCTTTCGGGAACGGGGACCAAGCGGGTGCACATTCGCGGGTCCGTTGACTGCACTTCTCTGACTGACTGCTCTTCTCTGACCGGTCTGAAAGATCTGCACGTCACGCCGGGGCATGTGGATTTCCTGTACCGCGGCGATATGAACGCCCTTCTGAGGGTGCTTTCCGGGGGCGACATTCAGGATTTTACGGTCGCCGAGCCGGATCTGGAAGAGGTCTTTCTCCATTTTTACGAGAGAGGGGGCGGCGGGATATGACGATCTTCAAACACGAGCTGCGCCAGGGTAAAACGGCTTTGCTGATCTGGACGGCGGCAATTGCGTTTTTGCTCATGGTCTGTGTGCTGATATTCCCGGAGATGCAGGGCGATATGGATGCAGCGGGCGACCTGTTTGCCTCCATGGGCAGCTTTACGGCCGCTTTCGGCATGGATCGGCTGAATTTCGGAACCCTGACCGGCTTTTATGCCGTTGAGTGCGGCAATATCCTCGGGCTTGGCGGCGCATTTTTTGCCTCGCTCGCCGGCGTTTCCATGCTTTCTAAAGAGGAAAAAGAAAACACCGCGGAGTTCCTCCTGACCCACCCCGTTTCCAGGGTGCGGGTCGTCACGGAGAAACTGGCGGCGCTGCTGACGGAGATCACAGCGATGAACCTGGCGATCCTCGCCCTCTCCCTGCTGTCGATGCGGCTGATCAAAGAAAGCATCCCCTGGAAGGAAATCATGCTGCTTCACGGGGCCTATTTTCTGCTGCAGCTGGAGCTTGCGGGCGTCTGCTTTGGACTATCCGCGTTCCTGCACCGCGGCAGCGCCGGGGCCGGTATCGGGCTGGCGGCTGCGATGTATTTTCTGAATCTGATCGCCAACATGACAGAGCAGGCGAAGTTTTTAAAGCTCATTACCCCATTCGGATATTGCGACGGCGCGGATCTCATCGCCGCCGGACGGCTGAATGCGGGATATACCGCGGTCGGAATGCTGTTTGCCTGCGTTGGCATTGCGGCGGCATATTGGAAGTATGGAGGGAAGGATATTCCTTGATCACATGCCGGATCTTCTATCCCATACCGAAAAGCAGCCTCATTCGCGACGCAAATTCGAGGCGGAAGTCATGGATCCGCCCTCGAATCTTCGCAACCTATCATTTTTCGTACAGAAACCGCTCCGGCAGATTTACTTTAGATGGAATAGTCAAATTCCCCGGGCATGATATTCCGCAGGAACTGCACCGTGCGCGCCTCCTTCGGATGGCCAAAGACCTCCCCCGGAGTCCCCTCCTCCACGACGACTCCTCCGTCCATAAAAATGACCTTTGTGGCGACATCCCGTGCAAACTGCATTTCATGTGTGACGACCACCATCGTGGAGCCGTTCCGGGCCAGGGATTTCATTACGCTGAGAACCTCGCCCACCAGCTCCGGGTCCAGGGCCGACGTCGGTTCGTCAAAGAGGATCACATCCGGCCTCGGCGCGATGGCGCGGGCGATCCCGACCCTCTGCTGCTGACCGCCGGAGAGCTGGGAGGGATAATAGTCACAGCGTTCGGAAAGCCCCACCTGGTCCAGCACCTCCCGGGCGCGCGCTTCCGCCTCCGGTTTCGGGATCCTGCGCGCCACCGCGAGCCCCTCCATCACGTTGCCGAGCGCCGTCTTGTTCGCAAACAGGTTATAGTTCTGAAAAACAAACCCCATTTTTTTCCGCAGCCTCGCGATATTGGCTTTCGACGCGCTGTGCATATCGGTATCGATCCCGTCAAACAGGATGCTCCCCTGGTCTGCGCGCTCCAGAAAATCGATGCAGCGCAGCAGCGTTGTCTTGCCGGAGCCGCTCGGGCCCAAAATCACAACAATATCTCCTTTTTTTACTTCCAGATCTACACCCTTCAGGATCTCATTGCTTCCGAAGGACTTATGAACATTTTTTACCTGCAGCATGGAGCATCCCCTCTTTCTAAATAGTAATGCGCTTTTTATATCCGGAAAGTATGCTTTCCATCACATAAAAGAGCAGCTGTACGGTCGTGCACAGTAAAATATAGATCACGAAGATCACAAGATAAGCCTCTATATAATTATAGCCTTTCGCGGCATTCAGCTTTGCGATTGCCGTGATATCCTTGACCGTCATCATGTAGGCCAGGGATGTGCTTTTCAGCAGATTTACCGTGGCGTTGCACAGGTTGGGCAGTGCGGCTGCCAGCGCCTGCGGGATAATGACGCGGACATAAGCCTGAACCCGGCTCAGCCCGACGGACAGGGCCGCTTCCATCTGCCCGTGGCTGACTGTCAGCAGGGCGGAGCGGAAGGTCTCGCTGAGCACGGCCGCGGTATTAAAGGAAAACACAAAGAATGCGTAGATGATCGGATTGATATTGAACACATTCCAGGACAATCCCAGCACATTTTTTACGATGTGGTTCAACAGACTCGGCAGCAGACTGTACACAAACAGGATCTGCAGGACGATCGGCGTCCCCCGCACAAACGACACATAAAATGAGATCAGCCGCTTTGCGCCTCTTCGGTTCCCCAGTTTCCCGATCGCCATGAAAAAACCGGCCGGGAGGGAAATCAGAAGCGCGACGCAGGTCAGCTCCAGCGTGGTCGGGATCCCCGCCGCGGTGGACAGCAGAGTTTCCCTCATAAACTGTAAATTCAGAGTCACTTTTTCTCCCCCCTCAGACAACAATTTTCTTTCCCCTGGAAAGCCGGCGCTCGACCTGCCGGAAAACATACTCGATCAGGATCGTGAGGATCCAGTAGACAATAAACAGGGCGAGGTAAACCTCCAGCGAATAGGAGCCATTGTTCATGCCGATGATCCACTGTCCCCTCCCCATCAGGTCCATCAGCCCGATCGTGTAGGCCAGGGAGCCTTCCTTCATCAGGTTTACCAGGGCATTCGCAAAATTGGGGAGGATCACGACGGTACACTGCGGCAGCATGATCCGGCGGAAGGTCTGGAATCCGCTGAGTCCCACGCTGAGCCCCGCCTCCCGCTGGCCCCTGTCGATCGACTCATACGCGGAGCGGAAAACCTCTGCCATGACTGCCCCGAACAGAATACTGAACGTGATGATCACAAACAGCCCGTGGTTCCTGCTGTCCGTCTGTATTCCGATCCCCCTGAGAAATTCCGGAAGTCCATAGTATACAATGAACAGCATCACAATGGACGGGACGCAGCGGGTAATATAAATATAGACATTGGCGACGCCATTTCCCACCTTTCCGCCGCGGATCTTGGCACATGCGAGCAGAAATCCCAGGAGCCCTCCAAAAAACACCGTGCCTGCCATGATTCCAAGCGTTACCGCCGTGTAGGGAAGAATCCGGGGCAGTACCTCCAAAATATAACCCGGTTTAAACGGCCGCATACAATTTCCCCCTCTCCTGCGAATACCGGTATACCGGCCGGATCCCGCGGCAAAGAATGCGCTTTCGCTCCTATGCATTCTCCGCCGCGAAACCGGACCGTGTTCTTTCTATTACAGCTCGTCGCCCTTCTGATAGCCCTCCGGCACCAGTTCAAACAGGCTGTAGCCAAAATACTTCTGCTGAAGCTCGTCGATGACTCCATCCGCCTCCAGCTGCTCAAACGCCCCGTCAAAGGCATCGGCCAGTTCCTGCTGGTCGCGGTTGAACAGCACCCAGATCGGGATGGCTTCATACGGCACATACGCAAGCTGATCCGCGTATTCATGGTACTCTCCATCCTCCGCCGTGACGTTCGCCTCGTAGCTGGTCCGGATGTCAAATTTCGCGTCATAGCGCCCCTCCAGCACCCAGGTGTAGGCTTCCGCCGTCGTCCAGGACTCCGATGCGATCAGGTCTACCGGATTGTCCGGATGGTTCTTGTTGTAGTTTTCCACAATCGTATACTGCGCGTTGTTCGGGGAAAGAGGCGCAAGCTTTCCGCTCACCGACGCAAAGGATTCAAAATCTGTGATCTCATCCGCCTGCTCCGCGCGGAATGTGATGCCGGTGATCGACGCGCCGATGTAATGCTCCGGGAACAGATAGGTTTCCTCGCGGTCGGCGGTCCACCAGATCCCCTTGACGCCGCCGGTGTAATTGCCGGACTCCACGCCGAGAAGCAGGTCGTCGTTCGTCGTGCCCGCATACTCGAACTCCCAATCCGGAAGCAGCTCATCCACCGCTTTCAGGACGGCGATCTCATAGCCGTCGTCCCCGCCGTCCTCCGTCGTGTAGTCATAGGGATAATACGCCTGGTCGTATGCAAACAGCGCGGTTTTTACCTCGCCGCTCTCCTCTGCGCTCACCAGACCGGCCGGTACGCTTCCCGCCACCGCCGTGATCGTCAAAATTGCTGCAGCCTTTGTCATTCTCTTTTTCATAATATAATTCTCCTTTTCTTCCCATCCCTCATTCTGGGATATGTGCTTACTATTCTTAATATATTTTTACTGGTTCCTGTCCTCATCCTTCATTCATCAAAAGATGAAACCTGGTGCACGGTCAGAACGATCTGCGCGCGGAAAATTTTCATACACGATCAGATCGCCTTGCGCGCGGAAAAATCTGCCGCCGCCTCACGGACCCACTGCAGACGCTCAAAAGGAATGTCGCTCGGAACGGTGCAGTCCGCGCCGAGGATCACGCCGGTCGTCCCCGCATTTGCAAGCAGCCCTGTCGTATAGGTCTTGATCTCTCCTTCCGTGCCGCGGTAGAGCAGATCGCCCTCGGTGTTGGCAAAGCCCCCGAGCACGGCGCGGCCCCCGAACAGCTTTTTGCCTTCCTCCAGGCTCACGCCCTCCACGACAACCGCCCAGTTGAAGACTTTCGCCGGATAACCCGCATATACCTTCAGGTCGTTCCGAGCCCCCTTGTAGCCGCAGATGTGGAGAATGTTGTTCCCGCTGAGCTCATTCGCCGCCTCCAGCACCTTTTTCTCACTCGGCGCGATATACTTCAGATATTCCTCCCCGGTCAGTTTGGAATCCTGCAGGTTCTGTACGCTCAGGTAGATCCCGTCCGCTCCGCCGTCCCGGATCACTGCCTGCGCAAGCTTTGCGATGTCCCCGGCAATCTCATTCAGCGCATCCCGCACCGCTTCCGGGTCTTCATCCGCCAGTTCCCCCAAAGACACGCCCTGATCTCTCAGCTGCCATTTCAGGTAGGTGGCCGGGGCAAATATGTTGTAGAAAGCCGCAGTCTCTTTCCCGAAGCTTCCGGTCAGCGACGACACCAGCGCCACCTGTTTCCTGATCCATTCTTCTGCGTACCCGCCCCTGATCTTTTTCAGGTCCGCGGCCGTCCGGACAGATGCGATCGCCGGATTCGGATATGTGAAATATCCATCGCTCATCAGTTTCACAAAATCCGGCTGAAACTCCCGGTAAAATTTCAGATGTCCTTCCGTGTTTTTTTTGATCACTTCCGGGCTGTCGTTGTACAGTTCATCCGGGGCAAAGTGGAACCAGAACCCCACCGGCACCCGCTCCGTCTCCTGATTGTTAAACGCCGCAAAAATCAGTTCTCTTTTTGTCATGGTTTTTATCATTCCTTTCTTTTTTTATGGCACAAAAAAAAGGGCCCAGGGCCCGATCAGCACAAACATATGTCTGTTTCCGGCCTTTCAACAGATCCGTATCTCATTTTTTGCACAACAACAAGACATACAAGCGTATGCCATACAGCCCATACAAAGTTTGCCAAACGTGTTCTGAATCTCCTGCGTGAAGCTTTTGATCCTCATAATGTTTCCTCCTCTTGAAAATTTCTATTATAAAGTGTGTCCGCGAAACCGAGGCCGCTCCCAGGCGGCCAATCCATCCGCGGCACAGCGCTTTATCCATTTTTCCAGGCCGCCTTCTGTCAGACGGCCCGCAGTGCTTTTTCCAGGCGCTCGAGCGCCTGCCGCAGCACGCTCCTGCTTGTGGCAATGTTGATCCTCTGGAATCCTTCCCCCGTCCTGCCGAATATCTCGCCGTCATCCAGCCACAACCCTGCCCGGTGTACGATCAGTTCCTGCAGTTCCAGCAGGCTAAGCCGCAGCTCCCGGAAATCCAGCCACACCAGGTAGGTTCCCTCCGGTTCGATCATCCGGATCATCGGCAACCTCTCCCGCAGATAGTCCCGCAGGAAATCCAGGTTTCCTTTCAGATAGCCCATGAGGGCCTGGTACCACTCCTCGCCGTAACGGTAGGCCGCCTCGCACGCCGTGACGCCAAGCGTGCCCAGCTGGCTGTAACCGGCAGCTGAAATTTGCCTGCGGAAGCGGTCCCGCAGCTTTCGGTTCGCAATGAAAATATTGGAAACCTGCAGCCCGGCCAGATTAAATGTCTTTCCCGGAGAGGTGCAGGTAACCGTGATGTCCTCCAATTCCCTGCTAAGCCCGGCAAACGGCTGGTGCCGATACCCGTCGTACACAAAATCCGCATGAATCTCATCGCTGACGACGATCACCCCATTGTCCAGACAGATCCGCCCCAGACGGGTCAGCTCCCCGCTGGTCCAGACTCTGCCGACCGGATTGTGGGGGCTGCACAGAAGGAACAGCTTCACATGGTGCTCCCGCACCTTTTTCTCAAAATCGTCGAAATCGATCCGATATTTTCCGTCCGCCGCCAATACCAGGTCACTGCTCACAACGACTCTTTTGTTGTCCGCAATGACTTCCGAAAAAGGATAGTATACCGGCTGTTGGATCAGGACAGCGTCCCCCTCCCCGGTAAAGGCTTTGACCGCCATCGCGATCGCAAACACGACGCCCGGCGTTTTTACCAGCCACTCCGGGCGCACCTCCATCTGATGGTGCCGCATAAGCCATCCGGCGACCGCCTCAAAATACTGCTCCCCGGTCTCTGTGTACCCAAAGATCCCGTGGGCCGTCCGCTCTGCGACGGCGTCCAGGATCCGGCTGGAAGTCCGAAAGTCCATGTCCGCAACCCACAGCGGAAGCACATCCGCAGGAAGGCCGCGCTGGACGGCGAAATCGTATTTCAGACAGTCCGTATTTCTTCTGTCTACCACTTCGTCAAAATTTAAGTTCTTTTCCCCCATCATGTTCCCTTTCCCGTTCCGCTCCCGGAAAGAAAATGCTTCCCCGGAGCCGTTATATCGTCCGCCCGGCGAACTGCGCGGACTATGCATCGGTCAGGGCAGTTCGCCGCAGGTCCTCACGTCCCTTCAAAAGCGGCGAACGCCTGCTTTAGATCTGCGATCAGATCCTCTTTGTCCTCAACGCCCGCCGACAACCGGAGCACCCGGTCTGTAATCCCGTTCGCCAGGCGCGCTTCCTCCGGAACATCCGCGTGCGTCTGGGTCACGGGATAAGTGATCAGCGTCTCCGTCCCGCCCAGGCTCTCCGCGAACCGGATCAGCCGGACGCTCTTCAAAATATGCAGCGCAAGTTCCCTACTCTCCACTTCAAACGTGAGCATGGAGCCGAAGCCCCTTGCCTGCTTTTTGCATACATCATACGCTTTTGTCCCCGCAATGCCGGGATAGTACACCCGTTTTACCTGTTTTTCCTGCAGCAGATACCCCGCGACAGCCATCGCGTTTTCCTGGGCTTTCTCCATCCGCAGCGGCAGCGTCTTGATCCCGCGGAGCACCAGCCAGCTGTCAAACGGCGCGAGGCCGGAGCCCACAGTCTTGATCAGGAACCGCAGCTTTTCTGCGATATCCGGCGAACCCGTAACGAGGAATCCGGCAAGCGTGTCATTGTGGCCGCCGAGAAATTTCGTCCCGCTGTGCACGACAATATCCGCACCCAGATCAAGCGGATTCTGGAAATATGGTGTCAGGAAGGTATTGTCCACGATCAGGAGCAGTCCGTGCCGCTTTGCCGTTTCCGCCGCCTTGCGGATATCGGTAACCCGCATCATCGGATTCGTCGGCGTCTCAATGAAAATGGCCTTTGTGTGCTCTCCGATGTGATCCTCCACATTTTCCCTGCTGCAGTCCACATAAGAAAATGTGATCCCGTTCTTCGCACTGATATTCCGAAATAGCCGGATGCTTCCCCCGTACAGATCCGAATCCGCGATCAGGTGGTCGCCCGGCTGAAACAGTTCCATCAACGCCGTGATCGCCGCCATCCCGCTGGAAAACGCCAGCGCGTCGATCCCATTTTCCAGGGAGGCCACCACCTGCTCCAGCCGCTGGCGTGTCGGATTCTGGAGCCTGGAATAACTGAACCCGGTGCTCTCCCCAACCGCCTCATGCACAAAGGTGGCCGTCTGGTAGATCGGAAAGCTGACCGCCCCCGTCGGTTCTTCCCCCGGACAAATTTGATCCCCGTATACGCATCTCGTTGCAAAATGCAGTTTTGTATCTCTATCTCCCATAACGGTCCATTCCTTTTCCTCTGTTTTAGAATGTAAGACCGATTATAAACCAGTTTTCCTAGTATGTCAATAGGTTTTATATGATTTTTTGAAGATCCATCGCAGACATATGCTGACAGCATCGTTTTTTGACCCGTCCTATTGACAAAACGGGAGCAGCTGCGTATAGTGGCCTTATTAAGAAAATAGGTTTTCGATATTTAAAATCCCGACCTGGGAGAAAGATCCGATATGTCAAAAGAAAGCTGTGAGGCAGACTATGAGCAGTTTTGACCCCGTCCGTGAACTGGATATGAGGCGCGATCTGTCCGACGCGTCGTGGAAGGTGCTGCTGCAGAGCGACGAATGGGATGCTTCCCTGGCTGCCGCGGCCGACGATAAGCGCCGGGAAATTTACGGGGACGAGGTCTATCTGCGGGGGCTGATCGAGTTTTCCAACTATTGCAAAAACAACTGCTATTACTGCGGCATCCGCGCTGGAAACCAAAATGCCGTCCGTTACCGGCTGAGCAAAGAAGAAATCCTCAGCTGCTGTGACGAAGGGTACGCGCTTGGCTTTCGCACCTTTGTCCTGCAAAGCGGCGAGGATCCTTTTTATACCGATGTGCTGCTGTGCGAGATCGTGTCCGCTATCCGCGCCCGGTTTCCCGACTGCGCCATCACACTGTCGCTGGGCGAAAAAGCAAGGGAAAGCTACAAAGCCTATTTTGACGCGGGCGCCAACCGGTATCTCCTGCGCCATGAAACGGCAAACGACGCGCATTACCGGAAACTGCATCCCGACAGCATGAGCCTGCAAAACCGAAAGCGCTGTCTCTATGATCTGAAGGAGATCGGATACCAGGTCGGGTCCGGGTTTATGGTGGGTTCCCCCTATCAGACTGCTGACTGCCTGATCGAGGATCTTCGGTTCCTGCAGGCGCTCAAGCCGGACATGATCGGGATCGGGCCGTATATTACCCACAAGGGAACGCCGTTTGCCGCATTTCCAAGCGGATCGCTTTCTCTAACGCTGCGGCTGATCTCCATTTTACGGCTCCTGTTTCCATACGCCTTAATTCCGGCGACGACCGCCCTTGGAACCATCCATCCGCAGGGCCGTGAACTGGGGCTGAAAGCGGGCGCAAACGTGGTAATGCCAAACCTCTCTCCCGTCCGCGTGCGAAAACTCTACGATCTGTATGAAAACAAGATCTGCACCGGCGAGGAGGCGGCGGAGTGCCGCGGCTGCCTGGAACGGCGGATCGCCGCCGCAGGCTACCGGGCGGTAACGGCCGTCGGAGATGTAAAATTTCCTGCGGCGCGGCTTCTACCTTTTCCTGAACGAAACGCTGACAGAAGGATATGAGATGCTGAACCAATTTTCAAGAACCGAACTATTATTTGGAAAAGAGGCGATGGAGCGGCTGGCCGCTTCCCGCGTCGCCGTATTTGGGATCGGCGGCGTCGGCGGGTACGCTGTGGAGGCGCTTGTCCGCTCCGGGATCGGCGCGATCGACCTGATCGATGACGATAAGGTATGCCTGACCAACCTGAACCGGCAGCTTTACGCTACCAGGAAAACCATCGGACAATACAAAGTGGATGTGGCGGCTGAAAGGATCCACGAGATCAATCCCGACGCCAGGGTTACGATCCATAAAACCTTTTACTTGCCCGAAACGGCGGAGCAATTTGATTTTTCTGAATACGACTATGTTGTGGACGCCATTGATACCGTGACGGGGAAAATTGCGCTCGCGGTCAACGCGGACAGCACGGGGACTCCCATCATAAGTTCCATGGGCGCGGGAAACAAACTCGATCCGACCGCCTTTGAGGTGGCGGATATTTACAGCACTTCCGTCTGCCCCCTTGCCAAAGTCATGCGCCGCGAACTCAAGCGCCGCGGGATCAGAAAGCTGAAAGTCGTTTATTCTAAAGAGCCGCCTCTGACCCCGATCGACGATATGGCGATCAGCTGCCGGGAGCACTGCATCTGCCCGCCCGGAACCGCGAGAAAATGTACACAGCGCCGGCAGATCCCAGGCAGCAACGCTTTTGTTCCCCCTGTGGCCGGTCTGATCATCGCGGGAGAGGTGATAAAGGATCTGGCACGGAAAGGAATTTGAGGAGGAATTGTTTATTCTTTTCCCTCCGGGAAAACCACCGTAATTGTTGTGCCCTCCCCCTCTGCACTCTGCAGTTCTATTTTCGCGTTATGCAGGCGGGCCGCGTGTTTGACGATAGATAAACCCAAACCCGTACCGCCAAGTTCTTTTGACCGGCTCTTGTCTATCCGGTAGAAACGCTCAAAAATGCGCTCCCGATGCTCCGGCGAAATACCGATCCCCGTATCTGTTACCGAAAGACGGACGCCATCCGAAAGGTGTTCTACAGATACCCTTGCCGTTCCGCCCTGCCGGTTATACTTGATCGCATTGTCCGTAAGATTGTAAACAATACTCTCAAGAAGCTGCGGGACACCATATACCACAGCGTTTTCTCCCTCGATGCTGACAGAGACACCGGCGTTTTCCGCCTCACGGGAAAGAGACTCCACGGTTCCGGCAGCCAGATCATAAAGATCAACACACTCCCGCTTCATATCCTCCGCACCCTCGTCCAGATGGGAAAGACGAATAATATCTTCCACCAAAGCGATCATGCGGCCGGCCTCGCCGCGGATCTGGGAATAGAACCTCGCTGTATCTTCGGGGCGCACCACTCCACTTTCCAAAAGCTCCGCGCACCCCGCAATGGTATGCAGCGGAGTTTTGAGTTCATGGGACACATTCGCCGTAAACTCCCTGCGCATCTGTTCCGCCTGCTCTTTCTCCGTAACATCAAGCATGAGAAGCACAGCGCCGGAGATATTTCCGCTCTCTCTGACCGGGTTCAACGCAAGCTGATATTTCCCTCCATTCAAATCTATGATTTTTTCTGTCCGCACACCGCTTTCTATTCCCGAAAGAAGCTCCGACAGCTCTATATTCCGATTGACCGATAAAATATATCTGCCAATACAATCATGGGTTGTTTCGAAAAGGTTCCTTGCGGCCCGGTTGATCCCTAAGATCACGCCCTTCGTGTTCAAAAGAATAATACCCTCGGCCATATTTTCCGTAACGGCTTCAAATTCCTCCTGCTTTTGCCACAGTTCCTTTTCCTGCCCTCGTATTTGCCGCTGCTGAGCGTCGATCCGGCGAAGAAGCGGCGAGAGTTCATCATATCCCTCGTTATTTAGCGGATCGTCTAAATTGAGCTGATTTAAGGGAGCGGTAATGTTTTGGGAAAGACGGTGTGCCAGCCAGAAAGAAATTCCAATGGCGATCACAATGATCATGAGGATGGGCTGTGTCATTCCAAGAAGCAGCATCAGAAGCGTACTTTGTGCAACAGAAAGCCGGACTACGGTTCCGTCGGGCAGTCTTTTTGCGCTGTAAAGCGTACGTTCCATCAGGGTCACAGAATATCTGGCACTCTCGCCGCAGCCGGATTCAAGCGCCTCTTTGATTTCCTCACGGGCAAGATGATTTTCCATTTCAGAGGAATCCGCTTCGCTGTCGTAAAGCACTTTGCCGTCCGCGCTGATCCATGAGACACGATACCCCTTTGGGATGAGTCCTTCAAAATATTCCGCCCCCACAGCCTCGATGCCCTGCGCCGCCAGCTCGGTCTGCGTCTTTAATTGATCTTGCTGAACGTTTCCAAAATAATCATAAAGCACGCAGAGAAAGAGCGCCGCTGATGCAAAGAAAACCGCGATCGCAGCAAGACAGATGGACCTGAAAATTCGTTTTGTCATTTCACCGCCCCCAACCGATAGCCAACGCCCCGCACGGTTTCAATGCAGCCGCCGCAGCGTCCCAGTTTGGTCCGCAGCGTACCGATATGAACGTCCACCGTGCGGGTTTCCCCTGTGTAAGAATCACCCCATACGCTTGTGAGAAGCTGGTCGCGCGTAAACACCCGGCCGCGATTTTCCATAAATTTTCGGAGCAATTCGTATTCCTTAAAGGTAAGCTCAACCTGTGCCCCGTCCACCGTTACCATGTGCTGTGACGTGTCCATCCTTATCCCGCTGTACAATAACACTTCATTTTGAGGAACAGGAGAAATGCGGCGGAGCACTGCCCTTACGCGGGACACCATCTCCATCATGCCGAAGGGCTTTGCAAGATAGTCGTCCGCACCGAGATCGAGCCCGATCACCTTATCATATTCCGTTCCCTTTGCGGTAGTCATGATGACCGGCACCTGATCGCCCTCTGACCGCAGCCGTTTCAAAATACAGATGCCGTCCTCGCCGGGGAGCATAATGTCGAGAAGCACCAGCTCCGGGCATTCCTGACGAAATGCCTCCCAAAAGGACGCTCCGTCTGAAAAGCCCTTTGCCTCAAATCCCGCAGCGTCCAAAGCATATATCATTAAATCACGGATCCCGTTGTCATCTTCTACACAGAATATCAAGAAATTCACCTTCCTCATGTGATGATGCTGGGGCAGATAATGCCATACGGATCGTTCCGTGCTTCGCACTTCCACAATCCTGCCCGATATTCGGTATTGTATCATATTTCTGCACTTTTTCAATCGGCCGGCTGCTGCACATTTTCCGGTCTGCACCGGCTCGGCTGCTGTACACTTTTCTGGTCTACATCGGCTGCTGCACGCTTTTCTCGCCGGTAACAGAAAATAACACCCAACCGGCAATATTCGCGGCATGATCTCCGATACGCTCAAAATACTTCGCCACCATCAGAAGGTCAAGGGCATATTCTCCCTCGGTAGGACTTTGCGCGATCAGGGAGATCAGACTGCTTTTAATATCAATGAAATAATCGTCTACCGTGTCGTCAGAAGCGATGACCGCTTCGGCTATGGAAGTATCCTGCTTCACATAGGCGTCCACGCTGTCCGTTACCATTTTGATGGTCGCCTTGGCCATTTCCCGGATTTTGATATGTTCAGGCAGCGTTCTGTCATTCAGGAACGGAAGGATTTCCGCAATGTCCTCCGCCTGATCTCCGATCCGCTCCATATCCGTTATCATTTTCAGGGCAGCCGATATCTGCCGCAGATCCCGCGCCACCGGCTGCTGCTGGAGCAGCAGACGCAGACACATGGATTCGATCTGCCGTTCTTTTTCGTCTATCTCATGGTCGAGCGGGGCGATCTTCGCCGCAAGCGCATCGTCCTTTTGAATGAGAGCGGAAACCGCCAGAGAAATCACTTCTTCGCACAGCGCCCCCATCCTGATCAGCTCCTGTCCCAGCGTATTAAGCTGTTCGTCAAACCGTGTCCTCATCATCCAAACCTCCCTGTGATGTAATCCTCGGTCCGCTTATCCTCGGGCTGGGAGAACATTTTTTCCGTATCTCCATACTCTACCAGTTCACCCAAAAGGAAAAATGCCGTCCGGTCTGAAATGCGTACCGCCTGCTGCATATTGTGTGTAACAATGATGATCGTATATTTTTCTTTCAGCGTCATTGCCAGTTCTTCGATTTTTGAGGTCGAGATCGGATCAAGCGCCGAAGTCGGCTCGTCCATTAAAAGAACCTCCGGCTCCACAGCCAGTGCGCGGGCGATGCAAAGCCGCTGCTGCTGTCCGCCGGAAAGTCCCAGCGCGTTCTTTTTCAGCCTGTCTTTTACTTCGTCCCAGATCGCCGCGTCCCGCAGAGACTGTTCTACAATATCGTCCAGCTTTGCTTTGGCGCGGATTCCATGCGTGCGTGGCCCATAGGCAATATTGTCATAGACTGACATCGGAAACGGATTTGGTTTCTGGAATACCATACCGATTTCTTTGCGCAGTGTATTGACGTCAACGCCGGGAGCGAATATATCATTTCCCTTATAAGAAACCTCTCCTGTTATCTTCACTCCTGGGATCAGGTCATTCATTCGATCCAGTGTTTTCAAAAAAGTGGATTTTCCACAGCCGGACGGACCGATCAGCGCCGTGATCGTCTTTTCGGGGATATTCAGATTGACATGATGGAGCGTCTGCACGCTGCCATACCAGAGATTTAAGTCCCGGACTGTAAGGATATCATTCATATTTTGTACCATACCGCAGGCTTGTTGCCTTTTCAATCTTCCTGCCTCCTTTTAAACCAGTGCCCCACAAGCACAGTGAGGAGATTTACCAAAAGTGTGAGTATCATCAAAATAGCTGCGATCGCAAAGGCCACGCCAAATTCACCCTGCTCCTTTGCGTAAACGTAAAGGGAAACCGTCAGTGTTGCCCCGGCGCTTCCAAGTCCTTCCAAAAATCCATTTAACGCGTGGGCAAATCCCGCCGTAAACAGGAGCGCCGCCGATTCTCCCAAAATACGCCCCACGGATAGAATACATCCCGTGATAACCCCGTCAATGCAGCCGGGCAGAACAACCGTGCGTATCACACGCCATTTACCGGCTCCAAGTCCGAAAGCCCCCTCCCGGTAAGACTGCGGCACTGTTTTCAAACTTTCCTGCGTGGTACGCATAACGGTCGGCAGGTTCATGATCACAAGCGTCAATGCTCCCGCCAAAAGAGAGGTCTGCATATTCAAGAACTGGCAAAAGAACAGCATACCCACCAGCCCGTAAATAATAGACGGAATCCCGGAAAGCGTCTCGGCGGCATATTCGATCACCGCGACGATCCGCTTATTTTTCGCATACTCTGTGAGATAGACCGCTGCTCCCACGCCGAGCGGCAGCACAAAGATAAGCGTTGCGGCGATCATGTAAACCGTATTCAGAATGTCCGGCAGGATACCGATCGTCCCGGAAAGATAACTCGGCTTTGTGGACAGCAGCTTCCATGAGATATTCGGGATGCCCTTTGCGAGTATGTAAACCATAAGGAACAGCACAAGGGCACAGGTGAAAGCCGCGCTGATCCCGCATAAAGCCCGAAGCAACGCAACCTTGATTTTTCGTTTTGCGTTTATTTTACTGTTCACAGTTTTCGTCACTCCTTACTGCGCTTCAAAAAGAAATTCAAAGCCGCATTGATCAGCATAATGAACAGGAACAGCACAAGAGCGATGGAGAAAAGCGCCTGCCTCTGCAAGCCGCTGGAATAGGACATTTCGCTCGCCACCGCCGTTGTCAGGAAACGGACACTTCCAAAAAGTTCCGGCAGATTCGGTGCATTGCCGGACACCATCATAACAGCCATCGCTTCCCCGATCGCCCGCCCGACACCCAGCACCACCGCCGCGGCAATCCCGCTTTTTGCTGCGGGAACCGAAACCTTGAAATACGTTTCCACCGGCGTCGCGCCGAGGGCGAGCGACGCATCCTCATACTCCTTTGGCACAGCCTCCAAGGCTGTGATCGACACATTGATAATGGAGGGCAGGATCATGATCGCCAACACAATGATCGCCGCGAAAAGGCTCGCTCCGTCCGGGATATGGAACAGCCTGCGGATGCCGGGGACAAGCACCATCATACCCACAAGGCCGTAGACAACAGACGGGATGCCGGCCAAAAGGCCGACAGCGCCTGACACAACTGTTCTGATCTTTGCAGGGGCGAGCTTTGCCAGATAGACCGAGGTGAAAAATCCTATCGGTACGCCGACCAGGATTGCGCCCGCCGTTCCATAAATGCTTGTCAGAATAAACGGCAGTATGCCGTAGGACGGTTCCTTTGCGGTAGATGCCCATTTTGGACCCCACAGGAAATCCCAGATACCGATCTTACGGATTGCCGGAATCCCGGCGATAACCAGATAAAGCGTGATCAGCAGCACGCATCCAACCGTTATCAGGCCGAGGATCAGAAAGATACCGTGAATGAAATTCTCAAATGCATTTTGCTTTTTCATTTTACTTTATGGGTACCGCGCCCGCCTGTGAGATGAACGGAGCCGCTTCGTCCGATGTCACAAAGTCAAAGAATTTCTGCGCCGCATCGGAAAGCTCCACGCCGTCCTTTGTCACCAGCACGAATGGACGCTGAATTACATAGCTTCCGTCTTTGACTGTCGCTTCACTGGGCGAAACACCGTTTACGGAAAGAGCCTTTATCTGATCGCTGACAGCGGCGAGCGAAGCATACCCGATCGCGTCCGGGTTCTGGGAAACAGTGGTGATCACGTCGCCGGTCGAGGTAAGCTCCTGACGGTACTTGCAGGCGTCCTCCGTACCCGTAATGGATTCAAAGCCGTCCCTTGTTCCGCTGCCCGCTTCGCGCCCGATCACAACGATCTCGGCGTCATTCCCACTAAGTTCAGACCAATTTGTGATCTCACCCGTATAGATTTTTGCGATCGTCTCTATATCGAGATCGCTCACTTCGTTTTTCGGATTCACGATCACGGCGATCCCATCCTTGGCAAGAACAGTTTCTGTAAGGCCGTCTGCCTTCTCTTCTTCTTTCAGGCTGCGGCTGGAAAGACCGATGTCACAGCGCCCTTCTCTGACAGCCTGGATCCCGGAACCGGAGCCTGTGGGATTGTAAGTAAAGGTCATACCGCTGTACTTTTCCTGAAACGCTTCTCCCAGAACGCCGATCACTTCCTCCATCGAAGTGGAGCCGTCGGTGGAAACCGTTCCGCCTTTTTGCTGCGCCGAACAACATGCAGCCGCCGATACCGCCAGGACAGTGGCAAGGGCTAATGTCAAACATTTCTTCATCTTTAAATTCTCCTTTGCGTTTATTTCCCTTTTGGGCACAGTTATATGATAGCCTCGCAAAATCAAATCCGTTATCGTGCTTGTGTAAAATGGATGTAAAGTTTACAAAAGCAGGAAACCATTTTATGATTTCCTGCTTTTATAATGTCATTCAGATACACCGGAAGGCTCGTCTGTGTGTACGCCTGGCCGACCGTAAAAACAGCGATCAGCAGCATCTGCGCCCAGTAATCCTTCAGGTATCTCTTCAGCAAATTAAACAAACGCTTTTCCTCCCTATTGTGTGGGTGCCTCCCCGCCGTAATCCTCGACCAGCCCGAAGAAGAATTTCTCCTTCATCGGCGTGTCGATGACACGCACCGGCTTTAACTGGTTCGGCGAAGTGCCCTTCAGGATCATCAGGTCGCGGTACTCCCCGAGCTTCTCCCGCGGAACCATTCCATCCGTCTCCATGAGGAACACATAGTGTCCCGGCTCCGTATCTACACTCGCAAAGACGCTGTAATCCACAACGGTTTCATCGGTCTTTCGCATAAACTCGTCCACCACCCAGCGGACTGCCTCCTCATTTGTCTTCTCGCCGGCGATGCTCAGCATCTGGCTCTTCCGATAGACAAACTCGATCGCTTTCCAAAGAATAGAAAAACCCGAAGCCAGCTCTCAGGCGGAGAGGGTCTGGTTTCGGGTTTTGTTACATGATAAAATATTTTATTAATCGCGCGCAGTATCGATTGTTGAAGTATTCCTATTCTTTTAAGCCAAATGAGCGAACCGCTCAATCAGATGGAATAATCATAATCCGTGATCGTCCGGCGCAAAAACTGCCTGGTACGTTCTTCCCTCGGATTGGAGAAGAACGCGGCCGAGGCCGCCTCCTCCACAATCGATCCGCCCTCCATGAACACCACCCGCGAGGCCGCTTCCATAGCGAAACGCATCTCATGGGTTACTACCACCATGGTCGTACCCTCCTTTGCCAGCTTCCGCATGACGTCGAGCACCTCTCCGGTGAGCTCCGGGTCCAGGGCGGAGGTTGGCTCGTCAAACAGAATTACCTGCGGATCCTGGGCGATGGCCCTCGCGATGGCCACGCGCTGCTGCTGCCCGCCCGAGAGCTGGTCCGGATAGTAATGCGCCCGGTTCTCCATGCCCACTTTGCGCAGCATTTCCCACGCCGTTTCTTCCGCCGCGGCTTTCGGTATCTTTCTCGCTGTGACCAGTCCCTCCATTACATTTCCCATGGCCGTCATGTTCCGGAACAGATTGAAGCCCTGAAAAACAAATCCCATGCCGAAACGGATCCTGCGGATGTCTCTCTGCGTGATATTTCGCATATCGTAGTGGAGATCTTCAAACGTGATCTCCCCCGCGTCCGCTTTTTCCAGAAAGCTGATGCAGCGAAGCAGCGTTGTCTTTCCGGAGCCGGACGGGCCGATGACCGCCACCACTTCTCCCTTGTCGATCTGAAAATCAATTCCTTTCAGCACTTCGTTTGAGCCGAATTTTTTATGAAGATTTTTTACCGCTAACATCCCTTACCTCCCGTTGTCCCTCTGCCGTTCCGACCAGATATTTCTCTTTTGTCTTCCACACCAGCTTTTTCTCCAGCCAGCCCTGCAGCCAGGTAAGAAAGGTCGAGAAGATCAGGTAGATCACTGCCGCTTCACAGTAGAGCGCAAACGGTTCGTAGGTTCTGGCCGCGATCTGCTGGGCTGTGGTAAACAGCTCGATCACTGTGATGCTCGACGCGAGGGACGTATCCTTTAAGAGGCTGATCAGGTTGTTAAACAGAGACGGGAACGCGATCGGAAACGCCTGCGGAAGTATGACGCGCAGCAGCGTCTGCGGGTAATTCAGTCCGATCATCGAAGCCGCCTCCGTCTGCCCCCGCGGGATCGCCTGGATCGCCGACCGGAACACCTCCGCGTTGTAAGCACCCAGGTTCATTCCGAATGCGATCACTGCCGCCGGAAAGGCGTCCAGTATGATCCCGATTCTCGGAAGCCCGAAGAAAATAATAAAGAGCTGCACGAGCAGCGGCGTCCCGCGGAACACCCATATATAGATCTTTGCAAACAGCCTGAGCCCTCTGATCTGCGCCACCTGCACGATCGCCAGCAACATGCCCAGCAGGAAGCTGAAGGCAAAGGAAGCTAAGGTGAGCGGGATTGTGACCCGTATCCCCGGAAGCAGTATTTTTGTAAAAGAAGAAATCAGTATCTCAGCAATCCGTGCATCCATATCGCTTCACTCACTCCGGCAGAATCTGCAGCGCGTCGTTGAAATAATTCATCGCGATCATCATCACGCCCATCGTCGTGATCGCGACGATCGTCTCATCGTCAAACGCCTCCCGCATCCGGTCAAACAGTTCGTCCGAAATCTCCTTGGGATTTGCCGCGAGCTGATTGGCATAATCGATCAGCAGGCTCTGTCTGTCTGTAAAGGTAAAGTTTTCGGGATCGATCCCGTGCTCCTCTCTGAGCAGCCTGGTAAAATAGGCCGTGCAGACGAGGCACTCGTTCGCGTGGGAAATTGCGTACTCAAAAATGTCTCCGTCCAGCTTTCCGATGAGCCGCTGCAGGTCGTCGTCCAGATCATACTGCCCCAGTTCCAGCGACCGAAAAGACGGCAGATGGTTCAGTATGATCCTCTTTACGTTTGTGATCCTGTGGCCGGACGCCACATGCTCTGCGACAATTTCTTTTATTTCCGGGGATGCTTCCTCCAGATTGATCTCTCTGATCCTTGCCATGTTGTTTTCCTCCTGATAGGATTCTTATTTTTACTGAACCGATGCCATCTCGATCACATCGGAATCGAAATATTTCTCTGAGATCGCGCTTAGGGTTCCGTCCGCTTTCAACTCGTCCAGAGCCTCGTTTACCGCGCTTACCAACCGGTCTTCGCCCTTGCGGAGCGGGATCGCAAACTGATCCACATCGTCATCGATCGTAAACGCGATCTTCAGATCCGCGTCCGGATGCTCCTCCAGATAGGGATAAAATTGAATATCTTCCAGGATTGTAAAATCCGCTCTCCCGGACGTTACCAGGTCGAATGCCTGCTGGAGCGTGTCGATCGGCACGATCGTGGCCCCAAGCTCCGCCAGTCTGTCCGCATACTCTGTGGTAATATTCTCCGCCACTTTCGTTCCGTTCAGGTCTTCCAGGCTCTTGATGGAATCATTGTCCTTTTTGACGATGATATTTCGATACACGGAAACATACGGTTCTGTGAAATCATATTTCTCTTTCCGTTCTTCCGTGATCGACACCGCGTTGATCACGGTATCCAGCCGCCCGCTGTCCACCGCCGCGAGCAGAGAATCCCACGCGGACTCCGTAAATTCTGCTTTCACGCCCAGCTTCTCCGCGACCGCCTGCGCGACCTCGACATCAAAGCCCGTCAGGTTCCCGTCCTCGTCGTGATAAGTGATGGGCGGGTAGGTTCCCTCCACGCCGACTCTCAGCACGCCTGCCTCCTGAATCTGCGCCAATTCGTCCGAATCGGCGTCTGTCTGATCTTCGGCTGTCTCTGAATCCGCGTCTGTCTGATCTTCAGCTGTCTCTGAATCCGCCTGTGAAATATCGCTTCCAAAATATTTTTCTGACAGCGCACTCAATGTGCCGTCCTCTGACAGCTGCGCGATCGCCTGATCAAGCGCCTCTTTAAGAGACGCGCTCGCCTCTTCCTTTCTGAGCGGGATCGAGACCTCGGACGCATCGTCTGTCAGCGCCACGATCTTGATCGGCGCATCCGGATGCTCTGCCAGATAATCATAGAAAGAAACTTCTGCATTTAAGGTCGCATCCACCCGGCCGGAAAGCACCATATCGATCGTCTCCGACAAGGTATCCACGTTCTGGACTTCCGCGCCATATTCCGCGGCGAGATCCGCGTATGTGGAGCCGAGCGAATTACTCGTCTTCTTTCCGGAGAGATCTTCAAACGTCAGGATGTCCTCGTTATCCTCCGCAACTACCAGCGCAGTGCGGATATAGGCATACGGCGTGGTAAAATCATATTTTTCCGCCCGCTCATCCGTGATCTCTACCCCGTTGATCACCGCATCGTAACGCCCGCCGTCCAACCCGGCAAACAGACCGTCCCATTCTCCCTCCACAAATTCAGCCGAAACGCCCAGCTTTTCAGCAAGCGCCTTGCCGACCTCCGTGTCGTAGCCCACCAGCTCGCCGTCCTCATCGTGGTATGTCCAGGGTGCCCATTGTCCCTCCATCGCGAACGTGATCACGCCTTTCTGCTGAATCTGCGCCAATTGATCCGCCGCCGTGTCGTCCGCCAGCACACCTGGCGCGGCGCATATGACCAGACTCCCCGCCAGCGCAGCGCCAGCCAAACTCTGCAATAATTTTTTCATAATCTTTCTCCTCCTTACTGGATGATTGTGTGAAATAATCCGGATTCAGGCGCAAAAAAGGAAGCTTCCAAAAGAAAGCTCCCGGGCAAACAGCAATCTGGCATCTCCTGTTGAAATGTCATATATCGACGCGGCGCAAAGCGACCGAATCTATCCTGCCACGCAGATTTGCCCGGAAGATTTTCATTCGCCTGCAACACATCATTCTATCTGTCTGATTTGCTCTATACATGTCGTTTCCCTCTCGCCCTGTTTGTTTTTGCTTTTCCTGAACTCGGTAAACGCATTATATCTCCTATTTCATAGTTTGTCAATAGGTTTAGTATATTTTATAAAAAATTTTAACAGCGTGCCAGGTAATCCTCATGGATCAGGAGCAGTCCGGTGTTTTCTTTTGCAGTATCAAGCATACGCTGCGTAAAGCCGCTTTTACTGAACACTCCGAAGATAACATCATACCCTGGAAATGCCTTGCGAATTTCAACGGCACCATCAACCTTTTTTTTCAACGCAAAATACACCGGCACATCTACCGGCTGCGCATGGTATTTACATTCTCCTGCAAATATCCGCTTATTCTGATGGTCTACGGCCATTACATCAATTTCTGTATCTCCATCAAAATCGTTCAGCCAGTAGGAGCCAATACGGGATGGCATAAAAGAAATCTCCCCGTTCCTGCACAAATCTGCAAATATCGTTTTGCAAATATCCTCATAAGCAAATGCCACGAATTTCTCCGCAAAGTCTTTGCTGATTTCATCCAAAACAATCTGCATATTGTCCAGTTCCAGTTCTCCCTTATAGGGATAAACATAGCGGAACCAGAAGCGAATGAAATTATCTGAGATGAAATACAGTCCCTTGCGAGATTTTTCCGGGTTCTTTTCCGTTACCGGCGTTTTCTTTTCGATGAAGCCCAAATCCCCAAGTGTAGACAGATATGGTGTCAAAGCGGAAGTTTCCTGCCCCAACACACCGGCAATCTTGCCCAGCTTATGGTTTCCGTCTGCAATGGCCTTGATGATGGAGAAATAGTTCACTGCTGTTACAGATTCACTTTTCAGCAGGAAGTTTGGTTCCTCATACAAAAAACCGCTTTTGGACAAAACCGCATCTTTGAGCTGTTCTTCCAGTCCCCGGCCATCCTCGAAAAACTCCAGATACTTGGGAACACCGCCCGTCACAGCGTACTGTTCTACTGCCTGTTCAAACGGCATTTTCTGAACGGCATATATATCCGTAAATGGCAGCGGAGCCAGACGCACCTGTGAAGTTCTGCGGCCATACAGGGGACTGTCATAAGACAGAGCATGTTTCTGCATCATACCGATCAGAGACCCGGACAGGATCAGCATCACATTGCTGTCTTTCAGGATTTCATCCCAAGCGTTCTGCAAAATAGAAGGGAAAGCCGGATTGGTTTTTACCATGTACGGAAACTCGTCCATGACCAACACTTTCTTTTCTTCCGGTTTATAATCTGCAATCACTTGGAACAGATCCAGCCAATCCGTAAATGCCGCTTTCTGTAGAAATGAGTTTTCCGTTGTACGTGCAACGACGCCAGCCAAGCGCTTCATACTCTGAGATTCCAGCTCTTCCGTTGCAAGGAAGTAGAAGGCTGTTTTCTTTTTCAGGAACTCTTTGATCAGTGTTGTTTTGCCAACTCTGCGTCGGCCATAGATGACCACGAAACCGCCGTCACGCTCATATTCTGCGTTCAGCTTTTCCAGTTCCGCTTTTCGGCCAATAAATTCCATACTCGCGCCTCCTTATGATAAAATATTTTATGATAATTTCGTTTATATTATACACCCATGTGTCAGGAAGTCAAGGTCATATACGAAAAACCGGCTCGGATCCGCCGCATCCGTATATCTGCGAAAGTAAAGCTGCAGGCCCTCCATATCATCCAGCTTTCGGGATAACCGAAGGCATTGGACAAGTCCTCAAATATTTCTGCAAAAGGAAACGGGACGTGAACAAGCCGCTCACGCCCCGCTTCGTACTCTGGCATTTTACTTGCCAAAGAGGCTTCCGAACCATTCCTTGATGTCGTCGATCCAGCCCCCCCGGCAACTGCGGCGAGCGCATCATCAGAGAGTTCGCCGGTAGCGCCGCTGATCTTATCGAGCAGCTCCTGCGCTTTCTCCGCCGTCACTTCTTTGCCATACTCCTTCGCGATGGCGATGATCTCCTCCACCGTCCTGGCTTTCTGCAGTTTTGCAAGCATTTCCTCGTTCATGATGTTTCATCTCCTTTCCTTTTCCGATTTATATGAAACGCACTTGCGTCGTTTCCCTATTTTTGCTTTTCTGGCTCAATCGCACTATCTAAAGTAAATTTGCGCTGAGTCTCCACCCCCGGCGCCAAGGCACATACAGCGCATTCCTCCTTTCGTATACTCTCCGCCGCCGCCAAGCACGCAGGCGCACGTCTTTTCCCCCCAACCTTCAGTCCCTGTTCCGCCGCCGCCAAGCGCACAGATACAAGAATCTCCGCCGGCCACCTCTTCCAGCTCTTTCTCTTCCAGATCTTTCTCTTTTCCTAAAATTTCTTCTTTCTTTTCTTCTGACATTTTTACTTTCCTCCTTTTACCTTTTTCTGTTTCCATTCATGTGTTTTCTTTGCGTCCGGCGGCCCATCCGCCTCCGGAAATCTCCGTTTTCCTTTCTTCCTCACCTCCCTTTCGGCAGTGTGATGGTTTCCATGACCTTGCTGATCTTGTCCGCCCATCCTTCTTTTAAGAGGGTGCAGGCCGCCATATCGCGTCCCATGATGTCGTCCGGGCTGGTCTCCAGCGCGCCGGCGCGGCATCCGCCCAGACAGTATCCGGCGTGCTCGCAGCCGCGGCATTCCGGGTTGTGCGCCAGCACTTCCGAGCCCCTGGTCTCGATGAGCCGCATGTAGGACGAGTCGGTGATGCACTGCCTCAGACCGATCTGCGTGATGAACGGATAATTCTCCTGAATGGGCATGCCGGATAAGGCCATGCAGGGCAATGCCCGCCCTTCCGCGGAGATATACATCACCATACGCGCATGACCGCAGACGCACTCCCGCGACGGGTCTTTGCACCAGCTCTTCTTCATGGGGATGCTCCACTCCTTCGGGTTCCCCGGCGAGGCTCCGAAGAAGCCGCCCAGCTGCAGCGACAGGGGCATGCCGTCCTCATAGTACTGCGGGATATAGTCCAGGTAGACCTGGAACAGATCCTCTGTCTTGATGGCCGGCCCGTACCCGCCCTCTTTCCATGCGCCCACATCCGAGATAGGGTTGGTCTTCAGAAAGCCACAGCCCACGCCTGCCAGGAAGCGAACCGATTCCCGCAGGGTGTGTTTGTTCCGCTCGTGAATACACATTTCCGAACCGGTGGGGAAGCCGTGCTCACGGCAGCGCAGGAACGCGTCCGTCACGTATTTTTCCGCGCCCGGCACGCCGCGCAGCCAGTCGTGCCAGCCCACGCCGTCAAAGCTCATGTTGAACTCAGGGCGGATGCCCCGGTCCTCCAGCTTTTTCAGCAGGTCGTCCGTTACCAGACGGCCGTTTGAGTAGATCTGGGAAATGTGCACGCCGCCGTCCAGCAGCACGTCCACGAGCTCGAAGAAATCTGGGCGGACCAGCGGCTCCCCACCGGTCAAGGTAACCTCCGCGATGCCGCAGTCCACGATCTGATGGGCGATGCCCATCGCCGTCTCGTGGTCCAGCTCCCCGTATTTGGCGTCCGGCGCGGACATATAGCAGTGCTTGCAGCGATAGTTGCAGCGCCCCGTCACGGACCAGTGCGCCGTGCGGATGTAGCGGTTGTCGTAGAACTTGTATAGCTGGTCGGGCTTCAGTTTCGTCCCCGGCTCGCAGGCGTGCAGGACGCCTTCTTCTTCCAGTTTTTTCAATGTTTTTTTCTGCTGCTCGGACGCGCCCTCCAGGTCTGTGCAGCCGTCCGCGTCGAGGAGCAGCTCCATATCCGCTTTTTTCAGGAAGGCGGCCCGCCCTCTGCGCCGGTCCAGCAGCGCGAACGGCAGTTTCTGCCAGCCGCGCAGGGCATAGCGCTCATCCAGTATGTAGTACATGTTTCTCCTCCTCTTGCTTTCTTCTTCGATCTATATGAAACACACCTGCGTCGATTCCCGGATTTTTGCTTTCCTGATCATTGATACGCCGTAATACGGATTTTGTTATATTATTTTTTTAAAACCAGCTTTGGATCCATCCCGAACCAGTGACAAAAGGCGGGCGATCTCCGGTGACAAAATAATCGTCTAAAAAGCTTCCACCGGCCACTGCCTCGTTTTCCTCGTCCGTAAGCTCTCGCCCGACCAGATCGGGCAGAACCATGGTCGCCGTGTAGTCCGGATCATTCTCAATTACCTTGAGCTTAAAGCCCTCCGGCAGCTTCTCGCCCGCGAACGCTTCGATCGCCTTTGACGAGTCGGCCAGGAGCTCCTTGCGGAACGCCTCGTCGGTCATAGCCTTTTTCTGCACTTCAACATAAAGCGCCTGCAGTTTTTCCTGTGTCCATTCCATATTGGACGCCTCCTTTCTTTATTTGAAACGCGTTTGCGCCGTTTCCCTTTTTGTTTCCCGTCCTTGAACAAGCATGTTTCCCTGATCTTTGCTTTTCTGATTATTGATACGTCGTAAAGTGCGTTTTGTTAGATAATTGGATTGTACCAAGCCGCTAGCGCGGCGGCTAGCCCTAAGTACGTGAAACCACCACTTTTTCATAAAAATCCTCAAAAAA
>CANRIR010000014.1 GCA_947630735.1 uncultured Marvinbryantia sp.
GATAAACGAAATGCTAAGCCATAGGTTTTGACCTGTGGCTTAGCACTAGTTTTTTATTTCAACTCCGAAAGACAGGTACTATATTCTAATCCATTCGTCTGCGGGTGTCAATATCAAAATCGCACTTTTTTCCACAAAAAATATTTCCGGAAGACTTTGAAAGACCGCATATTTCGCGGCATATCGGCAAAGACTACCGGAAAAGATACAAGGAGGTTCTTATGCTGGGAGATTTTCAAGTGCGCACGGATCTGGCCCTGGAGGCCAGGGAGAGCTTCGAGGGGGATGACGTGGAGATCCGCGGCGTGCGGATCGAGGAGTCGGCGGACGAGGAGAGGGAGATCTACACCACGGTGGTCCGGATCGAGACGGAGAACGGCGCCAGGCTGATGGGAAAGCCGGTGGGCACCTATATCACCCTGGAGGCGCCCAACATGTCGTCTGAGGATGAGGATTACCACCGGGAGATCTCGGAGGAGGTGGCAAAGCACGTCCGCACCCTGCTGGGGAAAGAGGAGAGGACGGTTCTGGTGGTAGGCCTCGGGAACCGGGAGGTGACGCCGGACGCGCTGGGCCCCGATGTGGTAAATCATCTGCGGATCACCCGGCATATCGTGAAGGAGTACGGAAGATCGTCCCTGAAAGAAAAGGCCAGCCCGGTCAGCGCGGTCGTTCCGGGGGTGATGGCCCAGACGGGGATGGAGACGCTGGAGATCATCCGGGGGATCGTGCGGGAAACTTCGCCGCAGGCGGTGATCGCCATAGATGCGCTGGCGGCCAGAAGCACCCGGAGGCTGAACCGCACGATCCAGATCACCGACACCGGGATCAACCCGGGTTCCGGCGTGGGGAATCACAGGGACGGCATCAACGAGGAGACGCTTGGCGTTCCGGTGATCGCCATCGGGGTTCCCACAGTGGTGGACGCGGCTACCATCGTGAGCGATACCCTGGAGCAGCTGGTGGATGAGAAGGAGGACCGGCAGTTTTTCCGGGAAAAGATATCCCCTCAGCTGAACACCATGTTTGTGACGCCGAAGGATATCGATGAGACGCTGAAGCGGGTGAGCTATACGATCTCGGAGGGATTGAACATGGCGCTGTCATAAATCCGCCGGCGGTGCATATACTGTAACAGATATACTGGTTTGCATCGCGTAAAGGTGGACAAGATGAAGTTTCTGGACAGGATCATACGGGCCGCCCTCCTGTGCTGCATGCTTGCTCTGGGCGGCTATATCATTGTGCGGACGGTGGCGATCGCCGGGGAGAACGGGCTGTTCCGGGATACGCCGCTTTTGTCGGCGGTTTATGAGAAAATCGAAAAGTGGACGGCGGGTACCTACATACCCGTCCTTTCCTATGCCGCAAAGGAGACGGAGGATGCCGATCCGGCCGGATATCTGGCCGAAGAACTTTTCCCCGTGTACGGCTATATGAGGCGGCAGCAGGAGGGAGGAAGCTCGGTGGAAAGCCCGAATGAATATGAGATGATCGTGCGGGCGCAGGCGCAGGCGGAGGAAAATAAGAGGCCAAAGGAGACAAAAGCCTATGTGCGCCCGGATGACGGCAAGGGCGTTCTTGAAAATGAGCAGCTCGCGGATTTTGAGTACCTGCTGTACCACTATTTTTCCATGGATATGACTACCACCATCGACCCGGAGCGCCTGGACGGGAAAAAGCTGCTGGCCATGGATATGACCATGGAAAAAAGGCCGCAGGAGCCGCAGATCCTGATCTACCACACCCACTCCCAGGAGGCGTTTGCGGATTCGGCAGAGGGGGATGTGAGCACCACCATCGTGGGGATCGGCGATCATCTGACAAAGATTCTCACAGAGGAGTACGGCTACAACGTCATCCACGAGCGGGGCGTGTTCGACCTGGTGGACGGGGTGCTGGACCGCAACCTCGCCTACGATTTTTCCGAGGCGGCGGTCACAGAGATCCTGGAGCAGTACCCGTCCATCGAGGTGGTCATCGACCTGCACCGGGACGGCGTGGACGGCACCCGCTTTGTCACGGAGTACAACGGTAAGCCGGCGGCCCAGCTGATGTTCATCGCGGGCATGAGCCGCACCGCGGACAATCAGGACATCGCCTACCTGCCCAACCCCTACATACAGGACAACCTGAGCTTTGCCCTGCAGCTTCAGCTGGAGGCGGAGAGGACGGTCCCGGGCCTGATGCGCAACATCTATCTGATGGCGTACCGGTTCAACCTGCACCTGCGCCCCATGAGCCTGCTTCTGGAGGCGGGCACGCAGCTCTCCACCGTGGAGGAGGAGAAGAACGCCATGGAGGCTTTTGCGGCCGTTCTCGACCGCGTGCTCCAGGGCCGCGCGCGACAAAGTGTCCCGGGGGAGTAGACAAAAAGACCGGAAATATGCTATCATGAGATTCTGGAAGGAGTGCAGGATCACATGACAGATCAGAGCAAAATTCGGAATTTTTGTATCATTGCCCATATAGACCACGGAAAATCCACCCTGGCGGACCGCATCATCGAGATGACGGGCCTTCTGACCAGCCGCGAGATGCAGGCGCAGGTGCTGGACAATATGGATCTGGAGCGGGAGAGGGGCATCACCATCAAGGCCCAGGCAGTCCGCACCGTCTACAAGGCGAAGGACGGAACGGAATATATCTTTAACCTGATCGATACACCGGGCCATGTGGATTTTAATTATGAAGTTTCCAGGAGCCTGGCCGCCTGCGACGGGGCTATCCTGGTGGTGGACGCCGCCCAGGGCATCGAGGCGCAGACCCTGGCGAACGTGTACCTGGCGCTGGATCACGACCTGGATATCATGCCGGTCATCAATAAGATAGACCTGCCGAGCGCCGACCCCGACCGCGTCATCAATGAGATCGAGGATGTGATCGGCATTGAGGCCCAGGACGCGCCGCTGATCTCCGCCAAGATGGGGACCAACGTAGAGCAGGTGCTGGAGCAGATCGTGGAGAAGATCCCGGCTCCGGGCGGAGATCCCCATGCACCTTTAAAGGCCCTGATCTTTGACTCCATCTACGATTCTTACAAGGGAGTCATCATTTTCTGCCGCATCATGGAGGGAACCGTGCGCAGGGGGACCCCCATCACCATGATGGCCACGGGCGCGAAGGCGGAAGTGGTGGAGGCGGGCTATTTCGGGGCAGGGCAGTTCATCCCCTGCGAGGAGCTGTCGGCCGGCATGGTGGGCTATCTGACGGCCAGCCTGAAAAACGTGAAGGACACCCGGGTGGGAGACACGGTCACAGAGACCGACAATCCGTGCGCGGAGGCGCTGCCCGGCTACAAGAAGGTCAACTCCATGGTCTTTTGCGGCATGTACCCGGCGGACGGGGCAAAGTACCCGGATCTGCGGGATGCCCTGGAGAAGCTGCAGCTGAACGACGCTTCCCTGCAGTTTGAACCGGAGACGTCCATCGCGCTGGGCTTCGGGTTCCGGTGCGGTTTTCTGGGTCTTCTGCACCTGGAGATCATCCAGGAGCGCCTGGAGAGAGAGTACAACCTGGATCTGGTGACCACGGCGCCCGGCGTTATCTATAAGGTGCACAAGACCAACGGGGAGGTCATAGACCTGACCAACCCGGCCAACCTGCCGGATCCGTCGGAGATCGAATATATGGAAGAACCCATCGTCAGCGCCGAGATCATGGTGACCACAGAGTTCATCGGCCCCATTATGCAGCTGTGCGAGGAGCGGCGGGGCAGGTACCTGGGAATGGAATATATGGAGGCAACCAGGGCTCTCCTGAAATATGAGCTGCCCCTCAACGAGATCATCTACGATTTCTTCGACGCTCTGAAGTCCAGGTCCCGGGGCTACGCTTCTTTCGACTATGAGATGAAGGGCTACGAGAGATCCGAGCTGGTGAAGCTGGACATCCTGGTCAACCACGAGGAGGTGGACGCCCTCTCCTTCATCGTGCACGGGGCGACGGCCTACGAGCGCGGCAGGAAGATGTGCGAGAAGCTGAAGCAGGAGATCCCCAGACAGCTCTTTGAGATCCCCATCCAGGCGGCCATCGGCAGCAAGATCATTGCGCGCGAGACGGTGAAGGCCATGCGCAAGGACGTGCTTGCCAAGTGCTACGGCGGCGACATCACCCGCAAGAAAAAACTTCTGGAAAAGCAGAAGGAGGGCAAGAAGAGGATGCGCCAGGTGGGCAATGTGGAGATCCCGCAGAAAGCGTTTATGAGCGTGCTGAAGCTGGATGAAGATTAGGAGTGCCGGTATGAGACCATTGGAAATCTACATCCACATCCCTTTTTGTGCGAGAAAGTGCCTTTACTGCGACTTTCTCTCTTTCGCGGCGGACAAAAAGACGCAGGAAAACTATGTGGATATGCTGAAAAAAGAGATCATGCAGTATGAAGACCGCGGGGACGATCAAGTCTCCACGGTCTTTTTTGGCGGGGGCACGCCCTCGCTGCTGCCGGCGGAGTACATAGCGGATCTGCTGGGCGCCCTGCGCGAAAGACTGCCTGTCCAAAAGGATGCGGAGATCACGGTGGAGTGCAATCCGGGGACCTTAGACGCGGACAAGCTGAAGATCTACCGCCAGGCCGGGGTCAGCCGCATCAGCCTGGGCCTTCAGTCCGCGCAGGAGAAGGAGCTTCGCCTGCTCGGGCGGATCCACACGTGGGAGGAGTTCTGCCGCAGCTTTTTTCTGGCGAGGGAGGCGGGCTTTTCCAACATCAATGTGGATCTGATGTCGGCCCTGCCGGGACAGACGCCGCAGATGTGGGAGGACAGTCTTCAAAAGGTGCTGGCGCTTCGCCCGGAGCACATTTCCGCGTACAGCCTGATCATAGAGGAGGGAACGCCCTTTTATGAGCGGTACGGCGAGGACGCCAAAAGGCGGGAGCAGGGCCTTGCCTGCGCGCTGCTCCCCTCCGAGGAGGAGGAGCGAGAGATGTATGTGCGCACGCAGGAGCTTTTGCGGGCCTTCGGCTATCGCCGCTATGAAATCTCCAACTACGCCCTGCCGGGCTATGAGTGCCGCCACAACTGCGGCTACTGGGAGAGAAGGGAATACCGGGGATTCGGGCTTGGCGCGGCGTCCCTCATGGACAACCGGCGCTTCTTAAACACCGCGGACCTGGGCGCCTATCTGGCGGGGCAGCGGAGCGGACCGCAGGCTCAGGAGCTGACGGTGCGGGAGCGGATGGAGGAGACCATGTTCCTCGGGCTACGCATGACCAGAGGCGTCAGCCTGGCCGGATTTGAGCGGGAGTTTGGAACGCCGCTTTTGTCCGTGTACGGGGAAACGCTCAGGGTGCTGCAGGGGCAGGGCCTTTTGGAGATCCGGGACGGCGCGGCGGTTCTCACGGAGCGCGGCACGGATCTTGGAAATTACGTGATGGCACAATTTTTGTTTTAAAAAGATTACAAAAATATTAAAATTTTTATAAAATGTATTGCAAAAGGTGAAAAAGCATAGTATACTACACGCAGGAAACTGTAATAGGATTTTAACAAAATAAGATCCAAAATCGGAACAAGAAGGATGAAAAGCGTAATATCTTCGCAAGGGGAGAATGGATAATGCAAAAAAAGAAAAGAGTATTCTGGCTTTTATGCATGATGATAGCAATGCTGGCCCTCCCGGTCAAGGCGCGGGCTGCGCAGGACACCTACCAGCTCACAAATGTGACAAAGCCCACGGGCATCAAGCAGGGGGCGGTGTTCTCTCTGCGCGGGACGGTCACCTGCACCAATCCCATCCAGCAGATCTGCGTGGCGGTCTACAATGCCAGCAAGACCCAGATCATGCAGAGATACATCGCCACGCCGAACCAGCAGACGTTCAATCTGGCCCAGGCGGACCCCTACATCATGTTTGACCGGCTGAGTCCCGGTACCTATTATTATAGCATCTATTCCAGAGGCTCCGTGTCGGTAAAGCTCATACTGGATCAGAAATTCACGGTGACGGGCAAAGGGCAGATCCGTATCGTAAATCCGAAGCCGTCGGCGGATTTCAGCATCATCCAGGGAAGCAGCTACGCGATCGGGGGCACGGTGGTCTCCAGCTATCCGCTGTCCGCGGTGCGCACGATGATCACCAACAGCAGCGGCAAGACGGTGTACATGCACACGGTGCAGTCAAACGCAGCCAGCTATAAATTGGACAACAGCGAGCTGGACATGGAGATGTCCTTTGATAAGCTCCCCGCGGGCACCTACAAATTCAGAGTGATCGCGGCGGATAACCAGGGGACGGTAGCCAATCTGGTGTACCGCACGCTCACGGTAAAAGCCAGCACGGGAAACACCAATGCCGGGACGACCGGTACGGGCAACGCCGTGACGAACAATAAGGACTATCTGAACACAGACGAGGCCGTTGCCGTGCCGGCGGGGTATGTGGCGAGAACTACCAGGCCGCAGGTCAACAACCCGTATTTCTACAGCGCAAATTACAACATTTACTATAAATACGACAGCCTTGCCCCCACGGCAAAGCCCTATTACGGAAAGATCTATGTGCGGGGCAACTGCACGTGGTACGCCTGCGGGCGCGCGATGGAGATCGTGGCGCGGGCCGAAGGAAATATCGCGAATGTACAGGCCATTTTCGGAGGGGACCCGGTGGGCATCTACCAGTCGAACGTGGCAAAGGGCAAGTTCAAATACGGCAAGACCCCGAAGATAGGTGCGCTGGCGATCTTTAACTACGGTCCGAGCGGGGATGCGCATATCGCGGTGGTGGAAAATGTCGTGAACGGAGTGCCGTATGTGTCCGAATCCGGGTACACGGAGAGCGCACTCGCGCCGAATGCCCTGCGGACCAACATCGTGTTCCAGTACCAGAGCATCTACAACTGGGCGAGCGGAAGATCGCTTCTGGGGTACATCTACCTCATCTAATGCAAAGAAGGAAAGAACAGACAAAAAGATACCTCCCTTTCGGGACGCGGTCCCGGGCGGGAGGTCTTTTTTTGTCGTGCGGTCTGTCTTTGCGCTTCGCTGTGATAGCCGGCCGGTTATAAATATCTGTGCGCTTTGCTGTGATAGCCGGCCGGTTATAAATATCTGTGCGCTTCGCTGCAGGAGCGGCCGGCTACAGATATCTACGAGCCCTGCTGATGCTGAGAAAGCTGGTCGATCACAAAGGCGTGGATCTTCTGGTAAGTTTCATTTGTATAATGAAGACCGTCCGTGGTCTCAAATCCGGTTTCCATCAGGTATGTACAGCTGTCCAGATAGTTGTCCGGAAAAGCGCTTGCTATTGTGGCGTTAAACAGGGAGATCATTCTGTTGGTCGTATTGAAATCCGCGTTGTCGTCCAGGGGATTTACGGATAAAAAATAAAAAGAAATGTCGGGATATTTCTCAATCAGGGAATGGTAGAGATCGATATAGAGACTTACGTTTTCCGGATCGTTGACTCCGAAATTGATCACGACGTCGGTGGTGTCGTTCAGCTTGATGTCCTGATCCAGATAGGCGACGCCTTCGCCGGCGAACCAGTTATAACCCTCGCCCTCGGAACCCAGGTATACGCAGTTGTCGTTTACGGCATCCCGCATGCCGATGGTGCGGGAATCACCCACAAAGATCACGGAGTGGGCCAGGGCCACAGCGGCCTCGGTCGATTCCAGATCGGTCTCCACGGTGTGAGTCTCATCTTCCACGGTGTTCATCACAGGAGCGAGAAATTTGCGCAGCTGCTGTTTCAGCAGATTGGAGTCATCCGCGACGTAGAGCGTCATAAATCCGGCCAGCGCGACCAGGGCCACGATGGCGAGCAGACAAAAAAAGACGACCAGATAGTTTTTTCGCTTCATTATCCAGATTCCTTTCGTTCTTTCGTAGTTTTAAACGACAGTTTATGTTATGCAATCAGTTTACCATATTTACAAAAAAAGTCAAATATAACCAATCGGCGCGGTTCGACATATTCTGTGGAAGGAAGAAAATGAGAATTTTTTTAAAATAACTATTGACAATTCCAGATGATGATGCTATCTTAAGACCGTAGATATTAGCACTCGACACGAAAGAGTGCTAACAAACAGAAAAAGGACGCGGGAACGAGATAAAGGAGAAGGTTCAGGATGCAGCTGGATGATAGAAAATGGAAAATCTTTAACGCTATCATTAAAACGTATCTGGAAACCGGCGAGCCGGTGGGCTCCAGGACCATCTCCAAATATGAAGATCTGAACCTGAGTTCCGCCACCATACGAAACGAGATGGCGGACTTAGAGGAGATGGGGCTGATCATCCAGCCGCACACCTCGGCGGGCAGGATCCCGTCCGATAAAGGCTACCGCCTGTATGTGGACTATCTGATGCAGGAGAAGGAGCAGGAGGTGCGGGAGCAGCAGGAGCTGCTCATCCAGAAGCAGGATAAGATGGAAGCGCTCCTCAAACAGGTGGTAAAGGTGCTGGCCAACAGCACCAACTATGCGACCATGATCACCTCGCCCCGCTACAACGCCACAAAGCTGAAATTTATCCAGCTTTCCATCATAGACGAGGAGCAGCTCCTGGCGGTCATCGTCACGGAGGGGAACATCGTAAAGAACAAGATGCTCCGGTTCCGGCACGACCTGGACGGCGAGCTGATCCTGAAGCTGAACATTCTTCTAAACACCAGCCTCACGGGGCTCGCCATCGAGCAGATCGATCTGGGGCTGATCACGAGGCTCAAGGAGCAGGCCGGCATCCACAGCGAGGTCATCAGCCGGGTGCTGGACGCGGTGGCGGAGGCCATCCAGATGGACGAGGATGTGGAGATCTACACCAGCGGTGCCACCAACATTTTCAAATATCCGGAATTGAGCGACAGCGAGCGGGCCAGCGGGCTGATCAGCACCTTCGAGGAAAAGAAAGAGCTCGCAACCCTCATCCAGAGTTCCATGGAGGGGGAGAGCAGCACCGGCATACAGGTGTATATCGGCAACGAGGCCCCCATCCGCACCATGCAGGACTGCAGCGTGGTCACGGCAACTTACGAATTGGGAGAGGGCGTGCAGGGAACCATCGGGATCATCGGACCGAAGCGCATGGATTACGAAAAAGTGGTAGATTCCCTGAAATCCCTGAAGACGCAGCTGGATCTGATATTTCAAAAAGATTGATGAGCCGGCCGGAAAGGGCGGCGGAAAGGAGCGCAGATAGAAGTGGCAGAGAAAAACAAGGAGAAGAACATGGACGCGGCGGCAGAGGAGCCGGATAAAGAACCTGACAGAGAGCCGGGAAAAGAGCCGGACAAACAGCCGGATCCGCAGCAGAAAGCTCCGGGCGAACAGGCCGGGGCGAAGGACGATCCCCCCGCCGGGAAAGAACCGGAACAGGGCGCGCAGGAGGATGGTCCCGGGGAGCAGGACGGGGCACAGGAGCACCGGGAGAAAGAAGAAAAGAAGGATAAAAAGGATGCCCTGATCGAAGAGCTGAACGACCGGGTAAAGCGCCAGATGGCGGAGTTCGACAACTTCCGGAAGCGCTCGGAAAAAGAGAAGGCCGGGATGTTCGAGATGGGCGCGAAAAGCGTGATCGAGCAGATCCTTCCCATCGTGGATAACTTCGAGAGAGGGCTGGGGGCCATCACAGAGGACCACAAGGCCGATCCCTTCGTGGAGGGGATGGAGCGGGTGTACCGGCAGATGACGGAAGCCCTGGAAAAGCTGGGCGTGAAGCCCATCGAGGCCGTGGGAAGCACATTCAACCCGGATCTGCACAACGCGGTCATGCACGTGGAGGACGAGGAAAGCCCGGACAACACGATCGTGGAAGAATTTCTAAAAGGCTACACCTACCGTGACCAGGTGGTGCGCCACAGTATGGTAAAAGTTGCAAATTAAAGGAGGAAAACATTATGAGCAAGATCATCGGAATTGACTTAGGTACGACAAACAGCTGCGTGGCAGTGATGGAGGGCGGCAAGCCGACGGTTATCACAAATACAGAGGGAGCAAGGACCACACCGTCCGTAGTGGCGTTCTCCAAGACGGGCGAGCGTCTGGTGGGCGAGCCGGCAAAGCGCCAGGCCGTCACCAACGCGGACAAGACGATCTCTTCTATTAAGAGACACATGGGAACAGATTACAAGGTAGGCATCGACGGCAAGAACTACACGCCGCAGGAGATCTCCGCCATGATCCTGCAGAAGCTGAAGGGCGACGCGGAGAACTATCTGGGCGAGAAGGTGACCGAGGCGGTCATCACGGTGCCGGCGTATTTCAACGACGCACAGCGCCAGGCGACCAAGGACGCGGGCAAGATCGCGGGCCTGGAAGTGAAGCGTATCATCAACGAGCCCACAGCCGCGGCTCTGGCATACGGCCTGGACAACGAAAAAGAGCAGAAGATCATGGTGTACGACCTGGGCGGCGGCACCTTTGATGTATCGATCATCGAGATCGGCGAGGGCGTTATCGAAGTGCTGGCCACCAACGGCAACAACCGCCTGGGCGGCGACGATTTCGACCAGAAGATCACGGACTACATGATCTCCGAATTTAAGAAAGCCGAGGGCGTGGACCTGTCTGTGGACAAGATGGCGCTCCAGAGACTGAAAGAGGCGGCGGAGAAGGCGAAAAAAGAGCTGTCCTCCGCGACCACCACAAATATCAACCTGCCGTTCATCACGGCCACGGCGGAGGGTCCGAAGCACTTTGACATGACCCTCACAAGAGCAAAATTTGACGAGTTGACCCACGATCTGGTGGAGATGACCACCATCCCGGTGCAGAACGCGCTGAAGGATGCCGGCATCACGGCTTCCGAGCTGGGCAAGGTGCTGCTGGTGGGCGGTTCCACCCGCATCCCGGCCGTGCAGGATAAAGTAAAGGCCCTGACCGGCCACGAGGCCAGCAAGACCCTGAACCCGGATGAGTGCGTGGCCATCGGCGCGGCCATCCAGGGCGGCAAGCTGGCGGGCGACGCGGGCGCAGGCGACATCCTTCTTCTGGACGTCACACCGCTCTCCCTGTCCATCGAGACCATGGGCGGCGTAGCCACCAGACTGATCGAGAGAAATACCACCATCCCGACCAAGAAGAGCCAGGTGTTCTCCACGGCGGCGGACAATCAGACCGCGGTGGACATCCACGTGGTGCAGGGCGAGAGACAGTTCGCGAAGGACAACAAGTCCCTCGGCCAGTTCCGCCTGGACGGCATCCCGCCCGCAAGGCGCGGCGTGCCGCAGATCGAGGTAACCTTCGACATCGACGCCAACGGCATCGTGAACGTGTCCGCGAAGGATCTTGGCACCGGCAAGGAGCAGCACATTACCATTACCTCCGGTTCCAACATGTCCGAGAGCGACATCGAGAAGGCCGTCAAGGAAGCCGCGGAGTACGAGGCGCAGGATAAGAAGCGCAAGGAAGCCATCGACACCAGGAACGACGCGGACGCCATGGTATTCCAGACCGAGAAGGCCATGGAGGAAGTGGGAGACAAGATCGACGCGGCGGATAAGACCGCGGTGCAGGCCGATCTGGCAGCTTTAAAAGAGCTGATCGAGAAGTCCAACCCGGAGGAGATGACCGACGCGCAGGTGGCCGAGATCAAGGCGGCGAAGGAAAAACTGATGGAGAGCGCGCAGAAGCTGTTCGCCAAGGTTTACGAGCAGGCCCAGGCGGGCGGCGCGCAGGCGGGCCCGGATATGGGCGGCGCACAGCAGAATTACAGCCAACAGGCGGACTACACGCAGCCGGACGACGATGTGATCGACGCGGATTACAAAGAAGTATAAAATAGATCAGAGCAGACATACAGCAAGACGAGGTACCCGGATTTCCCGGCGGGCGGCCCAAAAGAGCGGATGTTCTTCGGGCCGTTTCCGGAAGTCCGGGCATACTTGGGTTTTACAGCAGTCTTTTGGAGCAGGTGAGGAATATGGCAGAGACAAAGAGAGATTATTACGAGGTCCTCGGCGTGGACAGAAACGCGGACGAGGCGGCGCTGAAAAAAGCGTACCGCCAGCTCGCAAAAAAATATCATCCCGACATGAACCCCGGGGACGCCGAGGCGGAGAAAAAGTTTAAGGAGGCCTCCGAGGCTTACGCGGTGCTCTCGGACGCCGAGAAGCGCCGCCAGTACGACCAGTTCGGCCACGCCGCGTTTGAGCAGGGCGGCGGTCCGGGCGGTTTCGGCGGCTTCGACTTCAGCAGCGCCGATATGGGCGATATCTTTGGGGATATCTTTGGGGATCTGTTCGGCGGCGGCAGCAGAAGGCGTTCCGGGAACAGGCCCATGCGGGGCGCGAACCTGCGCGCCAGCGTGCGCATCACGTTCCAGGAGGCCGTGTTCGGCTGCGAGAAGCAGCTGGAGCTCAACCTGAAAGATGAGTGCGCCACCTGCCACGGCACGGGCGCGAAGCCGGGCACCAGCCCGGAGACCTGCCCCAAGTGCGGCGGGCGCGGCCAGGTGGTCATGACCCAGCAGTCCCTGTTCGGTATGGTGCAGAACGTAACCACCTGTCCGGACTGCGGCGGCACGGGCAAGATCATCCGGGAGAAATGCGCGGCCTGCGGCGGCAGCGGCTACACCTCCAGCCGCAAGACGATCAAGGTGACCATCCCGGCGGGGATCGACGACGGACAGAGCGTGCGCATCGCCGGCAAGGGCGAGCCGGGCAGGAACGGCGGGCCCAGGGGCGATCTGCTGGTGGAAGTGATGGTGCAGAGACACCCCAATTTCCAGCGCCAGGATATGAACATCTTTTCCACGGCCCCCATCACGTTCGCCCAGGCGGCTTTGGGCGGCGACGTGAAGATCAGCACCATCGACGGGGATGTGATGTACACGGTAAAACCGGGCACCCAGACGGACACCAAGATCCGCCTGAAGGGCAAGGGCGTCCCGTCCCTGCGGAACCGCTCCGTGCGGGGCGACCAGTATGTGACGCTGGTGGTGCAGGTGCCCACAAAACTGAACAGCGAGGCGAAAGAGGCCCTGAAGGCTTTCGACGCTGCGACGGACCGCTCGCTCGGTCAGGATGCGGCAAAGCCGGAACCGGAAAAAGAGAAGCCGAAGAAAAAAGGCTTTATGGATAAGATCAAAGAGACATTCGAGGATTAGCCCATGAGATACCGTAAATTTACATTAAAAACCCTGGCGGAGGCGGAGGACATCGTGATCTCCTCCCTGGCGGACGCCGGCGTGGAGGGCGTGGAGATAGAGGACAAAGTGCCCCTCACGGAGTCCGACAAACAGCAGATGTTTGTGGACATTCTCCCGCAGACGGCTCCCGACGACGGGGTGGCCTACCTGAGCTTTTACGTGGAGGAGGGCCAGGACGCCCAGGCGCTGCTTGCGCGGGTGCGCGAGGAGCTGCAGGAGCTGCGGACGTTCCTGGACATCGGGGAGTGCAGCATTACCGAGAGCGAGACGGAGGACAAGGACTGGATCAACAACTGGAAACAGTACTTCCACCAGTTCTATGTGGACGACATGCTGATCATCCCCTCCTGGGAGGAAGTCAGACCGGAGGACGCGGACAAAATGATCATCCACATCGATCCGGGCACGGCGTTCGGCACCGGCATGCACGAGACCACGCAGCTTTGCCTGCGCCAGCTGAAAAAATACGTGACGCCGCAGACGGAGCTTCTGGACGTGGGAACGGGCAGCGGCATCCTCTCCATCGCGGCCTTAAAGATGGGGGCGAAGCACGCCCTGGGCACGGATCTGGATCCCTGCGCCATCTCGGCCGTGAAGGAAAACCTGGCGGCGAACGACATCCCGGAGGGCTCCATGGAGGTTATCCAGGGGAATATCATCGACGATCCGGCGGTGCAGAAAAAGGCGGGATATGCCCGGTACGACATTGTGGCCGCGAACATCCTGGCGGAGGTGCTGGTGGAGCTGACCCCGGCGATTGTGGATCATATAAAGCCGGGCGGCGTCTATATCACGTCCGGCATTCTGGACGTGCGTCTGGATCTGGTAAAGGAAGCCGTGCAGAAGGCGGGCCTTCAGATCCTGGAAGTCACAAGGCAGGGAGAATGGGCGTCCGTGACAGCCAGAAAGAACGGGTAGCATGAATCATTTTTTTGTGGATCCCTCCCGGATCGCGGACGGGACCGTCTGCATTTCGGGCGGCGACGTGAACCATATCAAAAATGTGCTTCGCCTGGGTGTGGGGGACGCCGTCAGCGTGTCGGACGGACAGGAGGACGTCCTGTACCTGTGCCGCATCACATCCGTGCAGAAGGACAGAGTGGAGGCAGTCATTGAGAAGACGGAGAAAAAGGGCAGCGAGCTGCCCTCGCAGATCTTCCTCTTCCAGGGACTGCCTAAAAGTGATAAGATGGATCTGATCGTCCAGAAGGCGGTGGAGCTGGGAGCCTGCGAGATCATCCCGGTGGCGACCAGGCGCACGGTGGTAAAGCTGGACGAAAAAAAAGAGAAGGCGAAATGCGCGCGCTGGAACGCCATCGCCGAGGGGGCCGCGAAGCAGTCCGGCCGCATGGTCGTGCCCCGCGTGTCGGAGCCGATGGACTTCGGGCAGGCGCTTTCTTACGCCCAAAAGGCCGACCGGCGGCTCATCCCCTACGAGCTTGCGCGGGATATGCAGGAGACGCGGAGCATTTTGGAAGATATCCGGCGGGGTCAGTCCGTGGCCGTGTTCATAGGCCCCGAGGGCGGCTTCGAGGAGGAAGAAGTGCGGGCCGCGCGCGAGGCGGGCTTCGCACCCATCACCCTGGGCGGGCGCATTTTGCGCACGGAGACGGCGGGTCTGGCTGTGCTGGCCGTGCTGGGCTATTTGTTACAGTGAGGAGCGAAAAATTTGGAAGCATATTTGGATAATTCGGCGACCACACGCGCCCTGGACTGTGTGGCGGATGTCGTGGTAAAGACCATGACGGAGGAGTTTGGAAATCCCTCCTCGCGCCATCAGAAGGGCGTGGAGGCGGAAAAGTACCTGCGGGACGCCCGGGAGACGGTCGCCAAAACCCTGAAGGTGCAGGAGCGCGACATCTACTTTACCTCCGGCGGGACGGAGGCGGACAACTGGGCCCTCATAGGGGCGGCCCTCGCCAACCGCCGCGCGGGGAACCATCTGATCACCACCTCGGTGGAGCACGCCGCGGTGCTGCAGACCATGCAGTATCTGGAAGAACAGGGCTTCCGGGTAACTTATCTGCCGGTGGACGGCTGCGGGCGGGTCGATCCGGAAGATCTGAAAAACGCCCTCTGCCCGGAGACCATCCTGGTGTCCATGATGTATGTGAACAACGAGGTGGGCACGCGGCAGCCCGTGGAGGAGGCGGCGCGGCTGGCCAAAGCCTATGACCCGCGCATCCTTTTTCATACAGACGCCGTCCAGGCGTACGGGAAATACCGCATCTTCCCCAAAAAAGAGGGGATCGATCTGCTCTCGGTAAGCGGGCACAAGATCCACGGCCCGAAAGGGATCGGGTTTTTATATGTGGGCGACCAGGTTAAGATCAGGCCTCTGATCCTGGGCGGCGGCCAGCAGAAGGGCATGCGCTCGGGCACGGACAACGTGCCGGGGGCGGCCGGGCTGGGAGCGGCGGCCAGGGAGGCCTACACGGATTTCGAGGAAAAGACGGAGCGTATGAGAAGCCTGAAAAAGCGCTTTCTGGAGGGCCTGGCGCAGATGGAGAACGTGTTTGTGCAGGGACAGGCGAAATACGCGCTGACCCGGCCGGAAGAGTGCGGCGCGCCCCACATTGTGAGCGCGAGCTTTCCGGGCGTGCGCAGCGAGGTGCTGCTGCACGCGCTGGAGGAGCGGCAGATCTACGTGTCGTCCGGCTCCGCCTGCTCGTCCAACAAAAAACAACCGGTCAGCGCCGTGCTAAAAGAGATGGGCCTGCCCAAAGACCTGCTGGAGTCCACGGTGCGCTTCAGCTTCAGCGCCTACACTTCGCAGGAGGAGATCGACTACTGCCTGCGTCAGCTCGGGGAGCTTTTGCCCGCGCTTCGCAGATACCAGAGACACTGACCCGCAAAACCAGCGCTTCCAGAAAAACGGGAGGAAACTATGACATTTAAAACATTTTTGATCAAATACGGGGAGATCGGCATCAAGGGCAAAAACCGCTACCTCTTTGAGGAGGCCCTGGTCCGCCAGATCCGCCACGCGCTCAAGGCGGTGGAGGGAGAGTTCGACGTGCGCCGCGAACAGGGGCGCATCTACGTGGACTGCCTGTCCGAATACGACTTTGACGAGACGGCGGAGGCTCTGACGCGGGTGTTCGGCATCGTGGGCGTCTGCCCGGTCGTGGTGACCGAGGACACCGGGTTTGAGGATCTTGCCCGGGTGGTCATCGATTATGTGCGGCAGATGTACCCGGACCTGAATCAAACCTTCAAGGTGGATTCCCGGCGGGCGCGCAAAAACTATCCCCTCGCCTCCATGGAGCTCAACGCGGCCTTAGGAGAGCGCATCCTGGACGCGTTCCCGGATATGCGGGTGGATGTGCACACGCCGCAGATCCTGCTCTCGGTGGAGATCCGCGAAAAGATCTATCTCTATTCGCGCGTCATCCCCGGCGCGGGCGGCATGCCGGTGGGCACCAACGGCAAGGCCATGCTCCTGCTCTCCGGCGGCATTGACAGCCCGGTGGCGGGCTACATGATCGCCAAGCGCGGCGTGAAGATCGACGCGGTCTACTTCCACGCGCCGCCCTACACCAGCGAGCGCGCCAAGCAGAAGGTGGTGGATCTGGCCAGGATCGTCTCCCGCTACTCCGGCCCCATTATGCTGCACGTGGTCAACTTCACGGATATTCAGCTGTACATCTACGATCAGTGCCCCCACGAGGAGCTCACCATCATCATGCGCCGCTATATGATGCGCATTGCGGAGCACTTCGCGAAGGAGAGCGGCAGCCTGGGCCTGATCACGGGGGAGAGCATCGGCCAGGTGGCGAGCCAGACCATGCAGAGCCTTGCGGCCACCAACGAGGTGTGCACCATGCCGGTGTACCGGCCCCTGATCGGGTTTGACAAGCAGGAGATCGTGGATGTGTCCCTGAAGATCGGGGCCTACGAGACGTCCATCCAGCCCTTTGAGGACTGCTGCACCATCTTTGTGGCGAAGCATCCGGTCACAAAGCCGAATGTGAACGTGATCCGGCGCTCGGAGACGAAGCTCGCGGAAAAGATAGACGCTCTGGTGCAGACTGCCGTCGAGACCGCGGAAAAGATCTGGATCGAGTAGCACAGGAAAAAAAGAATAAGAAAAAACCTCCCGCATGGGAGGTTGTCAGATTTCGGAAAAAGTGCGGAACCGCGTCCGCAGGTCAGATTATGTAGGGCTTCAGGGCTTCCAGCACGGCGTCTACATCTTCTTCAGCGTGAATATTCAGCTCGATCGGTTTGGAAAGATCCAGGCTGAATATGCCCATGATGGACTTCGCATCGATAACGTACCGGCCGGATACAAGATCAAAGTCATTGTCAAACTTTGTGATATCGTTCACAAAAGACTTTACCTTGTCGATGGAGTTTAAAGATATTTGTACTGTCTTCATTGCGAAAGACCTCCCTTATGATTTGTTTGGTATTATCTTACCCGCCGGAAAGGAAAAAGTCAAGATGAAAAAGAAAAAAGTGGCGTTTCACAATCTGGGCTGCAAGGTCAACGCCTACGAGACGGAGGCCATGCGGCAGATGATGGAGGAGGCGGGCTACGAGACGGTTCCCTTTGAGGAGAAGGCGGATATCTACATCGTCAACACCTGCACGGTGACCAACATCGCGGACCGCAAATCGCGCCAGATGCTCCATCGCGCAAAGAAGAACAATCCCTCCGCCATCGTAGCCGCGGCGGGCTGCTATGCCCAGGCGGCGGGGGAGGCGCTGCTGGCGGACGGGTCGGTGGATATCGTGATCGGTAATAACTGCAAAAAAGATCTGGTGCAGATCTTAGAGGAGTACGCCTCCCAGAGGGAGGGCCTTTGCCGCGTGCCGGATATCGCCCGCACGCCGCAGTACGAAACTCTCTCGGTCAGCCGCACCGCGGAGCACACCAGGGCCTATCTGAAGGTGCAGGACGGCTGCAACCAGTTCTGCAGCTACTGCGCCATCCCCTATGTGCGCGGGCGCGTGCGCAGCAGGGAGCTCTCCGATGTGGTGCGGGAGGTAAACACCCTGGCCCGAAACGGCTATCAGGAAGTGGTGCTGACCGGTATCCACTTAAGTTCCTACGGCACGGAGCGAAAGGACGGCGCGGGCCTGCTGGATCTGATCCGGGCGGTGCACCAGGTGGAGGGCATCCGCCGCATCCGCCTGGGCTCTTTGGAACCGCGCATCATCACGGAGGACTTTGCCCGCGCCCTGCGGGATCTGCCGAAGGTCTGCCCGCATTTTCACCTCTCTTTGCAGAGCGGTTGTGACGAAACCCTGCGCCGCATGAATCGGCGCTACGATACCGGGGAATACTATGAAAAATGTGAGATCCTCCGCCGCTTTTTCGAGCACCCGGCCCTGACCACAGACGTGATCACGGGCTTCCCGGGGGAGACGGAGGAGGAGTTCCAGAAGACCGTGGAGTTCCTGAAAAAAGTAAAGTTCTACGAGACGCACATCTTCAAATATTCCAGGAGGAAGGGGACGCGCGCCGACCGCATGGACCATCAGGTGCCGGAGGAGGTAAAAGCCGAGCGGAGCGCCATTTTGCAGAAGCTGAACGAGGCGCACCAGAGGGAATTTGAGTCGTATTATCTGGGCCGCCCGGTGGAGGTGCTCTTCGAGGAAAAGAGCGTGCAAGATGGCCTGGAGTACTATACCGGGCACACGCGGGAGTACATGACGGTCACGGTTTTGGCAAAGGGCCGGGACCTTCAGAACAAAATTTGTGATTGTATTTTCGGGGACTCTGATGTACAATAAACCAAAAGGAATTTGTTTGAGGACGCAAAAAAATGGGCAAGATCAGCAATACACAGTATTTTCGGATGAATCTTGATACGGAAGTGGGCGTGAAGGAAATTCTTGACCAGGTTTACAACGCCATGGTGGAAAAGGGGTACAACCCGGTCAACCAGATCGTCGGGTATATCATGTCCGGGGATCCCACCTACATCACCAGCCACAACAACGCCAGGAGCATGATCATGAAGGTGGAGCGGGACGAGCTGGTGGAGGAGCTTCTGCGGGAATACATCAAGAACAGATCATGACGGGCACGAGGATCATGGGGCTGGATTACGGCTCCAAAACAGTTGGCGTTGCCGTCAGCGACGAGCTGGGCATCACGGCCCAGGGCATCGAGACCATCTGCAGGACGTCCGAAAACAAACTCCGGCAGACATGTGCGAGGATCGAAGCGTTAATTGAGGAATACAATGTTGGAGAGATCGTGCTTGGTTTCCCCAAGAATATGAATAACACGATCGGAGAACGTGCCGAAAAAACACTGGCCTTCCGCGAAATGCTGGAGCGGAGGACCGGTCTTTTCGTAGCCATGTGGGATGAACGGCTGACCACGGTGGAGGCGGAGCGCACGCTCATGGAGAGCGGCGTGCGCCGGGAACACCGGAAGCAGTATGTGGATAAGATCGCCGCGGTCTATATCCTGCAGGGCTATCTGGACTACAGGAGCTTACAAAAACAATCTGGAGAGTAACATGGATAAGATCAGGTTTCAATTTGCAGATTCCGAAGGATCTGCGGAATTTTTTGTACTGGAGGAGACCAGGATCAACGGTACAAATTATATACTGGTCACCGATTCCGAGCAGGGCGACGGGGATGCGCTCATCCTGAAGGACCTGTCGGAAGACGGCGAGCAGGAAGCACTTTATGAGATCGTGGAAGATGAAAATGAATTGGAGGCAATTTCGAAGGTCTTCAGCGAGATGCTGGAAGATATCGACTTGTCCTGTTAAAAAGAAAGGAGATTTTATTTGAAAAATATTAACAATTCCAAATTGAGGATCATTCCGCTCGGTGGGCTTGAGCAGATAGGAATGAACATAACTGCCTTCGAATTTGAAGACAGTATTATTGTTGTGGACTGCGGTCTGTCCTTTCCGGAGGACGACATGCTGGGCATCGACCTGGTCATCCCGGATATTACCTACCTGAAAGAAAACATCGACAAGGTAAAGGGGTTTGTGATCACCCACGGCCACGAGGACCATATCGGGGCGCTCCCCTATGTGATTAAAGAGATCAACGTGCCCATCTACGCCACCAAGCTGACCATGGGCATCATCGAAAATAAATTTACGGAGCACAACCTGTTAAAGACCACCAAGCGAAAAGTGGTCAAACACGGGCAGTCCATCAACCTGGGCATGTTCCGCATTGAGTTCATCAAGACCAACCACAGCATCGCGGACGCGGCCGCACTGGCCATCTACTCCCCGGCTGGCATTGTGGTGCACACGGGGGACTTCAAGGTGGACTACACGCCGGTGTTCGGCGACGCCATCGATCTGCAGCGCTTTGCGGAGATCGGGAAAAAGGGCGTGCTGGCGCTGATGTGCGACAGCACCAACGCGGAGCGCCCGGGCTTTACCATGTCGGAGCGCACCGTGGGCAGGACCTTTGACAATATTTTTGCGGAGCACCGCAACACGCGCATCATCATCGCCACCTTCGCGTCGAACGTGGACCGCGTGCAGCAGATCATCAACTCCGCGTACAAATACGGGCGGAAAGTGGTCGTGGAGGGGCGCAGCATGGTGAGCATCATCTCCACGGCGGCGGAGCTGGGGTACCTCAACATCCCGGACTACACCCTGATCGACATTGAGCAGATGAAAAACTACCCGGACGAACAGATGGTGCTGATCACCACGGGCAGCCAGGGCGAATCCATGGCGGCTCTGTCCCGCATGGCGTCCGACATGCACCGGAAAGTGACCATCAAGCCCAACGACACCGTCATCTTCAGCTCCAACCCCATACCGGGCAACGAGAAGGCCGTCTCGAAGGTCATCAACGAGCTCTCCGCAAAGGGAGCGGACGTGATCTTCCAGGACGCCCACGTGTCGGGCCATGCCTGCCAGGAGGAGATCAAGCTGATCTACTCCCTGGTGCACCCCAAATATGCCATCCCGGTGCACGGCGAGTACCGCCACTTGAAGGCGCAGGCGCAGCTTGCCCAGAACCTCGGCATAGAGAAAGAGAATATCTTTATTTTAAAGAGCGGCGATGTGCTGGAGATGGACGACAAGGGGGCTGCCGTGAGCGGACAGGTGCAGACCGGCGCGATCCTGGTGGACGGCCTGGGCGTGGGCGATGTGGGCAACATCGTGCTGCGCGACCGCCAGCACCTTGCCCAGGACGGAATCGTCATCGTGGTGCTGACCCTCGAAAAATTCAGCAACCAGGTGCTCGCCGGCCCGGACATCGTATCGCGCGGGTTTGTCTATGTGCGTGAATCCGAGGACCTGATGGAGGAGGCGCGCAGCGTCGTGGTGGAGGCTCTGGAGAACTGTGAGACAAAGCACATCACGGACTGGGGCAAGATCAAGACATCCATCCGCGATGAACTGAACAATTTTATCTGGAAAAAGACCAAGAGAAACCCCATGATTCTGCCGATCATCATGGAAGTGTAGGGAGAGAGCGGCTATGCAGGATAATGTGGACATCTACACGCGGGCGCTCATCAGCGTGATCCGCGACAGCAGAGAATACAGGGAGTACTGTGCCGCCAGGAGAAAGGTGGAGGACGATCCCGCTTTAAAGAAACAGATCAACGACTACCGCAGGGACACCTACCGCCTGCAGAACTTCTGCGACGAAGAGTCGCTGTACGACAAAGTGCAGGAGTTTAACGCACAGTATGCCCAGTTCCGCAAGGATCCGCTGGTCAACGAGTATCTGAGCAGCGAGCTGGCTGTCTGCAGGATGCTGCAGAAGATCTCCGCGAGCATCGTGGATTCGGTGGACCTGGATCTGGACGATGTGGCGAAGGAACTGCGCAGATGAGAACGGCGGTGTGTGATGCAGGCCAGAAAAGTACTGATCCGAATATTACTGTTTTTTTTGAAGCTTCTCCTGGTGCTGCTTGTCGCCGCCGGCATCTACCGGCTGGGCGAGGCGGCATACAGGTTTGGAGACAGCATCTATGATGACCGCGGGGCGGAGCTGCCCCCGGGCAGGGATGTGGTAATCGTGCTGCCGGAGGGCGTCTCGGCGAACCGTACGGCGGAGCTTTTGGAGGAAAAAGGGCTGGTCAAAAACCGCTGGGTCTTCCTGGTGCAGGAGCGGCTCTCCAAATATCACGGACAGCTCCTGCCGGGGGATTATGTGCTGAACACCTCCTGGAACGCAGAGCAGATACTGGCCGTTTTGAGCGGACAGGCCCAGGAGACGACGGAGGAGGAGAGCGGCGAATGATCGTGGATGAGCGGATGACCGCATATATCAATTCCCTGGATGCGGGGAACGGCGCGTTCCTGGACGCCCTGGAGCAGGAGGCGAAGCGCGGCGGCATCCCCATCATCCGGCGGGAGATGCAGAGCTTTCTGAAGGTGCTTTTGCGGATGAAACGGCCGGAGCGCATCCTGGAGGTGGGAACGGCCGTGGGCTTCTCGGCCCTCCTGATGTGCGAAAACACGCCGGAGAGCACCCGCATCACAACCATCGAAAAATATGAAAAACGGATCCCCGAGGCGAGAGAAAACTTCCGCCGCGCGGGAATGGAGAGCCGCATCACGCTTCTGGAGGGCGATGCGGCTGAAATCTTAAAAGAGCTGAAAGGCTCTTTTGATTTTATCTTTATGGACGCCGCAAAAGGGCAGTACATCCATTTTCTGCCGGACGTGCTGCGGCTTTTGGAGACGGACGGGGTGCTGGTGTCCGACAACGTGCTGCAGGAGGGCGACATCATCGAGTCGCACTTCGCGGTGGAGCGCCGGAACCGGACCATCTACAAGCGCATGCGGGAATACCTGTACGAGCTGAAGCACGACCGGAGGCTGCTCACGTCCATCGTGCCGATCGGGGACGGGGCGGCGGTGAGCTTACGCATGCCGGACGAAAATGATTTTGGACGAGGAGGGACCGTATGAAAAAACCGGAACTGCTGGTGCCGGCGAGCAGCCTGGAAGTGCTGAAGACGGCCGTGATCTTTGGGGCGGACGCCGTGTACATCGGCGGGGAGGCCTACGGCCTGCGCGCGAAGGCGAAAAATTTTTCCATGGACGATATGCGCGCGGGCATTGCCTTCGCCCACGAGCGCGGTGTGAAAGTGTATGTGACGGCGAACATCCTGGCCCACAACCGGGATCTGGCGGGCGTGGAGCAGTATTTCGAGGAGCTGCGGGACATCCGGCCGGACGCCCTGATCATAGCGGATCCCGGGGTCTTTCTCATCGCGCGGCGCGTCTGCCCGCAGATTGATATCCACATCAGCACCCAGGCGAACAACACCAACTACGAGACCTACAATTTCTGGCACCGGCTCGGCGCGAAGCGCGTGGTGTCCGCCAGGGAGCTCTCCCTCGCCGAGATCCGGGAGCTGCGCGCCCACATCCCGCCCGAGCTGGAGATCGAGACCTTCATCCACGGTGCCATGTGCATCTCATACTCCGGCCGCTGCCTTCTGAGCAACTACTTTACCGGCCGGGACGCCAACCAGGGTGCCTGCACCCATCCGTGCCGCTGGAAATACGCGCTGATGGAGGAGACGCGGCCGGGAGAATACCTGCCGGTGTTTGAAAACGACCGCGGCACCTTTCTCTTCAATTCCAAGGACCTGTGCATGGTGGAGCACATCCCGGACCTTATGAGCGCCGGGATCGACAGCTTTAAGATCGAGGGCAGGATGAAGACGGCCCTCTACGTGGCCACGGTGGCCCGCACCTACCGGAAAGCCATCGACGACTACCTGGAATCGCCCGATCTCTATGAGCGGAACCTGGACTGGTACCGCGGGCAGATCGGGGAGTGCACCTACCGGGAATTTACCACCGGCTTTTTCTATCACAGGGCCGACGAGACCACCCAGATCTACGGGAACAGCACCTACGTAAAAGAGAGCACCTATCTGGGGATCGTGGAGGATGTGCTCCCGGCGGAAGGACCGCAGAAGGAGACAGGCAGGCCGGAGCAGGCGTCGGAAAGTCCGAAGCGAACGATGGACGACCCGGAGCAAACATCGGAAAACGTGAAACGGACGGCGGACAATCAGGAGCAAATGACAGAAAGCGTGTGCGTCATCGAGCAGCGCAACAAATTTTCTGTCGGAGAGCAGATTGAGATTATGAAGCCGGACGGCAGGAATGTGGAGGTTCGGGTATTGTCGATCACCGATGAAGAAGGGGTCTCTATGCAGAGCGCCCCGCACCCAAAGCAGAAGCTGCGGGTGCGTCTGAGCGGGACGGCAAAGCCGCATGATCTGTTGAGAAGAGCTGAGAAAAGGATCCTCTGAGAAGGGGATCCTTTGTGCTCTTATGATCTATGGATTCTTATGATCTATTGATTCTTTTCTGCCTCAGCCATCTTCATGGCGCGCACCTTTAAGGGCAGGCCGAAGAGGGTGATGAATCCGCTTGCGTCGTGGTGATCGTAGAGATCGCCGGTGGTAAAGGAGGCCAGGGACTCATTGTACAGGCTGTACGGGGAGGTGGTGCCGGCCTTGATGATGTTGCCCTTGTACAGTTTGAACTTCACTTCGCCGGTCACATATTCCTGGGTCTTGTCCACGAAAGCCTGAATGGCCTCGCGCAGCGGGGTAAACCATTTGCCCTCATAGACGATCTGCGCAAACTGGCTGCCCAGTTTCTTTTTGGTCTCCAGGGTCTCGCGGTCGAGGATCAGCTCCTCCAGCTGCTCGTGCGCCTCCATCAGGATGGTTCCGCCCGGCGTCTCATACACGCCGCGGGACTTCATGCCCACCACGCGGTTTTCCACGATGTCCACAATGCCAATGCCGTGTTTGCCGCCCAGGGCGTTCAGCTCCGTGATGATCTCGGAAACTTTCATGGTCTTGCCGTTTAAGGTCTTCGGGATGCCGGCCTCAAAGGTCATGGTCACATACTCGCCCTCGTCCGGAGCCTTCTCCGGCGTGACGCCCAGCACCAGCATATGGTCGTAGTTCGGCTCGTTGGCCGGGTCCTCCAGCTCCAGACCCTCGTGGCTGATGTGCCAGAGGTTGCGGTCGCGGCTGTAGCTGTGGCTAGCGTCGAAGGGAAGATGGATGCCGTGCTGCTGGCAGTAGGCGATCTCATCCTCGCGGGACTGCATGGTCCACACGTCCGTCATGCGCCAGGGAGCGATGATCTTCAGATCCGGTGCCAGAGCCTTGATGGAGAGCTCGAAGCGGATCTGGTCGTTGCCCTTTCCGGTCGCCCCGTGGCAGATGGTGGTAGCGCCCTCCTTGCGGGCGATCTCCACCAGGCGCTTTGCGATGACCGGGCGCGCCATGGAGGTGCCCAGCAGATATTTGTGCTCGTAGACGGCGCCGGCCTTTACGCACGGCATGATGAAGTCGTCGCAGAACTCGTCGATGATATTTTCAATATATAATTTGGAAGCGCCGGACAGCTTCGCGCGCTCCTCCAGTCCGTCCAGTTCATTTCCCTGTCCGCAGTCGATGCAGCAGCAGATCACCTCATAGTCGAAAGTCTCCTTCAGCCAGGGGATCAGCGCTGTGGTGTCCAGGCCTCCGGAATAGGCCAGAATCACTTTTTCTTTCATAATAAAATCCTCCTCGTCCATATGTATTTATAAACATGGCTTTTTAAATCAGTGATTACTATACATTATCTTTTGGGAGAATGCAAGCCCAAATTGTAAAAATTTATAAATATTCACTATTTAGTGCCCCTGGGGATTTACACACCGCGCGAAAGCTGCGAAAAGATGATATGTATGCGTCGGATGGATCGACTGCGGATCTCGAAAATAGATATTGCATATTGTGAAAACATAGTGTATAATTATGCAATCCGGCGGCGTCAGGCAATTATATGGAAATATTTCTGCAACCCACTTGCAAATCATGCGGAAATATCGTATGATAAAGCACAATGACGCTTGAAAAACGGGCACGGCTTAAAGCGGTGCGAAAAAGGAGAGAGGACATGATAAAAGCGGGGATCATCGGATCAACAGGATATGCGGGCGGCGAGCTGGCGCGCCTGCTGCTGGGACATAAGGATGTGGAGATCAAATGGTATGGCTCCAGAAGCTACATAGATCAGAAATACGCGGACGTCTACCGCAATTTCTTTGAGCTCGCGGAGGACGTCTGCAGGGACGACAACCTGGCGCAGCTCGCGAAAGAGGTGGATGTCATCTTTACCGCCACGCCCCAGGGCTTTCTGGCCGGACTCCTAAACGAGGAGATCCTGTCGCAGGCGAAAGTGATCGACCTGAGCGCCGACTACCGCATCAAGGACGTGGCCGTCTACGAAAAATGGTACGGCATAGGGCACAAATCTCCGCAGTTTATCCGGGAGGCGGTGTACGGCCTCTGCGAGATCAACCGGGAGCAGATCAGGGGCGCGAGGCTGGTGGCCAATCCGGGCTGCTATCCCACCTGCAGCACGCTCTCCCTCTATCCCGCGGTAAAGGAAGGGCTGATCGATCCGCACACCATCATCATCGACGCGAAGTCCGGCACGTCCGGCGCGGGGAGAGGGGCCAAGGTGGACAATCTCTACTGCGAGGTCAACGAGAACATCAAGGCGTACGGCGTGACAAGCCACCGCCACACGCCGGAGATCGAGGAGCAGCTTTCCTATGCGGCGGGCGAGAACATCATGCTCAATTTCACGCCGCATCTGGTGCCCATGAACCGCGGCATCCTCATCACGGCCTACGCGTCCTTAAAGAAGCAGGTCAGCGCGGCCGACGTGAAAGCGGTGTACGATCAATATTATAAGAACGAAAAATTTGTCCGCGTGCTGGACGCGGGCGTCTGCCCGCAGACCAAGTGGGTGGAGGGGAGCAACTACGTGGATGTGGGCTTTGCGGCGGATGCTCGCACCAACCGCCTGATCCTCATGGGGGCCATGGACAATCTGGTAAAGGGCGCGGCCGGGCAGGCCGTACAGAACATGAACCTGATGTTCGGGCTGCCCGAGAGCACAGGGCTGGAGCTCGTGCCCATGTTCCCGTAAGATTTTGCGGGGCGGCCCGCGCCGAATGTCCGCAAAGGAAACATGAACACAGCCTGTTCGCTGGTGCTATGGTCACGGGCGGTCTGCGCCGAACGTCCGCAAAGGGAAACGGCCGGATCGGATGGAACGCGCAGAGATGGAAACATTTTTGACCAGGAAGGAAAGGAAGAAACCGGATATGGAACAGATTCGCAGCATGACCCCACAGGACTACGACGAGGTGCACGCCCTCTGGATGCAGATCAGCGGCTTCGGCATCCGCAGCATGGACGATTCCAGGCAGGGCGTGGAGCGCTTTCTTGCGCGCAATCCCGGGTGCAGCGTGGTGGCGCTGCGGGACGGGCGCATTGTGGGAAGCATCCTGTGCGGGCACGACGGGCGCAGGGGATGCCTGTACCACGTGTGCGTGCACCCGGACTTCCGCAAGCAGGGCATCGGGAAGGCCATGGTGGTCTTTGCCATGGAAGCCCTGAAAAGAGAGCAGATCAACAAGGTCTCCCTCATCGCCTTTACCAGAAACGACATCGGCAACGCGTTCTGGAAGGAGATCGGCTGGACAAAACGGGAGGACCTGAACTATTACGATTTTGTTTTAAACGAAGAAAACATTACCGCGTTTAACCAGTGACGCACGGGAGGCCAGGCGGACATACCGGCGGCGTTGGGACGACTGCACGGGAGGTCAGACGGACATACCGGCGATGGAATGATTGCGGGAAAGGATATGAGGGATATGAGACAGATCGAGGGCGGCGTTACGGCCGCAAAGGGATTTGAGGCGGCGGCTGCCGCGGCGCAGATCAAATACAAGGACAGGACCGACATGGCGCTGGTATACAGCGAAGCGCCCTGCCGGGCGGCGGGCACTTTTACCTCCAACCTGGTAAAGGCCGCCTGCGTGAAGTGGGATATGGAGATCGTAAGATCCGGGAAGGATGTGCACGCGGTGATCGTAAACAGCGGCATCGCCAACGCCTGCACCGGCGAGGAAGGGTTCCGCTGCTGTGAGGAGACGGCGGACGCGGCTGCGGCTGCGCTTGCCATTCCGGCGGATTCCGTGCTGGTGGGCTCCACCGGCGTCATCGGCATGCAGCTTCCCATGGACCGGATCCGCGCGGGCGTGAGCGCGCTGGCAAAGGCGAAGGGCGCGACCGCAGAGCACGGCACGGCTGCGGCGCAGGCCATCATGACCACGGACACGGTCAAAAAGGAGATCGCCGTCACGTTTGAGCTTGGGGGAAAGGAAGTGACCCTGGGCGGCATGACCAAGGGCTCCGGCATGATCCACCCCAATATGTGCACCATGCTGGGATTTCTGACCACGGACGCGGCCATCTCCAAAGAGATGCTGCAGAAAGCCCTGAGCGCGGACGTGCAGGACACATACAACATGATCTCCGTGGACGGCGACACGTCCACAAACGACACGCTGATCCTGCTGGCCAACGGGCTGGCCGGGAACCCCGAGATCACGGAGGAAAATGAGGACTACCGCACCTTTTTGCGGGCGCTGAACTATGTGAACACTTATCTGGCGAGAAAGATGGCGGGCGACGGCGAGGGTGCCACGGCGCTGCTCACCGCGAAGGTGATCCGCGCACAGACCAAGGAGCAGGCGGTCACCCTGAGCAGATCGATCATCACGTCGAATCTTACCAAAGCGATGATCTTCGGGCATGACGCCAATTTTGGGCGCGTGCTCTGCGCCATGGGCTATTCCGGGGCGTCCTTTGATCCGGACAGGGTCGATCTGACCTTTGAGAGCGCGGCGGGCAGCATCCGCATCGCCGAGAACGGCCGGGGGATTCCCTTCGACGAGGAGGAGGCAAAAAAGATCCTCTCCGAGGAGGAAGTGATCATCGTCGCGGACATCAAAATGGGGGACGCGCAGGCCACGGCCTGGGGCTGCGACCTCACTTACGACTATGTGAAGATCAACGCGGATTACCGCTCTTAAGAGCGATACAAAAATTGCCGCTCCGAAGAGCGAAACGGAGATTGCCGCTTCGAAGAGCGATATAGAGATTGCTGCTCCAAAGAGCGATACAGAGATTACCGCTTCGAAGAGCGATACAGAAAAGACGGCAGGAAAGGGATGGATGGAAATGGAATCGATGGAGAACTGGCTGCAGAAGGCCGAGGTGCTGACGGAGGCGCTGCCCTACATACAGCGTTTCCGCGGGCAGATCATGGTGGTAAAATACGGCGGCAGCGCCATGGTGGACCACGACTTGAAAAAGAGCGTCGTCCGCGATGTGGCGCTTTTGAAGCTGGTGGGCTTTCGCCCCATCATTGTGCACGGCGGCGGCAAGGAGATCACAAAGTGGGTCAACAAAGCGGGGCTGGAGACAAACTTCGTCAACGGCCTGCGCGTGACGGACAAGGCGACCATGGAGATCGCGGAGATGGTCCTGAACAAGATCAACAAGGGCCTGGTCTCCATGATGGAAAAGCTGGGCGTGCACGCCATCGGCATCAGCGGCAAGGACGGCACGCTCCTGCGCGTGGACAAAAAGCTCTCCAAAGGCCAGGACATCGGCTTTGTGGGCGAGATCAAGGAAGTCAACACGGAGCTTTTAGAGAAGCTGCTGAACGACGATTTCGTGCCGGTCATCTGCCCGGTGGGCTCGGACGACGGCTACTATTCCTACAATATCAACGCGGACGACGCGGCGTGCGCCATCGCCTCGGCCATGGGGGCTTCCAAGCTGGCCTTCCTCTCGGACATCGAGGGGGTCTATCGGGATCCTCTGGACAGATCCTCCCTCATCTCCGAGATGACCATCGCGGAGGCGCAGGCGTTTCTGGAGAGCGGGCACGCGGGCGGCGGCATGCTGCCGAAGCTGCAGAACTGCATCGACGCCATGAAGGCGGGCGTGTCGCGGGTGCACATCCTGGACGGCAGGATCGCGCACTGCCTGCTTCTGGAGTTCTTTACCGACCGCGGCGTCGGCACGGCCATCATAAATGATACGGAAACGAGGTATTATCATGGATAAGTATATGGAACAGTCGGAAAACTATGTGCTGCACACTTACAACCGCTTCCCGGCGGTTTTTGAGTCCGGGCAGGGTGTCTATGTAAAAGACACGGATGGAAAAGAATACCTGGATTTCGGGGCCGGGATCGCCGTCCTGGGGCTGGGCTACCACTACCCGGGGTTCGACGAGGCCCTAAAAGAGCAGATCGACAAGATCATCCACACCTCCAATCTCTACTACAATGTGCCCCTGGCCGCGGCCGCCGAAAAGCTGGTAAAGGCCAGCGGCATGAGCAGGGTGTTCTTTACCAACAGCGGCACGGAGGCCATCGAGGGCGCGATCAAGGCGGCCCGGAAATATGCCCATAAGCAGGGCGAAAAGCCGGGGTATGAGATCATTGCCATGAACCACTCCTTCCACGGCAGAAGCGTGGGAGCCCTGTCCGTGACAGGAAACGCCCACTATCAGGAGGCGTTCCGGCCGCTGATGGACGGCGTGCGCTTTGCGGATTTCAACGATCTGGAGAGCGTGAAGGCACAGATCAGCGAGAAGACCTGCGCCATCCTGCTGGAGACCGTGCAGGGCGAGGGCGGCATTTACCCGGCGGACGAGGCGTTTCTGCGGGGCGTGCGCGAGCTCTGCGACAAACACGATCTTCTGATGATCCTCGACGAGATCCAGTGCGGCATGGGCAGGTGCGGCTCCATGTTTGCCTGGCAGCAGTACGGCGTGCAGCCGGACATCATGACCTGCGCAAAGGCGCTTGGCTGCGGCGTGCCGGTGGGCGCGTTCGTGCTGAACGAGCGGGCCGCGTCCTACTCTTTAGTGCCGGGCGACCACGGCACTACCTACGGCGGAAACCCCTTCGCCTGCGCGGCGGTGTCCAAAGTCCTGGATATTTTTGAACAGGACAATATCGTGGGGCACGTGTGCGAGATCGCGCCGTACCTGGAGGAAAAGCTGGACGCGCTCCTCGCAAAATACGACTGCATGACCGCGCGGCGCGGCAAAGGCCTGATGCAGGGCGTGGTCATCGGAAACGGCGTGAAGGTGGGGGACGTGGTAAAGGCCTGCCTCGCAAACGGGCTGATCGTGCTCTCGGCCGGGAGCGATGTGCTGCGCATCGTGCCGCCGCTTATCATTGAAAAACAGCATGTGGACGAGATGGCGCAGAAGATTGAAAAAGCGCTGGGATCGCTCGCGTAGGCGGGTTTCTCACATTCGCATAAGCGGGTTCTTTACATAAACCGCCCGCATTTGGCGCATACTATTCCCATATCAGAACGATGAAAAAGGAGAATATGTATGCTTGGGATCTTGATCGCTCTTCTCTCCGGTGCGCTCATGAGCGTGCAGGGAGTCTTTAACACGGATGTCACCAAAAACACGAGCCTGTGGGTGTCCACGGCTTTCGTGCAGTTCACGGCGCTTCTGGTGTGTCTCGCCGCCTGGCTCCTCGTCGACCGCACAAGCTTTGCGGCGCTGGCGTCGGTGCCCCGCAAATACGCCCTTCTGGGAGGCGTCATCGGCGCGTTCATCACGGTAACGGTGGTGCGCAGCATGGGCCTTCTCGGGCCGGCGCGGGCTGCGATGCTCATCGTCATCGCGCAGCTCGGCGTGGCGTGGCTCATCGAACTTCTGGGCCTTTTCGGCATGGAGCAGACGGAATTTTCCATAAGAAAGCTGCTGGGTTTTCTTGCGGCCGTGGCCGGGATCGTGGTTTTCGAACTGTGATCCGGCACGGGCGGCCGCCCGCGCGAAAATTGCGGCGGATAAAATTGTAAAATGGTATTGTAATTCACGAAAAAAACCGTTAAAATAAAAAAGCAAGGGTTTGCCGCCGCCTGTTGGAGAACAGGAGAGTGGCACAAGTGAAGAATATACAGATAGGGATGCTGGCCTGTATCTGTGCGGCCTGCCTGGCGGGTTGCGCCAAAAAACAGCCGGAGGTCATCTTCGAGAGCGCGTATGCGGCCAATCAGGCCGCGCCGGATCGTGAGACGGATGAAGAGACCGCCGCCCCCGCGGCGGAGCCCGTGACCGAGCCGGAGAAGATCGTGGTGGATATCAGCGGCGCGGTAGCGCGCCCGGGAGTTTACGAGCTTCGGGCGGATGCGCGCGTCTGTGATGCGGTCAAAGCCGCCGGCGGCCTGACTTCGGAGGCGGATATCAACGCCTTAAATCAGGCCCAGCTTCTGTCGGATGCACAGAAGATCCGGGTGCTCACGCTGCAGGAAGCCGCGCAGGGTGCGCCGGCTGACAGTGTGCATACAGACATCGCGCAGGCGGACGACAAAAAGGTGAACATCAACACGGCGGATGCCGCGCAGCTTATGACGTTAAGCGGGATCGGCGAATCGCGGGCCGGGGATATCATCGCCTACCGGGAGGCGAACGGCGCCTTTCAGTCGGCAGAGGATATCATGAAAGTGAGCGGCATCAAGGAGGCCGTCTTCCAGAAAATAAAAGACGCGATAACGGTAGGGTAAAGGAGAGGAAAATGCCGAAAAAAGTATTGGTCGTGGACGACGAGAAATTAATTGTCAAAGGGATCCGGTTCAGTCTGGAACAGGACGGCATGGAGGTGGACTGTGCCTATGACGGAGAGGAAGCCCTCCAGATGGCGAAGAACAAGGAGTACGATATCGTGCTTCTGGACCTGATGCTGCCGAAGGTGGACGGTCTCTCAGTCTGCCAGCAGATCCGGGAATTTTCCAATGTCCCGGTGGTTATGCTGACCGCAAAGGGGGACGATATGGACAAGATCCTCGGCCTGGAGTACGGCGCGGACGATTACATCACAAAACCTTTCAATATCCTGGAGGTAAAGGCGCGTCTGAAAGCGATCATGCGGCGCACGGGGAAACCGGCCGTGGCGGAGACGAAAAGCCGGATCGTGGAGGTGGGGGACCTCATGCTGGACTGCGAGAGCAGGAGGGTGACCATCGCCGGAAAAGAGATCAATCTGACGGCTAAAGAGTTTGACGTCCTCGAACTTCTGGTGTTCAGCCCCAACAAGGTGTACAGCCGCGAAAATCTGCTGGATATCGTCTGGGGATATGAATATCCCGGGGATGTCCGCACCGTGGATGTGCATATCCGCAGGCTGCGCGAAAAAATAGAGGAGAATCCCAGTGAGCCGAAGTATGTACATACCAAGTGGGGTGTGGGCTATTACTTTCAGCATTAGTTGAAATATGAAAGAAAAATGGAAAAAAATATTTCAATACAGTTGGTTTAAGAGACTGTTCAGGAGCCTTCAGCTGCGCATTTTTTTCATTATCTGCCTGGTGGGGATCATCCCGATCCTGCTGATGAAGACCAGCATCCTGGAAAATTATGAGGAGCAGTCGGTCATTCAGCGCGGAAGAATGCTCCAGAACCAGTGCAGCAACCTGGCGTTCCGCATGGGGAGCGCCGTTGCCAATCTGAATCTGGACATCAGCGGCTTTGTGACGGAGATGGAACAGCTCGCCAAGCTATATAATGGCCGCCTTGTGGTGGCCAATCGTGATTTTAAGATCATTGAGGACACCTACGGCCTGGACACGGGAAAGTTTCTGGTCTCGGAGGAAACCATCAAGTGTTTCCGCGGGGAGGCCAGCCTTTCGCGCGGGCCGGAGAGCCGGTTTGTGGAGCTGGCTATCCCCATTGAGGACGCGGTCACGGAGGACGTGGTGGGCGCGCTGATCGTGAGCTCGGAAACCGCGAATATCATGGAGGGCAAGGTGGAGCTGGCGCGCCAGGTCCTCATCCTGCAGGTGGGCCTGATCCTGGCGGTGCTGGTGGCCGCGCTTTACGCGTCCATCATCCTGGTAAAGCCTTTCGGGAAGGTAACCCAGTCCCTGGAGGGCATCAGCGGCGGGTTTCTGGAGGACAATCTCTCCATCCTGGACTACACGGAGACGCAGGTGCTCTCCGAGGCATATAACCGCATGCTTGGCCGTATGAAGGTGCTGGACGACTCCCGCCAGGAATTTGTCGCCAACGTGTCCCATGAGCTGAAGACGCCCATCACCTCCATGAAGGTGCTGGCGGATTCCCTGCTGATGGAGGAGAACGTGCCGGCGGAGCTCTACAAGGAATTCCTGCAGGACATCACCCAGGAGATCGAGCGCGAGAACAAGATCATCAACGATCTGCTGGCGCTGGTAAAGATGGATCGGAAGGCGTCGGATGTGAACATACAGCCGACCAACATCAACGAGCTGATCGAGCTGATCCTAAAAAGGCTGCGCCCTATTGCCGCCGAGCGGGGCATCGAGCTGGTGCTGGACAGCTACAAGCCGGTCATCGCGGAGGTGGATGAGACCAAGCTGACCCTGGCGCTGTCCAACCTTGTGGAGAACGCGGTCAAATACAACCGGGACAACGGATGGGTACATCTGTCCATCAACACGGACCACAAGTATTTTTATATCAAGGTGGAGGACAACGGCATCGGGATCCCCAAGAAGGATCAGGAGCATATCTTTGAGCGGTTTTTCCGCGTGGACAAATCGCATTCCCGCGAGATCGGCGGGACCGGGCTTGGGCTTGCCATCGCCCGCAACGCGGTTCTGATGCACCACGGGGTGATCAAAGTGTACAGTGAAGAGGGGGTGGGCACCACGTTTACGGTGCGTGTTCCGCTCATCTATTCGGAATAGACGGGAGGACGAAGATGAGAAAATGGATATCCTGTTTTCCGGCGCTGCTCCTGCTGATATGCCTGACGGGCTGTTCCGCCCTGCGCCCGGAAACGTCCGGGTACCGCATTTATACTACAAACGCGGAGCGCACGAAACTGCAGACGGAAAGCTATTCTTCCCAGGGAGCCACGACGATGGAGGTGCTGGAGGAGTTTTTCGCGCGCCTGAAAACGCCATCCCAGAGCGGAGAGAATTACAGCATCATCCCGGAGGGCGTGGAGATCACGGATTACAGCCTGACGGACGACCAGCTGACGGTGACGTTCAGCGACGTCTATAAACAGCTGAACCGCACCAGCGAGATGCTGCTGCGGGCGGGCGTGGTGATGACGGTTACCCAGCTCTCGGACGTGCGCACCGTGGTGTTCCACATAGGGGACGAGGTGCTGACGGACAACGCGGGGGAGCCGGTGGGCGCCATGACCGGCAGCATGTTTTTGAACAACCAGATCGGCATGAACTCCTACAAGTATGCCTCCCTTGCCCTGTATTTTTCAAACAGCAGCGGGGACTTCATCGTGCGGGAGACGCGCAATCTGCACTACTCCAGCAATACGACCCTGGAGCGTGTGGTGATGGAGCAGCTCTTAAGCGGACCGAGGACGTCCGGCCTGCGCCCCATCCTTCCGGAGGGCGTGAAGGTGCTGGATATCTCGGTGAACGATAATATCTGTACCGTAAACTTAAGCAAAGAATTTCTGGCGGACCGGGACGACAAGAGCCTTTTGCCGGAGGTGACGATCTACGGTGTGGTGAACAGCCTGTGCGATGTGCTGAATGTGGACCGCGTCCAGTTCCAGGTGGAGGGACAGTCCAATGTGCTGTATAAGACGTCCTTAAGTCTAAGCGGCCCGTTCCACCGCAACAGCGATATCATAGAGACACAGGACGGCGGAAGCCCGGAGGCTTCCGGCACGGGCGCGGAGCCGTCGGTGGGGCTGTGAGCGGGCCCGGTTTTGGGATGACCGTGTATGTTATAAGGAGATTTTATGAGAGGAAGGCATTTGTGCCGTATCTGCTGCCTGCTCCTCTTATGGTTTGCCCTGTCCGGCCTGATCCGGAAAGAGACGGGAGAACAGCCCGTCTCTCCGGTGCCGGAGGGGGAGACTGTCCGTGTGAGCGGCACAGTATACAGACGCGAATTTTCAAAGACAGATCAGAGGATTTATCTGAAAGACATTTCATTTTATCTGACGCCGGCAGGTTCTTGGCCGGAACTCAAAGACTGGGACAATAACAGAGTGATCGTGTATCTCAAAGAGCCGTGCGGGGTTTCTCTGGGGAGCCGCGTGCAGGTTTTGGGGACCTGCGCTTATCCGGATGAGCATCGGAACCCGGGATGCTTCGACGCGCGGGATTATTACGGCTCCATGGGCGTCGGCATGTTTGTGCGGCGCGCGGAAGTTTTATCAAAGGACGGCGGGCGCTGGCCCGTCCGCGGCGCCATCGCGGATCTGCGCGATTTCTGCAGAAAACAGCTGGAGCGGGCGGGGGAGGATGCGGACGCCGGGATTTTAAGCGCCATGCTGCTGGGAGATAAGGGAAATCTGGACGCAGGGATCAAAGACCTGTATAAGGATGCGGGGATCGTGCATCTTCTGGCCATCTCGGGGCTGCATATCTCCCTGACGGGAATGGCGCTCTATAGGCTGCTCCGAAAAGCGGGGCTTCCGTTTGGAGCCTGCGGGGGCCTGGTCGGCTCTCTGATGATCGGGTACGCCTGCATGACGGGCTATCCCGTCTCGGCGGTGCGGGCCGTTCTGATGTTCCTGCTCTTTTTATTGTCCCAGGTGACGGGCCGCACCTACGACCTGCCAACAGGCCTGGCCGTGTCCGGTGCAGCGATCCTGCTGGGAAACAGCCGGGCGGTCGGACAGGCGGGATTTCTGCTGTCGTTTGGGGCGGTGTGCGGCGTGCTGCTCTCCGGCGTCTGGAAGAGCCGCCCGCTTTGCGGCACCTCCCTGGGCGTCAGCCTCGGGGTGCAGCTTGTCACGGCGCCGCTCCTGGCCTGGTTTTATTATCAGGTACCGATCTACTCGGTGCTGATCAACCTTTGCATCCTGTGGATGGTGCCCTTTATCCTGGCATCCGGGATTGCCGGGATGGCGGCCGCGGCGTGCAGTGTGAGCGCGGGAAAGTTTCTGCTCGCCCCGGCGCACTACCTTCTGGGGGCCATAGAGGTTGTGTGCCAGAAGGCGCGGCTCCTGCCCTTTGCGGCAGCGGTCACCGGAAAGCCGCGGATAGAGCGGATCATTCTGTATTATGCCGTGCTGGCGGCTTTTCTGTATGTGTGCGGGTTGTCTGAAAAGAAGGAGGGAGAATTCGGTTTTTTTGGAAAAATTATAAAAATTGATTTGATAAAGTTGCTGTTTGCAAGTATACTGTTGATAGGAGTCCTGCAGCGCTCGGACGACGGCCTGACCGCCACCTTTCTCGACGTGGGGCAGGGGGACGGCTGCTGCATCCAGAATGAGGACCGGACCGTCTGGATGATCGACGGCGGCAGCAGCAGCGAATCCGCGCTGACGGACTACACGCTGGAGCCTTTTTTGAAAAGCCGCGGGATCGGCAGGGTGGACTGCTGGATGATCTCGCACTATGACAAAGACCATGTGAGCGGACTTCTGGAGATCCTGCGGGGGTATGAGCGGGGCATGGACGGCGGGAACGCCGCGGGCATCACGGTGGGGACGATCCTGCTGCCGGGCGTCCGGGAGCCGTCCGAGCTGGGGGATGAGCTGTTGTCCCTGGCGAGGGCATGCAAGATCCCGGTGCGCAGGCTTCTGCAGGGGGACCGGATCGAGGACGGGGACATGGAAGTGCGCATCCTCGCGCCCGCGAAGGATGGCGCCTACGAAAACAGCAACGCTGCGTCCGTTGTGGCGCAGGTTTCATACGGCGGCTTTGACGCCCTCTTTACGGGGGACGTGGAGGGAGGCGGCGAGCTGGCCCTGGTGCAGAGCGGACTTTTGGAGGATGTGGATGTGCTGAAGGTGGCGCACCACGGTTCGAGAAATTCCACGGGCGCGGAATTTCTGCGCTTGACAAAGCCGGAGCTCTGCGTGATCTCCTGCGGGGAGGAAAATTCCTACGGGCACCCCCACGGGGAGCTGCTTGCGCGGCTTGCGGACTGCAATAGCCAGGTGGCGCGCACCGACCTGCAGGGGGCCGTGGAAGTCCGGGCGACGAAGGACGGATATACGGCCGAGAGCTTTCTGTGCGCGGACGCGCAGTGACGGATGGGAGGGTTTGCAATGACGATACGCGAGATGGCGGAGATGAGGGAGGAAGAGTTTTTAAGCAGGTATGCCAGTTTGAGCAAAAACACCCGGGGGCGGGACGTCGACGAGCCTCCCTGCGACATACGGCCGGCCTACCAGAGGGACCGGGACCGGATCCTCCACTGCAAATCGTTCCGCAGGCTGAAACACAAGACTCAGGTGTTCTTAAGCCCCCAGGGCGACCATTACCGGGACCGCCTGACCCACACCCTGGAGGTCTCCCAGATCGCCCGCACCATCGCCCAGGCCCTGCGCCTGAACGAGAGCCTGACGGAGGCCATCGCCATGGGGCACGACCTGGGGCACACGCCCTTCGGCCACGCGGGGGAGCGCGTGCTGGACAGGGTGTGCCCGGACGGGTTTGTACACTGCGAGCAGAGCATCCGGGTGGTGGAGCGCCTGGAAAAGAAGGGGCGCGGGCTGAACCTCACCTGGGAGGTGCGCGACGGCATTCTGAACCACCGTTCCAGCGGAACGCCCTCCACCCTGGAGGGGAAGGTGGTGCAGCTGGCCGACAAGATCGCCTACATCAACCACGACATCGACGACGCGGAGCGGGCGGAAATCTTTCGGGAGGAGGAGATCCCGCTGGAGTACCGCAAGATCCTGGGGAGCACTATCAAAGAGCGGCTCAACACCATGATCCACGACATCGTGAGCAACAGCCAGGACCAGCCCGATATCCGGCAGTCCGCCGAGATCGCGCAGGCCATGAAAAATATGCGGGATTTCATGTTCTGGAATGTCTACACCAACCCGAAGGCAAAGGGGGAGGAGATCAAGGCGGAGCACATCGTGGAAGCCCTGTATTATCACTACGAGGACCACATGGAAGATCTGCCAAAGGAATACCAGGACATGGTGACGATAAAGGACGAGAGCCTGTCGAGGGTGGTCTGCGACTATATCTCCGGCATGACGGACCAGTATGCCATGGCCAAGTATTCCGAGTATTTCATACCGCGGCCGTGGAACCACCTGTGATCCGCGGCGGACAAAATTTGCGGGAGGAAGCTATGTATTATTCGGATGATCTGGTGGAGGAAGTGCGCTCCAGGAATGACATTGTGGATGTGATATCCGGCTACGTCCGGCTGCAGAGAAAGGGCAGCTCCTACTTTGGGCTCTGCCCGTTCCACAGCGAGAAGTCGCCGTCCTTTTCCGTGTCCCGGGACAAGCAGATGTACTACTGCTTCGGCTGCGGGGCCGGCGGAAATGTGTTTACGTTTCTGATGGAGTACGAGCACTTTACGTTCCCGGAGGCCTTAAAGACGCTGGCAGACCGCGCCGGCATCGCCCTGCCCCAGGGGGAGGCGAGCGGGGAGGAAAAGCGCAGGCAGAGCCTAAAGAGCAGCGTGATGGAGCTGAACAAAGAGGCGGCGACCTATTTCTACTATCAGCTGCGCCGGGAGAACGGCGCTGCGGCCATGCGCTACCTGAAGAACCGGGGACTGTCCGACGAGACCATCCACCGGTTCGGACTCGGCTACGCCAACATATACAGCGACGATCTGTACCGCTACTTTAAGGGGAAGGGCGTATCGGACGAGCTTCTGGCCCAGTCGGGCCTGATGCAGGCGGACGAAAAGCGCGGCATGCGCGACAAATTCTGGAACCGCGTCATCTTTCCCATCATGGACGCAAACGGCAGGGTCATCGGCTTCGGCGGGCGCGTCATGGGGGACGGGAAACCGAAATACCTGAACTCCCCGGAGACCGTGGCGTTCGACAAGAGCCGCAACCTGTACGGGCTGCAGTTCGCCCGGACCTCCAGGAAGAAAAACCTGCTGGTCTGCGAGGGCTACATGGACGTGATCTCCATGCACCAGGCGGGCTTTACCAACGCGGTGGCGTCGCTCGGGACGGCCCTGACCTCCCAGCACGCCAGCCTGATCCGCAGATACACGGACGAGGTCATCCTGACCTACGACAGCGACGAGGCCGGCGTGCGCGCGGCCCTGCGGGCCATCCCCATCCTGGCAGAGGCCGGCGTGAAGGCGCGGGTGCTGAACATGAGGCCCTACAAGGACCCGGACGAATTTATCAAAGCCCTGGGGGCGGAGGAGTTCCAGAAAAGGATCGACGACGCCCAGAACAGCTTTTTGTTTGAGACGGATATTTTAAAAAATTCCTACGACATGAACGACCCCACGGGCAAGACGGCGTTCTATGAGGCGTTGGCGAAAAAGCTGACCGGCTTCGAGCAGGAGCTGGAGCGGGAGACCTACCTGGAAGCCGTGGCCTCGCGCTATCGGGTGAGCCCGGACAGCCTCCGGAAGATGGTAAACAGCATTGCCCTGGGAGGCATGCGGGCACGGCGCGGCGAGACCCCGCGCAGGGAGCATAAGGAGCGCGCGGAACAGGAAACCGGCGTCCAGAAATCCCAGAAGCTTTTGCTCACCTGGCTGATCGAGTACCCGTCCCTCTACGGCAAAGTGAAGGAATATCTGCGCCCGGAGGACTTTTCCGGGGAGCCGTACCGCACGGCGGCGAAACTCCTCTTTGCCCAGTACGAGGCGGGAGAACTCTCGCCCGCCGGGATCATCGACCACTTTGAGGATCCGCAGGAGCAGAGCCAGGTGGCGGCGCTGTTCCACCAGGATCTTCAGGTAAACTCGGACGCGGAGCGCTCCAAGGCCCTGCGGGAGGCCCTGCAGAGGGTCATCCTGGCGAGCCTGGACGAGCAGAGGGCCCACCTGGACCCGACGGATATGGACGGCCTGCAGAAGCTGATCGCGAGACAGAAGCAGGCGCGCCGCCTCCCGCAGATCGAGGTGCGCTGACCGCATCCTGGCCGGTTTTCGCGGGTCGAGGTGCGCCGGCCGCGTCTGTGCAAATGTACACAGATCGAAGTGTGATGATCACGTCTGCGCAGGTTCACATAGACCGAAGAGCGCTGAACGTGTCTGCGCAGGTTTACACAGATCGAAGTGCGCTGAACGCGTCTGCGCAGATTCATATAGACTGGGAAGAGAAGGAGGAACGGACATGCAGCTTTCCACGCGGCTTATGGCGGTGGCCGAAATGGCGGCGGGTGCCGTGCGGCTGGCGGACATCGGGACGGACCACGGGTACGTGCCCATCTATCTGGCGCTTTATCGGAACCTGGAATACGCCGTGGCCATGGACGTCAACCCCGGCCCCCTGGAGCGCGCCCGGGAACACATCCGCCAGTATGGCCTTGAGGAGAAGATCATCACCAGGCTCTCGGACGGCGCGGCCGAGCTTCTGCCCGGGGAGGCGGACACGGTCGTCCTTGCGGGGATGGGCGGCCAGCTGATGATCCGCATTCTCACAGAGGGGGAAGCCCGCCTGCAGGGCGTGGGGACGTTTGTTCTGCAGCCCCAGTCGGAGATAGAGTCCGTGCGCCGGTTCCTGCACCGGCAGGGCTATCGCATCGTGCAGGAGGATATGGTAAAGGATGACGGCAAGTTTTACCCGCTCATGAAGGCGCGGCGGCAGGAGGCGGAACCCTGGGAGGATGTTGAGTACCGCTACGGCAGGCACCTGATCCGCAGCCGGAACCGCGTGCTGGCGGAATTTCTGGACAGGGAGGAGCGGATCCTGGACGAGATCGGGGCGAACCTCTCGGACCGGGAGGGAGGCCGCATCCGGGAGCGCCTGCGGCAGCTGGAAAAGGACCGGGAGCTGCTCCAAAAGGCAAAATTATTGGTAAACGCTTGACAGACGGGCGAAAAGAACCGTAAAATACCATCAGACAGAGGAGGCGAGGCTATGACCGCAAAGGAACTGATACAGAAAATAGAGGAGGCGTTCCCGCCGGAAAAAGCGGCGTCCTGGGACAACTCCGGTTTTCAGGCCGGCAGACGCCAGAAGGAGATTAAAAAAGTGTTTGTGGCCCTGGACGCCACGGACGATGTGATCGCCCAGGCGGCGGCGTGGGAGGCGGACATGCTGCTTCTGCACCATCCCCTCACCATGAGCGGGATCAAGTCGGTGACGACCGAAACCCGGGTCGGCAGAAAATTTCTGGAGCTGATCCGGCACGACATCTGCTGCTATTCCTGCCACACCAACTACGATGTGGAGGAGATGGCGCAGATCGCCGGAAATATGATGAAGCTGCAGAAACCGGAGATCCTGGAAGTCACGGGGATCGACAAGCGGACGGCGGAATACATGGGCTTCGGCCGGGTGGGCTCTCTGGTCCGTCCGGTAACCCTGCGCGAGTGCGGGGAACTGGTAAAGACCATTTTCAAGCTGGACAATGTGAAGATCTTCGGCGATCTGGAGCAGGTGGTCCAGCGCGTGGCCATCTCCCCGGGCTCCGGCAAGAGCATGATCGCGCCTGCCATCGCCGCCAAGGCACAGGTTTTGATCACGGGCGACATCGGGCACCATGAAGGCATCGACGCCGTGGACGAGGGGCTCGCCATCATAGACGCGGGGCATTACGGCCTGGAGCATATCTTCATGGCGCAGATGGAAAAGTTCCTGAAGGGAGCGGGCAAGGACCTCAAAGTCGCGAAGGCTGGGATCAGCAGTCCGTTTGAAGTGATCTAAGACAGGGAGGACGAACTATGAAGGATCAGATGAGCGTAACGATCAACGGCGTAAAGAAGACATACCGGGACGGCACTTCCTATCTTGCCGCGGCGAAAGAGCACCAGAAAGAATACCCCTGCGATATTGTGCTCGCCGTGGTAAACGGAAAGCTGCGGGAGCTGAACAAGCACATGTCGGACGGGGAGACGATCTCCTTTCTGACGGTGGCGGATCCCGTGGGATTTTCGGTGTACCGCAGGAGCGTGGTCCTGCTGATGCTGAAAGCCATCCAGCAGATGGGCGAGGAGACCGGCAGGCTCTGCGTGCACTTTTCGGTCAGCGAGGGCCTGTACATAACCATAGAGGGCATGCCGTCCGTGAAGGCCTCGTTCCTGAAAAAGGTAAAAGCCGCCATGAAAGAGCTGGTCAAGCGGGACATCGTCATCAGCAAAAATTCCATCGGGACGGACGACGCCATCGAGCTGTTCGGTCGTCTGGGCATGGAGGATAAGAAGAAGCTGTTCCACTACCGCATGGCTTCCAAGGTAAACGTGTACAGCCTGGACGGCTACCACGATTACTTTTACGGCTACATGGTGCCGGGCACCGGCTATCTGAAAGCGTTCGATCTGTTCCCCTACGACGAGGGCTTCGTGCTGCAGTTCCCCACCATAGAGAACCCCGGCGTGGTGCCGCCCTTTGAGCCGGAACCCAAGATCTTCCAGATTCAGAAGGAGTCCATGAAATGGGGGCGGATGCTGGACATTACCTCGGTGGGGGATCTGAACGAGCACATTGTGAACGGAAAGGTGCATGACCTGATCCTGATCCAGGAGGCCCTGCAGGAGAAGAAGATCGCGGAGATCGCTTCCGCCATCGCGTCGGATCCATCCAGGAAGCTCATCATGATCGCGGGACCGTCCTCCTCCGGGAAGACCACCTTCTCGCACCGCCTGTCCATACAGCTGGCGGCCAACGGATTGAAGCCCCATCCCATCCCCATGGACAATTATTTTGTGAACCGGGAGGACACGCCGAGGGACGCGGAGGGCAAGTACGATTTCGAGTGCCTGGAGGCGCTGGATGTGCCGCTGTTCAACCAGAATATGTCGGATCTTCTGGCCGGAAAAGAGGTGGACCTGCCCGTCTTTGATTTTAAAGAGGGCAAGCGGGAGTACAGGGGCAACACGCTGAAGCTGGGCAGGGACGACGTGCTGGTTATCGAGGGCATCCACGGGCTCAATGAAAAGATGTCCCAGAGCCTGCCCAGGGAGAATAAATTTAAAATTTATGTCAGCGCGCTGACGCAGCTGAACATCGACGAGCACAACCGCATCCCCACCACGGACGGGCGGCTTCTGCGCCGCATCATCCGCGACGCCAGGACGCGCGGCACGGCCGCGAAGGACACTATCGCCATGTGGCCCTCGGTCCGCAGGGGGGAGGAGTCCTACATCTTCCCCAATCAGGAGGAGGCGGACGTGATGTTCAACTCGGCGCTGATCTACGAGTTGGCAGTCTTAAAGATCTACGCGGAGCCGCTGCTGTTCGGCATCCCGCGCACGGCCCCGGAATATCCGGAGGCAAAGAGGCTGCTGAAATTCCTGGATTACTTTGTGAGCATCCCGAGCGAGAGTATTCCCATCAATTCTATACTGCGGGAGTTCGTGGGCGGGAGCTGCTTTGAAGTATAAAGTGCGCGCGGTGCGCACGAACATATGCTGTCGGCACATATCCACAGCCCAGCCGACACGTTGATTTTTTTGGTTTGCTGCGCCGCCTATCAGTGTGCAGAAATCTACCTATCGTCTGCAGGGCTGCGGATGTGCGGACAGCATATTGGTATGTTTCACAACGCGCGCATATAGATCGTGCTGCGCGGTGCGCACGAACGCATGCTGTCGGCACATATCCACAGCCCAGCCGACACGTCGATTTTTTTGGTTTGCTGCGCCGTCTATCAGCATGCAGAAATCATAACTCGCCCTTTGCGGGCTCGAACAGATGATTTCTGCACGCAGCTATGCTCGCAAACCTGCAAAAATCTGCCTATCGTCTGCAGGGCTGCGGATGTGCGGACAGCATATTGGTATGTTTCACAACGCGCGCATGAGAATCGTGCTACGCACGATAGCGCGCCGAGTGTCACGATTGTTTCACAATCGTGACATAGAGTAGAGTAAATGGTCGCGGCTGGCTGTCCGAAAGGTGCCAGGCGAGGAAAGTCCGGGCTTCACAGGGCAGGATGCCGGATAACGTCCGGTGGAGGCGACTCCAAGGATAGTGCAACAGAAATGAACCGCCTTCCGCATGGAAGGTAAGGGTGGAAGGGCAGTGTAAGAGACTACCGCCCGCCTGGCAACAGGCGGGGCATATGTAAACCCCATCCGAAGCAAGACCGAATCAAAGCGTATGGCGGCCCGTCAGCTTTAGGTAGGTCGCTGGAACCCGGCGGCAACGCCGGGTCTGGATAGATGACCATTCACGACATAACCCGGCTTATCGCTCTGCTCAAAGAGAGGCTGCCGCAAAGCAGGTCATGGATCTGCGATGCGGCAGCTTTTTGCTGCAAGGGATTGGAAAGTGCGCATGAAAAATGTGCGACAACAAATACGAATACGAATACGAATCTCTCGGAATCTACTGAAAATTTGTCCCGAATAATATATATTATTCGGGACAAAAGAATCACTTTCTGCGGTATTTCTCCTCGCAGTATTTGCAGCGGTACACTTCTTTCTCGGGATCGGTCAGGATAAAGACATGGTCCAGTTCCTGTTCGATGGAAGTGATACAGCGCGGATTTTTGCATTTGATCACGTTTTTGATCTGTTTGGGCAATGTCAGCACCTTCTTTTCCACAATGGTGCCGTCTTTTATGATGTTGACGGTAATGTTGTGGTCGATGAAGCCCAGGATATCCAGATCCAGCATGTCGATGGGACATTCCACCTTAATGATGTCCTTGCGGCCCATCTTGTTGCTGACTGCGTTTTTGATGATGGCCACCGTGCAGTCCAGTTTGTCCAGGTTCAGGTAGTGGTAGATCATCATGCTGCGGCCGGCCTCGATGTGGTCCAGCACAAATCCCTCGTGTAACGCGCCTACGTTTAACATGTCGTATCCCTCCATTTCAGAAGTGTGAGTATCAGCGCCATGCGCACATAGACGCCGTATTGTACCTGTTTGAAATAGACCGCCCGCGGATCTTCGTCCACCTCCACAGAGATTTCGTTGACGCGGGGAAGTGGATGGAGCACCAGCATATCCGGCCCGGCCAGGGCCATTTTCTTTTTATCCAGGATATAGAAATCTTTCATGCGCACATAATCTTCTTCATTGAAGAAGCGCTCTTTCTGCACACGGGTCATGTAGAGCAGATCCAGCCTCGGCAGTGCGTCCTCTAAGCGGACCACTTCTTCAAATTCAACGTGGTTCTTCACGAGCACATCTTCGCGGATATAGCTGGGCACCCGCAGCTCCTCCGGAGAGATCAGGACAAAGCGGACATTGGGATAGCGGATCATGGCGTGGATGAGAGAGTGCACCGTGCGCCCGAATTTTAGGTCTCCGCACAGGCCGATGGTCAGGTTGTCCAGCCGTCCCTTTAAAGAGCGGATGGTCATAAGATCGGTAAGCGTCTGCGTGGGGTGCTGGTGCCCGCCGTCCCCCGCGTTGATGACCGGTATGGAGGATTTCAGGGAAGCCACCAGGGGCGCGCCTTCCTTGGGATGTCTGATCGCGCAGATATCCGCGTAGCAGGAGATGATGCGGATGGTGTCAGAGACGCTCTCGCCCTTTGCGGCGGAAGAACTGTCGGCAGAAGAAAAACCAAGTACATTGCCACCCAGATTCATCATTGCAGATTCAAAACTGAGTCGCGTTCTTGTACTTGGTTCATAGAATAAAGTCGCTAATTTTAAACCGTCACACTTGTGAGCATAGGCTTTGGGGTTGGCCGCAATGTCGGCTGCCAGATCCAGAATGTCGTTCAGCTCCTCGACGGTCAGATCAAGAGGGCTCATTAAATGTCTCATGTCTGATTCTCCTTTTCGTGATCTTTCAAAGCGCGGATGGCCGCTCCTTGAATCGGGTCTATTATACACCATAACCGGCAAATAGAAAAGGAGAAAATTAAGTATTCTCCAAAATTTTCTCGTAGAAAAGCCCCGTGAGGAACCATAGAGGCGCGTAATCCAGGCGGATGAGGCCATGGTAGTTCAGCTTGGCGTCGCTGTAATCCCAGGGACAGATGCCGCGTTTTTTCAGAAAGGAGCCGGTCAGGTATTCCATGCTGAAAATGCCGCTCATATAGATAAGACCGCGCGTGACGAAACCGAAAGAGCGGAAGAGCACGGACAGGGGTCGGATGAGGGCAGCCATGCCGTAGATGGGAAACATCCACGCGCTGGATTGTCCCATGAGTTTTAATTCCCCGCGGCGGAGGGAGTCCAGACTGGTCCAGAAGATTTCCAGGCACCAGCCGAATACGCCGCATCGCAAAAAGTTCTTCATGCAGCCAGTATGTGCAGGATCAGGAAGAATATACAGAAAAGCCGGTAAAAAGCAAGGCAAGTGAGAGTTAACAAATCTGATTTTTCAAATGATTGACGAGAAGAAAGGGATATCCTATAATGTTTTCAGGATTTTACTTGAGAGTAACAAGTGGACAAGCATAAAGACAGTTTTTGTGTATTTCTCTGAACATGGAGAAATCTGGAGGTTTAGCATGCTCGATTTTGAAAATCTCGAAAAATACAGAGAGAATAATCGAATTGAAGCGAAGAAGGCGCTTGGCGGTCTGCCGCACAGCATATGGGAGACATATTCCGCATTTGCGAATACACTTGGCGGGATTTTGCTTCTCGGCGTGGAAGAACACGAGGACAGATCGCTGCATCCTGTAGACCTGCCTGATCCTGAGAGGCTGGTAAAAGAGTTCTGGGATATCGTGAATAACCCTCAGAAGGTCAGCACGAATATCCTTACTTCCAGGGATGTGACGATACGGCAGATTGATGGCTGTCATATCATCGTTATTGTTGTGCCGCGGGCTCACCGGTATGACCGTCCGGTTTATGTAGAGGGAAATCCGATGACTGGCACTTATCGACGGAATGGAGAAGGAGATTATCGGTGTACGAAAGAAGAAGTGTTCGCAATGACAAGGGACGCTTCTGCCAGGACACAGGATATGCAGGTTCTTGAGGAGATGGATACGGATGTGTTCTGCTATGACAGTGTACACAGTTACAGAATGCGGATGAAATATGCGCGACCGGGACATGTGTGGGAGGATCTTGAGGATATTGATTTCCTGTTCAGGCTTGGGGCTGTCGGCAGGGGAGCGGATGGAAGACTTCATCCGACGGCAGCAGGGCTTTTGATGTTTGGATATGAATATGAGATCGTGCGGGAATATCCCATGTATTTCCTCGATTATCAGGAGCAGCTGGATGACTCTGCCCGTTGGACAGACCGGATCGTGTCTTCTTCCGGGGACTGGAGTGGGAATGTGTATGATTTCTATTTTCGGGTTTATAACCGGATTGTGCAGGACATCAAAGTGCCTTTCCGCATTGAAAACGGCAGCAGGGTGGATGACACGCCGGTGCATACCGCTCTGAGGGAAGCCCTTGCAAACTGTCTGGTCAATGCGGACTACTATGGACATCAGGGACTGGTTATCATTCGGAAAAAGGATCAGATTACCTTTTCTAACCCGGGTGGCTTTCGGATAGAGATTGACGTGGCGAGGAGCGGAGGGATATCCGATCCAAGAAACAGCGCCATGCTGAAAATGTTCAACCTAATTGATATCGGGGAACGCGCTGGAAGCGGAATTCCAAATATATATCATGTATGGGAAAGTCAGGGTTGGAAGGAGCCGGCCATTATTGAAGGATTTGAACCGGAACGCATTACACTTGCGCTTTCCGTAGAAAAAATCGGCGATAAAAAATCGGCGATAAAAATCGGCGATAAAAAATCGGCGATAAAAGAAAACATGAAAACACAGATCATAGAATTTCTGACAGACCATTCAACGGCAAAGATGTCTGAAATCACGGAAAGTATCGGGCTGAAATCTTCGAGAACCAGGGACTATATGAGAGAATTGATCTCCGAGGGAATTGTTGTCGCCGAAGGCGCGAATCGCAACCGGACATACCGATTGAAAGCATGAAAGGGTTTATGACACTTTGACATTAAACCAAAGTATAAGCATTTTATCGGTTTAACTCCGCTCCAGCACTTTCTCGTAGAAAAGCTCCGTGAGGAACCATAGAGGTGTGTAGTCTAAGCAGATGAGGCCATGGAAGAGCACGGACAGGGGCCGGATGAGGGCAGCCATGCCGTAGATGGGAAACATCCACGCGCTGGATTGGCCCATAAGTTTTAATTCCCCGCGGCGGAGGGAGTCCAGACTGGTCCAGAAGATTTCCAGGCACCAGCCGAATACGCCGCAGCGCAAAAAGTTCTTCATGCAGCCAGTATGTGCAGGATCAGGAAGAATATTCAGAAGAAGTGCAGGAACAGAGGAAATTTTGAATAAGTATTGCATTTTTTATGCGCTATGCTATAATGAAGCCAAGTAAATAATAGCGAAGTAGGAATT
>CANRIR010000015.1 GCA_947630735.1 uncultured Marvinbryantia sp.
AAAAAGCAAGGAAAACCTTGCAAAATAAGGAAAAAATTTAATTAGAATCAGCTGACAAGTGGCAAACTCGGGTTATAATATGAACGCGAACTGCGACGGGGACACGGTGTACGGCATCCCCAACGGCGGGAATACGCCGGGCATCCTGATCAACAAGAATGTATGGGCCGAGGCAGGGATTACGGAATACCCCACGACGCCGGAGGAATTTGTGGAGGATCTTCAGCTGATCAAGGACAACACGGACGCGATCCCGCTCTACACCAATTTCGCGGATGGATGGCCTCTGGGACAGTGGACAGGCTACATCGGGATCCCGTCTAACGCGGATCCGGACTACGCGGAAAACATCATGCCGCACAAACAGAACCCGTTTGCAAAGCCGGACGACGGAATGTACGGCCCGTACGCACTGTTCTACATGCTCTATGAGCCGGTGGCGCGCGGCCTGGTAGAGGAGGATCCCGCTTCCACAGACTGGGAGAGCTCCAAAGCTAGGATCGGCAGCGGCGAGATCGCAACCATGGTGCTGCAGAGCTGGGCGATCAACCAGTGTAAGGATCTGGCGGAGGATCCGGACGCGATCGACTATATCCCCATGCCAATCACGGTAAACGGCGTGCAGGCGCTTCTGGTAAATTCCAACTACTGCTACGGTATCAACAATCAGTCGAGCGCGGACAACCAGCTTGCTTCCATGGTCTATGTGAAATGGCTGATCGAGGAGTCCCCGATCATGGCGGACGAGGGGAACATTCCGGAGCGCAAAGACCAGCCGGTGCCGGACAGCCTGGCAAACTTTGACGGACTGGAGATGATGACGAACGCCAAGGAAGTGGAACCGGGCCTGAAAAACGAAGTCGCGAACGAATCCGAGGTACTGACGGACGCCAATGTGGCGAAGGTTGTGGAGGGCGCCCTTTCCGGAACACCGTTTGACGATATTATGAACGAGTGGAACGAGAGATGGACGGAAGCGCAGGAGTATGTAGGCGTAGAGATCACAGAGTAAACGGCATGCTGCCTCCTGCCTGTACAGGGCGGGAGGCAGTGTTTATCAGGAGGTGAAACACATGAAGAAACAAGCGAGTTCCGGCTCGTCCTCTTTCAAACAGTGGTTCCTGAAGCGGGATGTACAGCGGGTTCTGGTCATCCTCACTTTTATGGCGGTGCCCATGCTGCTGCTGCTCCTTTTTACTTACATTCCCTTTGCGAAGATGATCCAGTTTTCTTTTTACAACATGAAATACATCGGGGAACGGAAGTTTGTGGGACTGAGCAATTACCGCCGGGTTTTCCAGAATAAAGAGCTGTTCGGCTCGCTTCTGGTCAGCCTCTACTATATGGGAGGCGGCGCGGTGCAGCTTGCTCTTGCGCTGTTGTTTGCAAGCCTGTTTGTGTTTAAGGTAAAGGGCGAGGGCGTGTTTAAGGCCGCCATGTTCTTCCCCTATCTGATCTGCGGCATAGCGATCGGTTTTATTTTCAAGTTCTTTTATTTTCACGGCTATGTTCTGGACACGATCCTGCAGGCGTTTGGCATGAAGCTGGAAAACCTTCCGCTGTGGCTGCAGAACACAAAGATCAACAACATTGCCCTGGCGGCGACGTCGGTCTGGCGCTATACCGGGCAGAATACCATCCTGTTTCTGGGCGCAATGATGTCCGTGGATTCGGACCTGTATGAGGCGGCGGCTCTGGACGGCTGCAACCGGTGGCAGCAGTTCCGCTATATCATCCTGCCCAGCATTAAGTCCATCATTGTGCTGAACATCATTCTCTGCGTCAGCGGCTGTCTTTCTGCTTTTGAACCGCCCTACGTTATCACGAACGGCAGCTTTGGAACGGCCACCTATTTTGTCCAGATGAACTCGGTTGCGCACGAGACGCAGAAGGTGGGCCTTGCCTGCGCTATGGCCATCATTTTGCTGGGGCTGATCATTCTCTGCACGGTGGGACAGAAACTGTTCTTTAAATATGTGTTCAACAACGGGACGGAGGACGAGTCCGCAAAGGCGGTAAGGGCAAAGAAAAAAGCGCTGAAAATGCAGCAGAGAAAGGGGAGCCGGGTATGATCTACTTAAAAAAATCTTTTCTTGGAACCGTGTTTGATGTGATGAAATATGTGATCCTGACACTGGCTGCCCTGGTGGCGGTGGTTCCGGTGGTCGTCTGCGTGTTTACGGCTTTTAAGACCGAGGACGAATATGCCCACGGGTCTGTTTTGGAGCTGCCGAAGTCGTTTTTATACCTAGATAATTTTAAAGAGGCGATCTCAAAGGCAAATATGCTGCGCTGCTTCCTGAACACATTCCTGGTGCTGGTCTGCTCTGTTTTGATCAGCGCAATGCTTGCCTATATTCTGAACCGCTTTCGCTTTCCGGGGCGGGGTATGATCGAGAGCCTGTTTCTGTTTGCTTCGCTGCTTCCCGGCATCGCCATGCAGGTAACGATCTATCAGATCATGTACTCCCTGGGGCTGATCAACCACCTCTACGGATATATGATCGTGCTGATGGGGACGGATATTATATCCATTTATCTGTTCCTCCAGTTTTTTGAAAATCTGCCGACTTCTCTGGATGAGTCCGCCACGATGGATGGATGCACGTATTTCGGGGTATTTTTTAAGATCTTGTTTCCGCTTTTAAAGCCCGCTATCATGACGACGGTGGTGCTGAAGGGCGTCAGCGTATACAATGAATATTATGCTTCCAATCTGTACCTGCAGCGGCCGGAGCTGCGGACCATCTCCACGGCCCTTTACACGTTCACAGGCCCTTATGGGAGCAAGTACAATTACATCTGCGCGGGCGTGCTGATCACCATTCTTCCGCTTCTGATCTTTTTCCTGCTTTTCCAGAAGCAGGTGTACAGCGGCATGGCGTCGGGCGCGGTAAAAGGCTGACGGAGGTCGGATATGTTTTTTCGCAGATGGATCGAGGACATCCGGACGAAGACAAAGGGTATGAGCGGGAGCGAACGCGCGGAGTATATCGCGGAATATTACTGGTACCATATCCTGCTCCTCTTTCTGGGCATCGGGCTGGTTGTTCTGATAGGCTATCATGTGACGGCAGGCAGGCGGACGGTTTCGTTCGCCTGCGTCATTGTGAATGAAAAGACGGATTATGAGAGGGACGACGCGTTGGTCGGGAGGCTGGCGGAGGCCATGAACCTGTCCCCAGAACGTGTGCGTGTGGACTCCGATTATCACATAAGCTACACAGGGCACATAGAGGTGGGGAACAATGAGAGCGATTATGAAAAGTTCTTTTTCGGCTGGTCTATGGGAGAACTTGACGCGGTGGTCATGCCGGCCAGTTTCTTCCGCTACTGCCAGGGACTTAGCGGGAAATTCCGAACTGTCTCCGCCGACGGGGCGGACGCCGTGCCCCTCGGATCTACACAGCTTGCGGACGTGATCCGGGAGAGCGCGGACGACCCTATGCTGATCGTTTTTCCGTCCGAAGGGAAACACGAAAAAGAGGCGGAAGACTTTCTGCGGTATATCACGGATGGAGGATGAGCGGTATGAAAACGATATTTGACATGGACAACCCGTTCTTTTCTTTTATGGGGCGTCTTGCGGACTATGTGATCCTGAACTTTCTGTTTCTGCTCACGGCCTGCCCGGTATTTACCGTCGGAACGGCCCTGCGCGCCATGCACGAGGTGCTCCCCAAAATGGCCCGGGGCACAGAAGGGTCGCTGTACCGCTCTTATATGCAGGCCTATATCCGAAATTTCGGGCGCACTGTGCCGGTGTGGATCCTGCTTCTGGCCTCTGGTTCTGTGTTGGTGTTTGATGTGACCATTGCGGCGGATGCACTGGAAACGGGCCTGCAAAAAATTGTGCTGCCGGTGGTGGGGTGTCTGCTTCTTCTATGGCTCCTGGTTTTTTCCTGGGTGTTTGTGCGGGAAGATTTTCCGCAGGGAGGGCCCCTGCACGTGCTGAAAGCGTCGCTGCGCGCGGCGGTGCAGAATCTGCCGCGCTCTCTTTTGATGATCTTGATTGAGATTTTGCCGGTGTTATGCTATACTTTTTTTACTCAGATTTTTCTGGGCATCGTCCTGCCTTTTTATATATGTATCGGGTTTTCCCTGACCGGAGCGCTGTGCAGCCTGCTGGCCGGGAGAACGAAGATCGGGCGGGACGGACAGGACATAAAACAAAAAGAAGAACCGGAAAACGGACAAAGCGAGGAGAGCCATGATCAGCATAAACGAAAAAGATAAGATCTTCCGCCTGGACACGCCCCGCACCAGCTATGTGCTGGGAGTTGTGGACGGGCGCTATCTGTGCCACCTGTACTACGGGGCGTCGATCCCGGAGGACGACATCCGCTATTTTCTGCGGGTCCGGGAAAGTCCCTACACGCCCTCGGTCAACCCGAAAGAGAAACTGACGTTCTACGGCCGCGGCCGCTTTGAATATCCCTGCTTCGGGACGGGGGATTTCCGCGAGGCCTGCCTGCAGGTGCGGGACGCCTGCGGCCAGGCCGGGGCGGAGCTCTTTTATCAGGGACACGCCGTGTACGAGGGGAAAAACCCGCTTCCGGGTCTCCCCGCGTCCTTCGGCTCCCCCTGCCAGACGCTGGAGGTGCGGCTTGCGGATCCTGTCCTGAATCTGGAAGTGACCCTGCTTTATACGGTCTTTGACGATGTGGATGTGATCACGCGCAGCGTGTCCGTCACAAACAGGGCGGATTCCCCGATCTTTCTTACCAGGGTGCTGTCCGCCTGCCTGGATCTGGACGCCGTCCCGGCGGATGCAGACTGCGCGGAGACGGACCGCGCGGGGGACTTTAGAGGTTTCCGCGCCTTAACTTTTCGCGGCGCGTGGGCCAGGGAGCACATCATTCAGACCCAGGATATAGCCTGCGGGGGCGTGTGCGCGGAATCCCTGAAAGGGGAATCGGGCCACGAGACCCAGCCCTTCATCGCCGCCGTCTCGGACGGCTGCGGGCAGGAGAGCGGGGAAGTCTACGCCATGCACCTGGTATATTCCGGCAATTTCCTGGGCAAGTTCCAGAGGGATTCTTTTGATTCCCTGCGCATGGCGATCGGCATTCATCCGGAGACTTTTACGTGGAAGCTGGGGCAGGGGGAGACCTTCCAGGCTCCGGAGGCGGTGCTCACGTATTCCGCCCGCGGGCTCGGCAGGATGACCCGCACCCTCCACGACTTCTACCGGACGCACCTGATCCGAAGCCCGTGGAAATACAGAGAGCGGCCCATCCTCATCAACAACTGGGAGGCCACGTATTTTCAGTTTGACATCCCCAAGCTGCTGGACATCGCCGAGGAGGCGCACAAATGCGGCATCGACATGCTGGTGTGCGATGACGGCTGGTTCGGCGAGAAGCGCGAATCGCCCCAGGGCGGGCTGGGCGACTGGTTTGTCAACGAGAAAAAACTGGAGGGCGGGTTTCGCCCACTGGTTGAGCGGCTGAAGAAAAACGGCATGCATTTCGGCCTCTGGTTTGAGCCGGAGATGATCGCGCCGGAGTCGCGGCTGTTCCGGGAGCACCCGGACTGGGTGCTGCGGATGCGCGGGCGCGAGCCGGGCCTGTGCCGCGGGCAGTGGGTGCTGGATTTTTCCAACCCCGCGGTGCTGGACTATCTGTTTGAGAGCATGGCGGCCGTCATCCGGGAAAACGATGTGGATTATATCAAGTGGGACATGAATCGTCCGCTCTGCGATGCGGGGAGCAGTTATCTGCCCGCGGACCGGCAGGGCGAGCTGTGGCACCGGCATGTCCTGGGCGTGTACGAGCTGCAGGAGCGGCTGCTGGGGGAATTTCCGCAGCTTCTTTTGGAGAACTGCTCCTCGGGCGGGGCGAGGTTCGATCCCGGGATGCTCTATTACAGCCCGCAGATCTGGTGCTCGGACGACATGGATCCCATCGAGCGGTTGCAGATCGAGGAGGGAACGGCGCTTCTCTATCCCCTGTCCACCATCGGCGCGCATGTCTGCAAGAACCCCAACGATCTGACAAAGCGGAGCGTGCCGTTTGAGACCCGGGCTCTGATGGCGATGATCGGCACATTCGGCTATGAATTGGACATCACGCAGATTTCGGAGGAGGAGAGAAAGGCCATTCCCGGGCAGATCGAAAGATACCGCTCCGTTTCAAAGCTGATCCGGGAGGGGGATTATTACCGCCTGGCGTCCTGGCGGCTGCGTCAGGACCTGGACATCCTGGAAGTGCTGTCCAAGGATCAGGCGGAGGGTTTTGTGCTGCTGGTGCAGCCCCTCGGCATCCCCAACTCTCTGAGCCGCCGCGTGTGCCTGCGCGGGCTGGATCCGGACGCGGTCTACGAAGTGACCGGGGAGGGCATCCTGGAAAACGGCGATGTCCCGGCCATAACCGACGTGGATATGTGGGGCGGCGCGGTTCCGCCCGTGGACAGGAGCTGTTCCGCCGTCCGGCTGCACGGAAGCACGCTGATGCGCGCCGGCTATCTGACGGAGCGCCCCAGGGGAGACTTCCGGGCGCTGTTCCACCGGATACGGAAATTGTAATACGTGCGGGACGTCTCAGTTCAGATGATCTGCTGTATAATATAGAAGAGGGCGCGTGAAGATGGGGCATTGTACATTTGGCTTACAGTGCAATCATCATAAAAAAGATATAAAGGAGAAGATACGCCATGAAATTTGCCGATAAAATGCCGGAGGCGATGCTGCGGGATCCTTCCGAAAGAGGAGAAGTCAGACGGTTTACTTATGAATCGCAGACTTATGACAAGCTAAGCGAGCCGCTCGCCAAGGGTGCCTGGGTCTACCTGCCGCACGGCTACACGCCGGACAAAAAATACAACATTGTCTATCTTCTCCACGGAGGCGGCGTGAACGAGGACTGGTGGTTCAAGACCTTCCCAGAGACGGCCACCATTCTGGACAACCTGTTTGCGGACGGGCTCTGCGAACCCTGCATCATTGTGACGCCCACATATTACCGGAACCAGCCGCCGCAGGGGATGGGGACGGATCTCACGGAGCATTTCCGGTACGAGCTTCGCCGCGACCTTATTCCGGCGGTGGAAAAAGAGTTTTCCACTTACGCCTGCGGCGACGTCTCAGAAGAAAATCTGGTAAGAACCCGCGCGCACCGCGCGTTTGCGGGGCTCTCCCTCGGCTCGATGACCACCTACCGCGCCGCGCTTTACAACAACTTTGACCTCTTTGCCTGGTACGGCCCGTTCTCAGGCTGCTGCGGCCCGGAGGGAGACCGGGACCGGGAGGTGCAGAGAATCTGTGAAACGCTTGCGGAGGGCGAGAAAAAAGGATTGGATCTCAAGTGCATGTTCTGCTGTACCGGGGACAGAGACATCGCATACGCCGAACATCGCGAGATCATGGACAGGGCGAAAGTAGCGTGCCCGCAGCTGCGCGAGGGAGAAAATTATTACTTTGTCACAATACCGGGCGGCGTCCACGACATGAAGGCGTGGCAGCTGGACCTGTACAACGCGCTGCAGGTGTTTTTTAAAACAGAATGAGGGAGCAGTGCTGGAGAATACGGAGGAAATCAGGGCCAAAAGTGGTCTTTATCTGCGCTTGCCTTTACTGGATTAATTTTAACAGCTTGAAAAAGGGATCGTGAAATGTTGTGAGGCCGCCGGGAGGGCCCCTGCGTTTCCTGTTCTTCCCGAAAAAGACAGATCGTGCAAAATGTTCCCGTCTGGAAAGACAGGCCGATGGCCCGTCTTCCATCCGGGGACATTTTTTTGCCCGCTCTGTCTTTTTCGAGGAAGTACAGTAGAAACGCAGGGGCTCTCCCGGCGGCCATGGACATTTCGATGGCAAAGGGAATGTAAAATGGTTGTAGGTGTAGCGGAAACGCAGGGGCCCTCCCGGCGGCCATGAACATTTCGGTTATATATCTTATTATATTTACATAATATAAGAAATCAAAAAGAATGATATAAATTCATAAATAATTAATAAACAAACATATTTACAAAATTATTACAAATATGTTACTATCTATTTGACTGAGGGAGTGAGCGAAACAATATGGGTTTTGGCTTGTAAAATTGGGCGCGCCGGTGTACAATAAGGCTACATTCGGAAGCGCCATGAAAGAAAGGATGGTGCGGAGAATGGCAGAAGAAAACCGTAAATATAAGGATTCCCTGTTTTGCGACCTGTTTTATTCGGATCGGGATGCGAAGGCGAACCTGTTGTCGCTGTATAACGCCCTGCACGGCACGGACTATACGGATGAGGCGATGATCGAGCTGGTGCGGCTGGAGGATGTCTTTTTCAAGAATATAAAAAATGACATTGCGTTCCTGGTAAATAACCGCCGGATTGTTTTGGGGGAGCATCAGAGCACTGTGAATGAGAATATGCCCTTGCGGTGCCTGATGTATGTGGCACGGGAGTACGAAAAGCTCATCCCGGTAAGAGACCGTTACCGAACTATGCGCATTGAGGTGCCGCGGCCGGAGTTCTACACGTTTTACAACGGGAGTGCAGATTATCCGATGGAGACAAAGCTGCACCTGTCGTGCGCGTACCCGCCGTCGGATGAGAAACCGATGCTGGAGCTGACCGTGAAGATCATCAATATCAACTCGAATAAGAACAACCCGCTGTTGACGGATTGCCGCGTGATGCGGGAATACAGCCGTTTCGTGGAGGCAACGCGCAAGTACAAGGGGGATAAGAATGCGCTTGAGGAGGCGATACGGGAGTGCATCGCAAATGGGATCCTTACAGACTATTTGACCCGGAAGGGCAGTGAGGTGGTCAATATGCTGATGGAGGAGTATGATTACGACACGGATATAGCAGTGCAGAGAGAAGAAGCTGCGGCGGAAGGCGAGAGACGTGGCATGAAAATAGGCGAGAAACGCGGAATCAAGATAGGCGAGGAGCGCGGCATGGATGCGATTAACCAGTTGAATTCGACCCTGATTGCAGACAACCGCCTGGAAGATCTCGAGCGTTCCACGGAGGATTCGCTTTATCAGGAGCAGCTTTTGAAGGAATATCACATCGGGAAATATAGTGAAAACTGCGATCAAAGTGATTCCAAGCAGGCAAATTCTTAGGGTGTTCAGGCAATTACAAATGTGTTGTTACCAAACGGCAGCCGTCATTATTCGTTGATCATATCACGAGGTAATGGCGGCTGTTTTCTGTCCTTAAAGATTGTGTAACACAACCCGACCAGGGCAGCAATAAGTGTACAACGATCAAAGGCTATTGATCAGAAAAGAAATCGCCTCGGGAGCGGATTTATTAACTTCGTGTCCTGCCCCGGGAATGATGTGTAACTTTGATTGCGGCAATAAAACATGAAGCTGTTTAGATGCTTTCAGATTTGCCCTATCTTTTCCTCCGCAAATAATGGTTACCGGGCAAGTTAGTTCGCACAGTTTGCGGCTAAAATCCAATGACCGCATAGAATGGGATAATTGTATGGTGTTACGTTTTGACAACCCCATGCTGTCAAATGATCTCCCTGGCATAAAGCGAAATATAACATTTTGAAGATCTATAAGCAAGGTTGGAACCTTATACTGTGCGCCGATCAAAACGAGAGAAGATACTTTGTTCTGATGTCTGATCGTATAATCAAGCGCCAAAAGCGCTCCTAGCGAAAGCCCGCAAAGCACAAACGGTTCCGCTGTTTTTTCGTACATTTTTTCAAATCCTGATAAAATACTGGAGTAGGTAAAATCTCCATTTGTTAATGAAAAAAGTTCCGGGCAGTCCACATCAGTCTGTAACATATTTTTTGCAACCGTTTGCCAGTCTTGTGCCGTCTGCCCTAAACCATGCAGAAAAACAACCTTCATTTTTGCTGCGCCTCCTTCTTTCGGGAGAATAGATCATTCATGCCAAAGCATACCAGAGATAAAACAAGGGTAATGCCGCTGTTAAATATATTGGAAGTCATATTCTGCATTATATCTGGAATAAAGCAAGATACAATATATGTGATCGCGATCGGTGTGGGTATCATAACTAATAGGGCATAACCCAAAGCCATCCATAGTTTTTTATGGCATTTGCAAAAAATCCTGTAAATTACCCAAACAGCAATTATCGAAACGAGTGCGATACACGTTCCCATTGTAAAAATGAGCGGCCTGCCCAGAAGCAGTGCAAAGATCGCCAATAAAGGAATGGGAACGATGCTGGCGGCTATCAATGTTTTTAAAATAATGTTTCTTTTTGCGGTCAGAGAGGGAAGTATTACAAGCCATGCCGCCGCAATTGCGGCAGCGGAGATCAAGGACCATGAGAGTTTTTCCGAAGTAAAGTGATCACAAACAAGGCAAGTATAAATTGCAACCAATGACGCCGCAGAAAACAATACCAAAATGGTTCGCTTCCCTCGTTCCGACAGGCAATATTTACGCTTCTTATATGGAAGTTCTTCTGGCTCCGTCAGATCTTCTTTGATCAGATAATCAGAAGTTACACTAAAAATATTGCTGAGTTGGGCGATAGAATCCACATCCGGAGTAGATTGCCCTAATTCCCATTTTGAAATTGTCTGACGTGTGACAGCTACCTTCTCTGCAAGTGCTTCCTGAGAAAGCCCCTGTTGCTTTCTCAATTTTTGTATTTTCTCTCCGAGTGTCATAAGGTATCCTCCTGTTACTATCATTAAGGAAAATCATAGCAGATAAGCCGTTTTATATCTACCAACATACGCAGGAACGGGCGCAACGAACCGTTGCAGCAGGTAATTATTGCGCCGAATTTGATTTTGGAAACAACAGTGCGGAAACAACGATGGTTCTGTCGTATTGCCCATAGTATACTTCCCATAAACATAATCGTAAAGTATAATCATGAAATCGTAAAGTATAATCATGAAATTATTGTAGAATTTTAAATGCTGCTTTGATATGATGAAAACAAACAGTTTTTTACGACAGGCGCCTTGCCGGCAAGTATCAGGAATTGACATGGAATGATCAAGTCGGTGCAGTGCCGCCGGAGGCTTTTTGGAAAAAATGCAGACAAATAAATAAGGAGGATCCAATCATGGAGAGAGTAGCAAAATTTTTAAAGGATGCAGGAACGTATTATCTGGCAACCGTAGAAGGCGATCAGCCGAGAGTGCGGCCGTTCGGAACGGCGCATATTTTTGAGGGGAAACTTTACATTCAGACGGGCAAGGTAAAGAATGTGTCCAGACAGATACACGCGAACCCCAAGGTGGAGGTGTGCGCCTTTCAGAATGGCGAATGGCTCCGCATTGCCGGAGAACTGGCGGAGGACGACAGGCGGGAGGCCAGACAGTCCATGCTGGATGCTTATCCGTCCCTGCAGAATATGTATTCGGCGGATGACGGGAACACTGAGGTTTTTTATTTCCGGAATGCGACGGCGACCTTTTCTTCCTTTACCCACGAACCGGAAGTGATAAGGTTTTAAGCTTGAGGACACCGGTACAGGCCTCACGGTTGTGACATTCGCGCATCCCCTGATCTTTGTGACGGCCTGCTGAGCATAGTGCTGGCCTTTATCGGTATTATGAATTTCTTCAACACAACCGCCACCACGGTTTTGAGCCGCAAAAAAGAACTGACACTTTTGGAGGCAACGGGCATGACCGGACGGCAGCTGCGATGGATGCTCACTGCGGAGGGCTGCATTTATCTGGGATGCGCTCTTGTCGGCGCGCTTGCGCTTATATTTGGGTACTGCGGCCATACGTTTCATCTGCCCGTTTCTGTCCTCGCCAAACGCACCATGCTTCCCTGCTTGGCCACACTTCCGGTTCTTTTGCTGGTCGCATGGGGAATACCGGGCAGGCAGTTTCAGAAAATGAAGCGGGAAAGCCTGGCAGAGCGTCTTCGGGGATAAGATGTGAAGCGTTGCCAGCGTGAATGGGTCTTTGTTTTATAGTGGAAAATGCCGCAGAGCCGGATTTCCGGGGCTTCTGCGGCATTGCTATTCTTTTCTGGCAATGTCTTCGACATCAATCGGTGCGGAACTGGTGTAGTAAGCACACATACATAGAAATAATAGTTGTTTCCATATCCATTTTGGGATATAATAATATTGATCTCAAGTTTTCTTTAGATTTCAAGAATGAAAGGGTAAGCTATATGAATCTAGCTAAAATTTCTGCCAATGGGCAAATCACGGTACCGGTTGAAATTCGTCGCCTGCTGGGTCTCAAATCCGGCGACAAAATTCTGTTTTATCAGAAGCAGGATGGAGAAGTAGTTGTGAGCAATGCATCTGCACAGGCAATCCGCAGAGCGCAAGCTGCTTTCGCCGATGCTGCTGACGCAATGGGCGTTTCCAGCGAAGATGATATGCAGGCACTTGTAAATGAAGTACGTTACGGAAAGGGTTAATGACATGCGGATATTGTGTCGGATGTAGATATTATCTTATACTTAATGTCTTGTTATCTACGATCGATCTGCACTTTATCAGACAGCACGTTTTTTTCTAACCACACAGCCACTCCATCTTCATCATTTGCCAGAGTAATGTGATCTGCTATATTTTTGACATCTGAAATGGCATTTTCTACCGCAACGCCTGTCCCACATAGTTTCAGCATATCTATATCATTTTTATCGTCGCCAAAAGCCACGACTTCGTTTAGCGGGATATTAAACATATCTGTCAATTCCCGGATTGCCTGCACCTTTCCGGAGGACTCGGGCAGGAAAGCATACCACTTTTCTCCGCGATAGCCCTGTAACCTGCAATGGTTTTTCTCCGCGATCTTTAATGCCGTCTCATCATCGGGAAGCATAGCCACTATTTTATTTGCACGGCAAGTGAGAGGGGTGCTGTAATCACAATACACGGCTTTATGTAATTTTTTGGATTCAGATATGTGTCTACTATTCCAAAACACCTTACGGCCTGCCGCCACAGTGATTTCCGTATCACACTCCAACGCAAATATATCCTGTATGATCTGGTTTGTCTCCGCAATCCCGTGACTGCAGCTGTATATTTCATGGCCATGCCTGTGGATAAGGGTTCCGTCTGTTGTGATCTCATAATCAGGCAGTAGTTCTTTTATATACCGTTCCGCACCGATCCAGTATCGCGCAGTGGCTATCACAACGAATATCCCCTGTCCTTTACAGCGTTTCAAAGCAGCTTTTGTACGCTCCGATATGCTCCCGTCAGAGCGAAGCAATGTTCCGTCAAGATCCGTGATGAGCATTTTGGGATTTATGATACCCGCTTTTATATCGTTATTGAAATTGCGTACATGATACAATTGCGTTTTTCCCTCCCCCCTCGCATTGAGTATATTGGCAATAATGACTGCTTATTGTCGTTTTGCTACATTATATTGTTATACAGGAAAAAAAACAAGGCGTTTCGGTAATATTGTTTATCCCACGTCAATACAGGTACTTAGGTTTCAAGATAGCTGCCTGGCAGCAGTTTTTTCGGAAAAGGTACAAAAAAGGTACAAAACAGAGATTTCCAGGAAAGTGGGAAAGTTGAAAAGGCTATATTCCAAAGAAAGTTCACAGAATGTTCACAAAAAATTAGCACTCATCTCTTGACAGTGCTAACAATGCGTGTTATATTACATCTAGAACAAGCGAGAAGGACAAATTAGTAAATTATGGATTTGCCGCTTGCGGGTTCTAAAATAAAAAAATACGCACATAATAGTTCATGTGAAAAGGAGAGATGACTTATGATGATGCCCAGTTTATTTGGAAGAGATATGTTTGGAAGGGATATGTTTGATGATTTCTTCGGTTATCCGTTGGAGACGCGCAGACCGCACCATGAGGTCATGAAGACCGATATGATGAAGACGGATATCAAAGACACGGATCAGGGATATGAGATTACCATGAATATCCCGGGCGTGAAGAAAGAGAATGTGCAGGCGGAACTGAAAGACGGCTATCTGACCATCAGCGCCACCACAAATTCCAGCGACGAGGAGAAGGACGATGAAGGCAGATACATCCGCCGCGAGCGCCACTACGGTTCCTGCAGCAGGAGCTTTTATGTGGGCGAAGAAGTAACGCAGGATGAGATCAAGGCGAAGTTTGAGGATGGAACCCTGAAATTGCTGGTTCCCAAGAAAGAAGAAAAGCCTGCGGTTGAGGAGAAGAAATACATCACGATAGAAGGCTGACGGGCAAAGATGAGGGAGATGCGGCGAGCATCTCCCTTTTTCTTGTTATTTTTCGGAAAATCGGATATGATGGAAGCAGAAAAAACATACCGGCAGGAAACGAAAAGCAGGAAAACATAGCGGCAGGAAACGGAAAGCGGGAAACGAGCAGCAGGAAAACATACCGGCAGGAAACGGGAAGCTGGAAAAATATGCTGGCGAAAACCCGCAAAGCGGCGGGACGGAGGAAAAAGATGCAGACATTTTCCGGAAAATCTGTGAATCAGGGGATAGCCATAGGACCGGCTGTGGTTCTTAAAAAAGCGGACGAGCAGGTAAAGCCTGTTCGGATTGCGGATGCGGATGCGGAGGTCGCGCGCATAAACAAGGGCCTGAGCGCGTCCCAAGAGCAGCTTCGGCACCTGTATGAGAAGGCCGCGGCGGAGGTGGGTGTGGAGCATGCCGCTATTTTTCAGGCGCATCGGATGATCTTGGAGGACGAGGAGTTTTTAAGTGCCGTCCGGGAGACGATACGCAGAGAGCAGGTCGGCGCGGAGTATGCGGCGGCCGTTGTGGGAGACCGCTTTGCGCGCACATTTGCGGAGATGGACGACGATTACATGCGGGCGCGCGCTGCGGATATCCGGGACGTCGTCAGCCGGCTGATCCGAAACTTAAACGGAACCGCGCAGGCGGATTTTTCCGTCACGCAGCCGTCCGTGATCGTGGCGGACGATTTAAGCCCCAGTGAGACGATGCAGATGGACAGGGAAAAGGTCCTTGCCTTTGTGACGGTACACGGCTCCGCCAATTCCCACACGGCCATCCTGGCCCGCACGATGAACATTCCGGCGCTCGTGGGGGTGCCGCTGGATCTGCGGCAGATACAGGACGGCACGACGGTCCTTGTGGACGGCGCGGCGGGGGTGGCTGTTTTTGATCCCACGGCCGAAGCGATCCAAAAGGCGCAGGAGAAGATCGCGAAAGAACAGAAGGCGGCTGGGCTGCTTCTGGAACTGCGGGGAAAAGAGAACATCACGCGCGGCGGAAAAAAGATCGAGGTGTACGCGAACATCAGCGGCCCGGAGGATGTGGCGCGTGCGCTGGAAAACGACGCGGGCGGCATCGGTCTGTTCCGCAGCGAGTTTTTATATCTGGGAAGGGAAAGCCTCCCGACGGAGGAGGAGCAGCTGCAGGCATACCGGCAGGTGCTTCGCGCCATGGGAGAGAAAAAAGTGATCATCCGCACGCTGGACATCGGGGCGGACAAAAAGGCGGATTATCTGCACCTGGAACGGGAGGAGAATCCGGCCCTGGGATGCCGCGCCATCCGCTTCTGCCTGACGCGGCCGGATATTTTCAAGACGCAGCTTCGCGCGCTGCTGCGCGCGGCCGTATATGGAAATCTCTCTGTCCTGTACCCCATGATTATCTCCGCCGACGAGGTGCGCCGCGTCTGCGGGCTGGTAAGCGAGGCAAAACAGGAGCTGGATGCCCGGGGGATCCCCTGTCGGGTGCCCGAACAGGGCGTTATGATCGAGACGCCGGCCGCCGTGATGATCAGCGAGGAACTGGCGGAGCTGGCGGACTTTTTCAGCATCGGCACCAACGATCTGACGCAGTACACTCTGGCCGTTGACCGCCGGAGCGAAAAACTGTCCGGCTTTTGCAATCCGCACCACCCGGCGGTTTTACGGATGATCCGCATGGCGGCGCAGAACGCCCACAAACATGGGAAACGGGTGGGCATCTGCGGGGAGCTGGGAGCGGATCCGGAGCTTACGGAAGCATTTCTGGATATGGGGATTGACGAACTGTCGGTGCCGCCCTCCAAAATTTTGCCGCTGCGAAAGAGGATCCGGGAGATTCCATGAAATCTGTGGGATCCAACGAGATCCTGAAAATTCAATGGGATCCGGGAGATCCCATGAGAACCCGAAAATTCGGGCTGCCACCACGGCCCTGGGACGGCAGTAAAAACGACGCGGCAAAGGCGGGCTACTCGTCCCAGCCGTCGGTAAAGCGCAGGGTAACGGCGATGTTGCGCACCACGTCCCCCTCCTGAAGATCCATATCGCTCTCATCGGAGATGGACGGGAGGGGACAGTCGTCCTCCAGCTCCACGGTCAGCCAGTCCCTGGCGGCGTCGTTGGCGTTGTCCACGGCCTCCTCCAGGGTTTCTCCCTCCGCGGTGCAGTCTTCCAGATCCGGGAAAAATCCCCGGTAGGTTCCGGACTCGGTCTTTCGGAATATGGCGGGATAGATAAATTTCATGTCGATCACCTCTTGGTTTTATGCTGCCCTTTGGAGCGGGTTCCGTTCCTGGCGCACATTTTTCTCATCATAGCACAAATTGCCGGAATTTTCTACTTTAACTATTTTCCCTGTCCTGAAAATCTGCTATAATACCATACAGAAATCAAAAAGAGAGGATGCAGGGATATGAGCCGGGATCTGAAAGACAAAAAAATAGCCGTGGTGGGGCTTGGCGGCGTGGGAGGCTACCTGGCGGGAATGTTGGGAAGCGCGTTTCCCCATGTCACTTTTGTGGCGCGCAACGAGAGGCTGCAGGCCATCCGCAGGCGGGGCCTTGTGCTGCACAGCGAGTACAGAGGGGAGCGCGTGGCCGTGCCGGAGTGCGCGGTGCCGCTGGAGGAGCTGGAACCCCAGGATCTTATTTTTATCTGCGTGAAGAATTACTCGCTGGAGAAGGTCTGCGCGGATCTCGCCCACGCGGTGACAGAGGACACGATCCTGGTTCCGGTGATGAACGGGGTGGACCCCGCGGACCGCGTGCGCGGTTTTCTGGGCAGAGGCACGGTTCTCGACGCGCTGATCTATATTGTCTCCTTTGCCAACCCGGATTATTCCGTAACCCAGCAGGGCAATTTCGCGAACCTGAAGATCGGCTGTAAGAGCGCAGGAGAGCGGGAGCGGCAGGCCGTTGGCGAGGTCGCAGCGCTTCTGGACGCCGCCGGCGTAGACTGTGCGGCGGTGCCGGATATTGAACTGGAGATCTGGAGAAAATATATTTTAAACTGCGCTTTCAACGTGACGACGGCCTACTGCGACTGCCCCATAGGGCAGGTGCGCGGGGACGCGAAAAGGGCTGCCGAGTATGAGGCGCTGGTGGACGAGGCTTATCAGGTGGCCCTGGCAAAGGGCGTCCGCGTGAGGCCGGAACACAAAGAGGAGATCATCAACCGCTTTTACCGGGAATATGCGGACGACGCGTCCAGCTCCCTGCAGCGCGATATGCACGCCCGCAGATAGTCCGAGGTGGAGACGTTCAGCGGTTACCTGGTGCGGGAGGCGGCGCGGCTGCAGATCCCTGCGCCGGTGTCCGCGGCCATGTACGAGGGCCTGCGAAACCGCGGATAAAGCGTTCAAAGTTTATATGGGGCGGGAGGAGAGCGAATGGAATTTTTAAGATTTTTGGAGGGAATCCGCACACCTGCGGCGAATACGTTTTTTTCCATGATCACGTACTGCGGCGACGTGCTGTTTTTTATGGTGGTGGCGATCACGGTTTTCTGGTGCTTCCATAAAAAAAGCGGATATTATATCCTGACGGTATGTTTTCTGGGAACGCTGGCGAACCAGTTTTTGAAGCTCTGGTTCCGCATCCCGCGCCCCTGGGTAAAGGATCCCGCGTTCACGATCGTGGAGAGTGCGCGCGCGGCGGCCACGGGCTATTCTTTTCCGTCCGGGCACACTCAGAATATTGTGGGGACCATGACCTGCGTCATGTTTATCACGGACAAAAAGTGGATCAGGGCCATTGCGGCGGCGCTGCTGCTGTTGGTCCCCTTCTCGCGCATGTACCTGGGCTGCCACACGCCGCTGGATGTGGGGGTGTCGTTTGTGCTGGCGCTTCTTCTGGCGTGCGCTCTAAGCCCCATGATCAAGATGGAGGATCACGGGCGGTTTTTACATGTGCTGTTGGCGGCGGGTGTCGCGCTCTCTGCGGCGTACTGGGCATTTGTCACTTTCTATGCGTTCCCGGCGGATGTGGACGGGGCGAACCTCGCCGAGGGCACCAAGAACGCCTACACTCTGCTGGGGTGCCTTTTAGGCCTCGTGGTGTCGAACCAGATCGACGAGCACTATCTTCATTTTCCGGTGGAGGCCGTCTGGTGGGCGCAGATCCTGAAAGTGGCCGTGGGGCTGATCGTGCTTTTGTGTATTCAGGTGGGCCTTAAAGCGCCGCTGCAGGCAGCGCTTCCCCAAATGCCGGCGGATGCGGTGCGCTATTTTCTGATGGTGTTTTTTGCGGGCACCGTCTGGCCGCTCACGTTCCCGTGGTTCGCAAAGCTCGGAAACGCAGCAAAAGGCGCGGATCCGGCGGCGTAAAAGCAGCGGAAAAGACAAAAGACGCGGATCCGACGGCGTAAAAGCGACGGAGAAGACAACAGAGGCGGAACCGGCGGCGTAAAAGCGACGGAGAAGACAAAAGGCGCGGATCCGGCGGCATAAAAGCAGCGGAAAAGACAAGACGAAAGGACGCGGGTACAGGGTATGGAATATTATGCGGCGCGGTACGATTCTCCCGTGGGAAGGCTCACGCTTGCCAGCGACGGGACGAGCCTTGTGGGGCTGTGGCTGGAAGGGCAGAAGTATTTTCTGGAAACGCTTCCCCAGGAGCCTCTCTTTGACCGCGAACCGAATATCCTTGCGCAGACGAGGGACTGGCTGGACCGGTATTTTAGCGGGGAGAGGCCGCGCCCGCAGGAGCTTTACCTTTCGCCCGCGGGCAGGGACTTCCGCCGGGCGGTGTGGAAGTGCCTGTGCGACATTCCCTATGGGGAAGTGACCACGTATCAGGCGATCGCCCGACAGATGGCCGGGCAGTCCGGGCGCGCGCCCACATCGGCCAGGGCCGTGGGAGGCGCGGTGGCGCACAATCCCATTTCCATCATCATTCCCTGCCACCGGGTGGTGGGGTCGGACGGGAGCCTGACCGGCTATGCCGGAGGGCTGGAGAGAAAAAAGCAGCTTCTGCGCCTGGAAGGGGTGCATTTTTTTGAGTGACAGACCGGTTTTGACCGATACGGGCTGCCGCCTCTGCCCGCGCGGCTGCGGGGCGGACCGTGCGGCCGGGGAAAAAGGATTTTGCCAGGTGGCGGGAACAGAGGTTCTCGCGGCGCGTGCGGGCCTTCATATGTGGGAGGAACCCTGCATTTCCGGGAAGAGCGGCTCCGGCACCGTGTTTTTTAGCGGCTGTGTGCTCCGCTGTGTGTACTGTCAGAACTATGTGCTGGCGAACGCGCGTGCGGGCGTTCCCATTTCGGAGGAGCGCCTCGCGGAGGTTTTTCTGGAACTGCAGGAAAAGGGCGCAGCCAACATCAATCTGGTAACCCCCACCCACTACACGCCGCAGATCATCCGCGCCGTAAAAAAGGCGCGCGGCGGCGGACTGCGCATACCGATCGTCTACAATTGCGGCGGCTATGAAAAAAAGGAAACCCTCGCGTGTCTGGAGGGCGTTGTGGACATATATCTGACGGACTTTAAATATATGGACTCCCGGATCGCGGCGGCCTATTCCAGGGCGGCGGACTATCCGCAGGTCGCGAAGGCGGCCCTGGAGGAGATGGTGCGCCAGCAGCCAGTGCCCCGGTTTGACGGGGACGGCATGATGCAGAAGGGCGTGATCGTGCGTCATCTGCTTCTGCCGGGCCACACGCGCAGCGCCATGGAAGTGATACGCTATGTCCATGAGACGTACGGCGGCCGCGTATACCTGAGCCTGATGAACCAGTACACGCCGCTTCCCCACGTGAAGGACATGCCCGGGCTGAACCGCAGGGTTACAAAGCGGGAGTACGAAAAGGTGGTGGATCACGCCATCGCGCTGGGTGTGGAAAACGCCTTCATCCAGGAGGGGGAGACGGCGCTGGAAAGTTTTATCCCCGCGTTTGACGGGGAGGGGCTTTAGGAGGCGGCGGCCACAAACGCCTCGAAGATTTTCCGGCAGTTTGGATCTGTTTTGTATGCGAACTCCGGGTGCCACTGCACGGCCCACACAAATTTCTTCTCCGGCAGGCAGACGGCTTCCACGAGCCCGTCCTCGGAGACGGCCATCACAGAAAGACCGGGGGCGAGGGCCCTGACGGCCTGATGATGATAGCTGTTGACCTTCAGGGTTTCCGCCCGCAAAAGCTCGCTTAAAGGCGAGTTTTTTTCAATCCGCACGGTGTGGACCGGCACATCGTAGGGCGGCTTTTGATGGTGCTCTATATCGGACGGACTCTGCGCGGGCAGATCCTGGTACAGTGTCCCGCCCAGCGCCGCGTTCAGGAACTGGATCCCTCGGCAGATGCCCAGAAACGGCTTGTCCGCCGACAGGATCTCCGAAAGGAGCAGGCGCTCTATCTCATCGCGCGCGGGGCTGGTCTCCCCGCATTGCGGCAGCCTGTCTTCGCCGTACAGCGCGGGAGATACATCCTGCCCTCCGGTAAAAAGGAATCCGTCGCAGAGCCCGGCGATCTGCCGGATCTCGTCCGGGTCTTTTGTCAGGGGCAGCATGACGGGCAGGCCGCCCGCGCACGCAACGCCTTCCATATAGCCCGGAACCATCCAGAGGCTTTCTCTTGCCGCATCTACCAGCGGGGTAATGCCAATTACAGGTTTTTTCATGATCGGTCACTTCCTTTGCAATCTATGCACTGAGTATATCTTTTTCCGGCGGAAATTGCAAGCGCGCAGAGAAAAGAAAACCTTGTCACACACGCGGGAAATATGGTATCTTAAAGGGAGATACCCGAAGGATGCGCGGCGTGCGCGCAAGCGGGGGCGGCACATTGGAAAAATGTAAAAAATGTCCACGAAAGATTAAAAAAGTATAAAAGCCGTTGACTTATTTTTTATACATTATACAATAATGACAGCAGAAAAAACAGGCACCGGCAGCGCCTTGGCGCGTGTGCGGGGATCAGGAAACAGGGAGCCGCAGAAATGTTTGGATATGTAATCTGCAACAAAACAGGATTGTCGGAGGAAGAACTTGGGCGGTACCGCAGTGTGTACTGCGGGCTCTGCCGCTGCCTCGGCGAGCGCTTCGGACAGATCCAGCGCATGAACCTGAATTACGACATGGCTTTCCTGGCGCTTTTCCTTTCCTCCCTCTACGAGCCGCAGGAGACGGAGCAGGAATTTCGCTGCGCCGCGCACCCGTACCGGAAGAGAAAGGCGTCCGAAAATAAGTATACGGAATATGCCGCGGATATGACCATCCTGCTGTCCTACTACAAGTGCATGGACGACTGGCAGGACGAGCACAAGCGGACGAAATATCAGTACGCGAAATACCTGAAAGAAGATTTCGAGCAGGTCAAGAGCCGGTACCCCAGGCAGAGCGCCGCGGTGGCGGAGGCTGTCCGCAGCCTGGGCGAGATTGAAAAAACCCGCGGGGCCGTGCCGGACGACGCGGTCAACTGTTCCGGAAAGATGCTCTCGGAGCTCTACGTGTACGAGGAGGATTTCTGGAGCAACAGCCTGCGCAAGTTCGGTTATGAGCTGGGGCGGTTCATCTATCTGATGGACGCCGCCATGGACTATAAAAAGGATCTCAAAAACGGCAACTATAATCCGCTTGTCGGCATGCACAAAAAACCCGAGGAGATGGAGGAGATCCTCACGGGTGCGATCGGCAATGCCACACACCAGTTTGAAAAGCTCCCGCTGATACAGGATGAGCACCTTCTGAAAAACATTCTGTACGGCGGTGTCTGGCAGCAATACTACGCGAAGATACTGGGAAAGGAGAAGTCACATGGTTGACGATCCGTATAGAGTTCTGGGCGTTTCCAGAGACGCCACCAAAGATGAGATCAAGCGGGCGTACCGGAAGAAGGCGAAGGAGTATCATCCGGATCTGCACCCGAACGATCCCGCGGCGGCGGAAAAAATGAATGAGATCAACGAGGCTTACGACATGCTGAACAACCCGGAAAAATACGCCAAACAGCAGCGGACATACGGGAGCCAGGGCGGCGGTTACGGCGGCTACGGGAGCCAGGGAAGCGGCTATGGCGGCTACGGGAGCCAGGGCGGCGGCTATGGCGGCTATGGGAATCAGGGAAGCGGGTACGGCGGCTACGGGAGCCAGGGAAGCGGATACGGCGGCTACGGGAGCCAGGGAAGCGGGTACGGCGGCTATGGAGGCCAGGGCGGCGGATTCGGCGGGTTCGACTTTGAGGACATCTTCGGGTTTGGGACGCCGCGCCAGATGCCGCGGCCGAGCGCACAGCCGGGCGACAGCGCCGATATCCGACAGGCGGTTGACTTTATCAATATGAAGCAGTACGGCTATGCGAGCAGCACCCTGAACGGGATCGTGAGCCAGTACCGGAATGCGAGATGGTATTATCTGAGCGCGCTGGCGAACCACGGGCTGGGCAACAGCATCCTGGCTGCCGAGCAGATCCAGAAGGCCCTGCAGAGGGAGCCGGACAACACGGTTTACCGGCAGACGCAGCAGGCCATGCAGCAGTCCGGGAACGCCTACAACCAGAACGGGCAGGAGTTTCAGCGCTATGCGGACGGCTTCAACCGGATGTGCATGAGTTTCTGTATGCTGAATTTCTTCTGCACATTCTGCAGATGCTGCTGACGCAAGATGCTGATGCAAGATGGTATGAGATATTGCGAAAGCGGGTTCAGACAGCGCAGAGGCGTTACGGCGGAAGCGGGGCCCGCGCGCAGAGTTCTCCGACAGATTGAGGAGAAGATTGAAAAAATTTTGATATATATAAAGAAGGGAAGAAGAGCTGCGGGGTTTTTCAATCTTTCTTTGTGGCGCAACAGCAGCGTCGCAAACGGCACCAAACCCGCGGCGGAGAATTATGGGAAAAGTTATTGGTATTGATCTTGGCACCACCAACAGCTGCGTGGCGGTTCTGGAAAACGGGGAACCGGTCATCATCCCCAGCCGGTCCGGGGCACCCACCACGCCCAGCATCGTGGCGTTTTCAAAAAACGGGGAGCGTCTTGTGGGCGAGCCCGCCCGCAGGCAGGCGGTGACGAACACGGAGCGGACGATCAGCTCCGTGAAAAGGCAGATGGGGACAAGCTGGAGCGTGCGCATCGACGGCACGGAGTACAAGCCGCAGACCATCAGCGCCATGATCCTGATGCAGCTTAAGAAGGACGCGGAGGAATTTTTGGGGGAGCCGGTGACGGAGGCAGTGATTACCGTACCGGCCTATTTTAACGATATTCAGAGGCAGGCCACCAAGGACGCGGGGCGCATCGCGGGGCTGAACGTGAAGCGCATCATCAACGAGCCGACCAGCGCCGCGCTCTCCTACGGGCTGGACCACGGGGAGCCCCAGAAGGTCATGGTCTACGACCTGGGCGGCGGCACGTTCGACGTGTCCGTCATCGAGATCGGAGAGGGCGTCATAGAAGTGCTCGCCACCGCGGGGGACAACCACCTGGGCGGGGACGATTTTGACGAGCGCGTCCGCGGCTGGATCCTCCGGGAATTTAAGGAAGCACACCACATTGATCTGACGCGGGACATCGCGGCCATGACGCGGATCACGGAGGCGGCGGAGCAGGCGAAAAAGACGCTGTCCTCGTCGGCGAGCGCGCACATCGAGCTCCCGTACCTGACAATGGGCAAAGACGGCCCCGTCCATCTGGACATGACGCTCACGCGCGAAAAATTTGAGGAGCTGATCCGCGACCTGATCGCGAGAACAGAGGGCCCCGTGCAGAGCGCCTTAAACGACGCGGGGATCGCGGCGTCCGAGCTGGGCCGCGTGCTTCTGGTGGGCGGCTCCACCAGGGTTCCGGCCGTGCAGGCAAAGGTGCGCGCGCTCACGGGGAAGGAGCCGTCCAAGAACATCAACCCGGACGAGTGCGTGGCGAAGGGAGCCGCCATTCTGGGAAGCACCCTGCAGGGGAATCCCTTAGCGACAACGGGCGCGGGCCAGGAGCTGCTGCTTCTGGACGTCATTCCCCTAAGCCTCTCCATAGAGACCGTGGGCGGCGTGGCCACCAGGCTGGTGGAGCGCAATTCCACCCTGCCGACGCGCTATTCGCGCATTTTTTCCACGGCCGCGCCCTACCAGCGGGACGTGGAGATCAACGTGCTGCAGGGCGAGCGCCCCATGGCGCGGGACAACAAGAGCATCGGCAGATTTCGCCTGAAGGGCATCCGGCGCGCGCCGGCCGGGGTGCCGCAGATCGAGGTAACCTTCGACATCGACACCAACGGCATCCTGACGGTTTCCGCGAGGGATCTGGACAGCGGGAAGGAGCAGTCCATCGTCATTACCGCCAACGACCGCATGTCCGAGGAGGAGATCCGCCAGGCCATGCGGGACGCGGGGGAATATGCGGGCCAGGATCAGCTGCGCAGGGAGGCGCTGGAGCTGACGTCGGAGGCGCAGCGGCTGCTCGTGCAGGTGCAGCAGGCGCTGAAGACCGAGGGCAAAACCCTGGAAAAAGCCGATAAAAAGCAGCTGAAAAACGACTGCGCCGAATTACAGAAACTGTTGAACCGGTTCCGCCTGGATCGGATTTCCGAGGAGGAACTTTCCCAGATCAGAAGAGCAAAGGAGAAATTGGAGGCCTATGATTTCGTTTGAATGTGATTACGCGGAGGGCTGCCACGAAAAAATTCTGGAGCGCCTGCGAGAGACCAACCTGGAGCAGCTCCCCGGCTATGGGAGCGATATGTACTGTGAGAGCGCGAAGCAGAAGATCCGCGCGGCGTGCGGCTGTCCGCAGGCGGAGATCTTCTTCCTGGTGGGAGGCACGCAGACCAACGCGGTGGTCATCTCCAGCCTTCTGAAATCCTACGAGGGCGTAGTGTCGGCCTCCACGGGGCATGTGAACGCCCACGAGGCGGGGGCCATCGAGCACGGCGGGCACAAGGTGCTTGCCATTCCCCAGCACGACGGAAAGATGGACGCGGGCGAGCTGCGATCCTTCCTGCAGGATTTCTGGCAGGATGAGAACCACGAGCACATGGTGTTCCCGGGCATGGTGTACATCTCCCATCCCACGGAATACGGGACGCTGTACACAAAGAGAGAACTGGAGAGCCTCGCGGCCGTCTGCGGGGAGTACAACATTCCCCTGTACCTGGACGGGGCGCGGCTGGGCTACGGGCTTGAGAGCCCGGAGACGGACGTGTCGCTTCCGGATGTCGCAAAGTACTGCGATGTGTTTTACATAGGCGGCACCAAGGTGGGCGCTCTCATGGGGGAGGCGGTGGTGTTCCCCAAAAACAATATGCCGCCGCATTTCCTGGCCCTGGCCAAGCAGCAGGGCGCGCTGCTCGCGAAGGGGCGGCTTCTGGGCGTCCAGTTCGACACGCTGTTTACGGACGGCCTGTATTTTGAGATCAGCCGCCACGCCATCGAGATGGCGCAGCTGATGAAAGAGGGGTTCCAAAAGCGCGGTTATCGCTTCCTGCTGGATTCCCCCACCAACCAGCAGTTCCTCATTCTGGAGAACCGGCAGATGCAAAAGCTGGAAAAGCTGGTGCGCTTCAGTTTCTGGGAGAAGGTGGACGCGGATCACACCGCCGTGCGGTTTGCCGCGAGCTGGGCGACGCGAAGGGAGGACGTCGAAAAGCTGATGGAAGTGCTGGATAGCTGCGGGAATGCGTGAGAAGATCGCGGGCAGGTTTTTTGTTCCGAGAAAAAAAGATTTTTTAAGAGAGAAAAAAGATTTAAAGGAGAGAAGAGTTATGAAGAAACTATCCACAGGAAAAATCTGGGCGTTTGCCACCGGCCAGTTCGGCTGGTCGCTGATGTCCGGCCTTATCGCCAACTGGCTGGTCTATTTCTATCAGCCGGACGGGGCGGCGATCAGCCAGGGGCAGACCGTTTTCATTCCGCAGGGACTTGTGATCCTGGGAATTTTTACCGTCATCGGGGCCATAACCGCGTTCGGGCGGGTGTTTGACGCCGTCACGGATCCGCTGATCGCGTCCTGGTCGGACCGCTGCACGTCGCCGAAGGGCAGGCGCATGCCGTTTCTGCGCGCCGCGTCCCTGCCGCTGGCCCTGTGCACCGTGCTGGTGTTCTGGTCGCCGTTCGGCAAGGAGAGCTGGGCAAACGCGGCGTTTCTGTTTCTGATGGTCATGGGGTATTACCTGTCCATCACGGCGTACTGCACGCCGTACAACGCGCTGATCTCGGAGCTCGGGCACACGCAGGAGGAGCGCCTGAACATCTCCACCGTCATTTCCTTTACCTATATCGCCGGCACGGCCATCGCCTACATGGCGCCCACCATCTGGAGCGCGTTCATCCCGGCTTTCGGCCGCGTGAACGCCATCCGCGTTACCTTTGCCATCCTGGCGGTGATCGCGTTTTTCTGCATGCAGGTGCCGGTGCTGTCGATCCGCGAAAAAGAGTATGTGAACACGGTGCCCACCCAGGAGAGCGCCTTCGGCTCCCTGGCGGCGACTTTCCGGAACGGGGAGTTCCGCAAATTTGTGGCGTCCGACATCCTCTACTGGATCGCCATTACCATGTTCCAGACAGGCCTGCCGTTCTTTGTGACCAGCCTTCTGAAACTGCCGGAGACCATGACCACCTTCTACTTTGTGGGCATGACGGCCCTCTCCCTGGTGTTCTATATTCCCATCAACAAACTGACGCCGAAGCTGGGCAAGAAAAAACTGATCACGTTTGCGTTTGTGATCTTCTGCGCGGCGTATTTCTACACCGGTTTTCTGGGACAGATCCCGGGCATTTCCCCCACAGTGCAGGGGGCCATTCTGACTGTGGCCGCCGCCCTTCCCATGGCGATCTTCGGCATCCTGCCGCAGGCGGTGGTGGCGGATATCGCGCACAGCGACGCAAAGCTGACCGGAAACAACCGGGAGGGCATGTTCTACGCGGCCAGAACCTTTGCGTTCAAGATGGGGCAGAGCCTGTCCATGCTCTTGTTTACAGCGGTTTCCACCGTAGGAGCCGCGGCCGGCACGGGCTACCGCCTGACGGCTTTTCTGGCGGCGGGTTTCTGTGTGCTGGGCGGGATCGTGTTCCTGACCTATAATGAGATCAAGATCAACAGCATCATACAGAAGGAATAGCGGGACATGAAAGATTTGATCATAAAAGAAAACAACTACCGGCGGGAGATGCTGGAAACGGTGGAGCCCTATCTCGCAAAGCGGAAAACAGAGTTCGGAGTCTGCCGGGAGCCGGGCAGAGAGCTGTACTGCGCCTGCTTCCGGGCGGAACATGCGGCGGGCACGGTGCTTATCTCCCACGGGTTTACGGAGACCGCAGAGAAATACGAGGAGGCCGTCTACTATTTTCTGAAGAACGGGTATCACGTATATATGCCGGAGCACTGCGGGCACGGGCGCAGCTACCGGCTGGCGGAGGATCCCTCACTGGTGCATGTGGACAGTTACCGGCGCTACGTGGAGGATCTTCTGGCAGTGGCAAAGCTGGCCGCAAGGGAGCAGCCCGATCTGCCCCTGTATCTTTTCGGACATTCCATGGGCGGAGGCGTGGCGGCCGCCGCCCTCGCGGGGGAGCCAAACCTGTTTTGCAGGGCGGTGCTCTCCTCGCCCATGATCCGGCCGTCCACGGGCGGGGTGCCCTGGCCGCTGGCGAAGCTGACGGCGTCCGCTCTGTGCCTGCTCGGGAAGAAGAGATCCTACGTGCCGGGGCAGCACGCTTTTGACGGGAAAGAAACCTTTGCGGACAGCGCGGCCACCAGTCTGGAGCGCTTTACTTTTTATCAGGAAAAACGGAACCGGGAACCGCTGTACCAGATGAGCGGGGCGTCCTGCGGATGGCTGCGGGAGGCCGGCAGGCTGAACCGCTTCCTGCGCGGCAGGGCCTGGAAAATGATCGAGACGCCGCTTCTCATCTTCCAGGCGGGGCAGGACACGTTTGTGAGCGCGCCGGAGCAGGAAAGGTTTGCGGCGCTGGTGCAGAAGGCGGGCAGGACGACGGCGCAGCTGGTGCGCGTGCCCGAAGCCCGGCACGAGATTTATAATTCGCCGGACGGGACGATCGGACCGTACTGGGAAAAGATCTTCCGGTTTTTTGCTCCCGGCCGGGGAGCGTGACTGCCGACCGACAGGCGGCCCTGCGAAAAAGAGAGGAGTACTTATGATAACGATAAAAGAGTACAGAGGACATATCCGGAACTGGGAGGCGCTCTGCAAAGAACTGGGCATTGACCCGGCGCTTCCCAGGGACGAAAAAGAGAGAGCCATCCTGACAAAAGCCTATGAGATCTGGGGCCATGGCATGGCGGATCACATGCACGGCATGTTTGCCTTCGCCCTGTGGGACGATGCCCGGCAGGAACTGTTCTGCCTGCGCGATCCCTTTGGCACAAAACCGTTTTATTATTATCAGACGGCGGATGGAAGGCTGCTTTACGGCACGATGATCCGGCAGATCATGGATCAGCCGGGGTTTGTAAAAGAGCTGAACGAGGAGATGCTGCAGCTGTATCTGAGCCTTACCTATGTGGCCGGCGAAGATACCTTTTTCAAGGGCGTCAAAAAGCTGATGCCGGGCCGTTTCCTGGTGTGGAAGGACGGCCGGATCCGCATAGAGCGCTACTGGAAACCCACGTTTCATCCGGATGAGAGCAAGTCGCTGGAGGACTGGGCGGATGAGATCCACACGACGCTTGCCGGGATCATGCCGGAGGTAAAGACAAAAGAGGAGGACGCCGTGGCTTTCTTGTCCGGCGGCGTGGATTCCTCCTATGTGGTGGCCATGTCGGACGTGCGGATGACGGGTTCCTGCGGCTATGACGAGGAGCGCTTTGATGAGTCCGGCCTGGCGGCGCAGACGGCTGCGCTTCTGGGGCGCGGCAATACCAGGTGCCGCATCACGCCGGAGGAGTATTTTGCCATCGTTCCGTATGTGATGTATCATATGGAGCAGCCTTTGGGCGACGCCTCCGCCATCGCGTTTACCATTGCCTGCAATGAGACGGCAAAGACGGCGAAGATCTGCTATTCCGGGGAAGGGTCGGACGAATTTTTCGGCGGCTATAATATGTACCGCAACGCGGAGCGCTACGGGGATGAGCTGAAGAATTTTTATGTGGGCAATACCAACATTATGAAGGAAGACGAGAAAAAACGCATCCTGAAACACTACCGGGAGGATGTCCTTCCCATCCGCCTCGTAAAAGAGATCTATGAGGAGACGGAGGGGCTGGATCCGCTGACCAAAATGTCCGACGTGGACATCCAGATCTGGCTGGAGGGCGACATCTATCTGAATGTGGATAAGATGAGCACGGCGGCCGGGCTGGAGATCCGCATGCCGCTCACCGACAGGCGCATATTTGACATTGCGTCCCGCATGCCCTCCCGCTATAAGGTGAATGCAGAGCAGAACAAGGTGGCGTTCCGCACGGCGGCCGCGAAAGTGCTCCCCGAGGAAGTGGCCTTCCGGAAAAAGCTGGGATTCATCGTGCCCATCCGCATCTGGATGGCGGACGACCGCTATAATCAGGATGTGCGAAAGAAGTTCTCCGGTGAGACGGCGGCGAGATTCTTCCATACGGAAGAGATCCAGGCGATCTTTGACGATTACGTGGGCGGAAACTCGGACAACTGGCGGAAAGTATGGACGATCTATACTTTCCTAGTGTGGTACGAGGAATATTTTGTGAAGTAACCTGCTCTACAGATAACTTTCCAGCTCTTTGCAGAGATGTTCTTCAATATCGATCAGGCGGCTGCAGATATCTTTGGATGTGTGATCGGCCGACTGATACTGGTTCAGATACTTGTGAAGCGATTTTACGCCCATGTGGCACCCGTCCGTCATCAGGTTTGCCACGGTGGAATCGCTGTCGTCCATGGCCATTTTCATGCTGGTCTTTACCCAGGAGATCCCCTTTGCGATGGGGTGGGGATTTTTCTCCTCGCTGTCGTGGCGCGTAAGAAGCGTGTGGATCTCGTCACACAATTTTTCGTGATGGCTCTTGCTCTCTGTGAGAAGCTGTCTCATCTCGGGATCCTGCACCTTATCCAGCACATCGTCGATAGAAGAAATGGCCATTTTGGAGCCCGCACTGCATTCCTTTAACAAACTTACCGAATCTTGTTTTTCCATGTGATTACCTCCATTTGATCTTTTCCGTAGTTTGCCCCGAATAGAAAAAATTTATTGCAAATTCTCATATATAATAATATAGTTAAAACATCAGCAAAAAGACCGGTATAACGGTCGGCAGGACATGGAGGCCAGATGGCGAAAAAACAGTATTATGCAGTGAAAACAGGAAAGAAAACGGGACTCTTCCAGAGCTGGGAGGAGTGCCGGGAATGTGTGGAAGGGTACCCGGGAGCGCAGTACAAGGGCTTTTCCGATATCAACGAGGCGTGGCGGTACCTGGGGATCTGCGCGGGGGAGCCGGTTTTGCAGGCTTCCGCGTCCCATGCGGGCGAGGGCGAAGCGGTGCCTGCATCCCGCGCGAAACATGAATCCGAGCTCCATGCGGGCGGGAACAGAGCGGGAGAAGATCCTGCCGTGCATATCTATGTGGACGGCAGCTACGCCGGAGGCGATGCCTTTTCCTATGGGATGGTGGTGCTGCGGGACGGAGAAGAACTCTGCTTTTCCCAGAAAATAACGGACGCCGACCTGGCGCGGATGCGCAATGTGGCCGGGGAGATAGAGGGGGCGAAAGCCGCCATGCGCTACGCGCTGGAGCAGGGACTTCGCCACATCGTTATCTTCCATGACTACGAGGGCATCGCCAAGTGGTGCACCCGCGGGTGGAAGGCGAACCTGCCCGCCACGCAGGCTTACCGGGATTTTTACGACGCCGCGCGAAAGCAGGTGCGGATTGATTTCAGGAAGGTCGCGGGACATTCGGGGGACCGCTGTAACAACCTGGCGGACAAGCTGGCGAAAGAAGCGCTGGAAGCGGAAGCAGAAGACGGCGAAAAAGACTGAAAAGGACTGAAAGCAGAGCCGGAAGACGGCTGGATATAGAAACCGAGATGAGGGAGGACGGATAGAAATGGGAATGGAGACATTGGCAGACATTCGAGGTGCGCTTCACGCGCGCGAGATGCAGGTGTATTACCAGCCGCAATATGACGCACTGACGGGCAAACTGGTGGGCGCGGAGGCGCTGGCGCGCTGGGTAAAGCCGGACGGCACGGTCATTATGCCGGGCAGCTTTATACCGGTCCTGGAGGAATCGGACGCCATCATGGAGCTGGACTGGTATATGTACCGGGAAACCTGCGGATTTTTAAAGCGCCAGGCGCAGCAGGGGATCGGGCAGGTGCCGCTCTCCGTCAATTTTTCCAGGCGTCATGTGGCGGAGAAGGATTTTGTGGAAAAGCTCTGCGCGGTGGCGGACGAGTGCGGCGCGGACCGGAAATACATTGTGGTGGAGATCACGGAGTCCGCTCTGGCGGGCCGCGAGGACGCCATAAAAGAACTTGTGAGGCAGGTGCGGGAAGCGGGGTTCCGCGTGGCCATCGACGATTTCGGGAGCGGGCTTTCTTCCCTGAGTTTTGTAAAAGATATAGAAGTGGATGTGCTGAAGATCGACAAGTCCCTTTTGAGCAACAACTGCGAGAATGAGAAAGAGCGCATCGTGCTGGAGAGCATTTTTACCTTTGCCCACCGCCTGAAGCTGACCACGGTGGCGGAGGGGGTGGAGACCCGGCAGCAGCTGGGCTTTCTGCGCACCTGCAGCTGCAAGGTCATCCAGGGCTTCCTCTTCGCGAAGCCCATGCCCGCGGAGGATTTCTGGCGTCTGGCCATGGAGCGCCCGAAGGCGGAGGAGACGGAGGACATTCTGGTCACGCAGCCGCCGTCCAGCGCCGTGCAGCTGCTTCTGGACGCCGTGTTCATCCGCTATCCGCTGGTCATTTTCTCCAACCTGACGCGGAACAGCTTTTATATGATGGCGTACGAGAATTTTACCAGGCAGTCCTGCCCTTCCACAGGCGTGTTTGAGGAGCTGATCCAGCACGGCGCGTCCACCATGTACCCGGACGACCAGCAGCTTTTCCTGGACACCTTCAGCATTGAGAACCAGATGAAAGCGTACAGGCGGGGCGACAAGTTCATCAGCGTCGTCACGCGCCAACTGGGGGACGACGGCATTTACCGCCGTGTGGAGACCACAAATTACTTTGTGAAAAACCCCTCCGTGGACGATGTGCTGGTCATCAGCCTGTGCCATAATCTGGATTAAAACGGCCCGGGCGGGGGTATGGATCTTTTTTGTGAAAAACTGATAAGACAGATGCAAAAAATACATGGTATTTCGTAGTTGACAACAAAAAATGTTCAGTGTATAGTAGTATCAAGGCTGGAGAGTTATGCATATTGCACACCCGGCACGGCACAAAATAACACATTATAAGGAGGCAAAGTATGAGAGTAAAGAAAGTATTAGCCTGCACACTTGCAGCGGCGACAGTGATGTCCTCCGCAGCATACGTGAGCGCAGAAGAAACCATTTCCCTTACCCTGTGGGGCGCAGAGGAAGATCAGACTCTGCTGGGAGAGCTGGTCGAGGAATTTAAGGCGCAGTATCCGGATCAGACATTTGATATTCAGATCGGCGTAGAGTCCGAGTCCACGGCAAAAGATACCATTCTTACCGACGTTGAGGCGGCGGCGGATGTATTCGCATTCGCGAGCGATCAGATCTTTGACCTGGTAAACGCGGGCGCTCTGCTGAACCTGGAAGAGTACGGTGAGGTTCTCTCCATGGCTGGCAAGACGCTGGACGATGTCAAGGCCGCAAACGTAGCGGGTTCCGTGGAAGCGGCAACCGTGGACGGCAGCCTGTACGCGTTCCCGAGAGCAGCGGACAACGGCTATTTCCTGTATTATGATTCCTCCGTTCTCACCGAGGAGGACGTGGCGTCCTGGGATTCCCTTCTGGCAGCGGCGGAAGCGGCCGGCAAGCAGGTTGGCATGACCCTCGCATCCGGCTGGTATAACGCATCCTTCTTCTACGGCGCAGGCTTCACAAACGCGCTGAACGAGGACGGCACCACCGCTATGGACTGGAACGGCACAAGCCCGGCGGGCTACACCGGCGTTGACGTGGTTAAGGGCATGATCGGCATTGCGAGCAGCCCGGCATTCATGGCGATCGCTGACGGCGACATCACAAACCAGATCGCGGGCGGACAGCTCTGCGCGGTTGTATCCGGTACCTGGGATGCACAGGCGGCGCAGACAGCGTTCGGCGACGGCTATGCGGCGACCAAGCTGCCCACCTTTACCGTAGCGGGCGAGCAGGTGCAGCAGGGTTCTGTGGCTGGTTACAAGTTTGTGGGCGTAAACGGTTACTCCGTAAATTCCGGCTGGGCGGTTCTGCTTGCTGAGTTCATCACAAACGAGTCCTCTCAGCAGAAGTTCTTCGACCAGCGTGAGAGCGGCCCCAGCAACAGCAACGTGCTGGCATCCGACGCGGTGTCTGCAAACCTGGCTCTGTCGGCCCTCGGCAAACAGGCTGAGTTCGGCGTAGTGCAGAACGTAGGCGGCAAATTCTGGGATCCGTCGGCAACCTTCGGCGAGCTGATCGCACAGGGCAACCTGTCCGCAGACGACGACGCAGGCATCCAGGAAGCTCTGGATACTCTGGTAGAGGGCGTAACCGCTCCGGTAGAATAAATTTTGCGGAAGGCATATCGATCGTGCATGATGCAATGAGCAGTCTGCATATCGAAGCCGCAAGGCGAGCATGAGATAAAAAATGGGACAGGCCCATATGCCTTGGCATGTGGGTCTGTTTTCACAAAGAAATCTGTAACAGGGAGGTCTTTATGGCAAATCAAAAGAAAGGCGGAGCGGTCGCCGCGGTGGGCGGTTTCTTTAAATCAGTGGGAGGCTTTCTTTCTGATTTCGGAACGGCGTTCGTCAAGGGCGACGTGTTTGTAAAATTATCCGCAGTGTGGATGGGCGCGGGCTATGCGCGCCGCAGGCAGTATGCGAAAGCCGTCATCATGACGGCGCTCGAGGCTGCCGTCATCGCGTTCACGATCGTGTTCGCGATGCAGTATGTGCCGAAATTCGGCACGCTCGGAACCGTGACCATGGAGCGTGTGTTCAACATGCAGACCATGAAGAGTGAGTTTAATGATTACGACAATTCTTTCTCCATCCTGCTGTTCTCGCTGTTCAGTTTTGTGATCTGGGCGGCGGCGCTGGTCATCTGGATGAAGAATATTATCAATGTATACAGGCTCCAGAAGATGGACGAGGCCGGGGAGCACATCAACACGTTCCGCGAGGACCTGCACTCTTACATAGAGGACAAGTTCCACATTACCCTGCTCACGCTTCCGGTGCTTGGCATTACCGTATTTACGTTTGTACCCATTCTGCTGCTCATCTTCGTGGCCTTCACGAATTATGACCAGCAGCACATGCCTCCGTCGGCCCTGTTCTCCTGGACCGGGTTTACCAACTTTTTGAGCCTGTTCGGAGGCGGCGGCCTTACCACCACCTTCAGCTACGCCTTCGTGCGCGTGCTGGGCTGGACGCTGGTGTGGGCTTTCTTTGCAACCTTTACCACATACATCGGCGGCATCCTTCTGTCCCTGCTCTTGAACAGCCAGAAGACCAGGGCACCGAGGTTCTGGCGCACCCTGTTTATCATTACCATCGCGGTGCCGCAGTTTGTGTCGCTGCTGCTGGTAAGGAACTTCTTCTCCAACGGCGGTATCGTAAACACCATCTGCGCAAACATCGGCCTTACCGGGTTCCTGCGCAACATCGGCCTGGTATCCACCAGCTATATCCCGTTCCTCTCCGCGCCGGGCTGGGCGCACGTGATGATCATTCTCATCAATATCTGGATCGGTATTCCGTACCAGATGCTCATCGCCACGGGCGTGCTGATGAACCTTCCGGCGGATCAGCTGGAGAGCGCCAGGGTGGACGGCGCGAAGCCGTACCAGATCTTTGCCAAGATTACCATGCCTTACATGCTGTTTGTCACGGGCCCCGCGCTGGTCACGGATTTCGTAAAGAACATCAACAACTTCAACGTGATCTATCTGCTGACGGAGGGTGTCTACACCACCACGAACCAGGCCATGGCGAACTCCCAGGCAAAGGAAGTAGACCTGCTGGTTACCTGGCTGTTCCGACTGACGCAGGACTACTACAACTACAAGATGGCGTCCGCTATCGGTATCATCGTCTTTATCATCTGTGCGGTGTTTACGCTGTTCGCGTTTAACCGGATGATCGGAAACGGCAGAGAGGAGGATTACCAATAATGAAAAAGATGAAAAGCAACCGGACTTCCCGGATCATTGGGCACAATGTCCTGATCGGCGTTCTGGCGTTTATCTGGCTAATCCCCATCGTGTGGCTGGTGTGCACATCGTTCAGCTCTTATCCGGGCATGAACACCAGCACCTTTTTCCCGAAAGAGTGGAGCCTCATCCACTATCAGAAGCTGTTCCACCCGGACACGGTGCAGCAGTTCCCGCGCTGGTTCATGAACACCTTTATCATCGCCTGCTTTACCACGGTCATCTCCACCTCGTTTGTGGTGATGGTGGCCTACGCCACGTCCGTGCTGCGGTTCCCCATGAGAAAACCGCTGATGAACATGGCGGTTATCCTGAATCTGTTTCCGGGCATGCTGTCCATGATCGCCGTGTACTTTGTGCTGAAAACCTTCAATCTGACCAACAGCTACGCGGGCCTTATCATGGTATATTCCGGGTCGGCCGGCCTGGGCTACCTGATCGCGAAGGGATTCTTTGACACGGTTCCGCGCGCCCTGTGCGAGGCGGCGCGCATCGACGGGTGCAGCGAGGCGCGCATCTTCTGGCAGATCGTCATCCCGATGAGCCGTCCAATCCTGGTCTACACTGTGATCAGCAGCTTCCTGGCTCCGTGGATGGATTTCGTGTTTGCCAAGATGATCTTAAACGCGGGCATCTCCGCAAACTACACGGTGGCCATCGGTCTGTACAAGATGCTGGACAAGAGCCTGATCAACAGCTACTTTACCATCTTCTGCTGCGGCGGCGTGCTGGTGTCCGTGCCCATCTCCATCCTGTTCTTCATCATGCAGAAGTTCTATGTGGAGGGCATTACCGGAGGCGCTGTGAAGGGCTGAAGGATGCATGTCAGGGAAACTGGCATATGGAACTATGACGACCATTCCCCATACCGCGATTCTTTCTATCGCGGCCCTGCCGGAAGGCATCGGGCGGGGAATCCAAAAAGACACAGATTGCTGTGAGAAAAGTCCAGCACTTTCTGTCTGAAACGGAAAGTGTTGGATTTTCTATCACGGCCTGTGCAGCAGGCCGTGATGCACGACGCGCATCGCGCGAAGCGCGATTTTTCATGCGCGTGTGTCCTTTATTTTCTATCACGGCCTGCTTCGCAGGCCGTGATGCACGACGCGCATCGTGCGAAGCGCGATTTTTCATGCGCGTGTGACCGCGATTTTCATGCGCGTGTGTCCTTAAAAATCTAGGGAAAGGAACCATGATCTATGGAACAATTTATTGTGAATATTATCCACCGCCCGGAGATGGTGCCGGAGTACGCCGAGAAGGTAACCGGCCACGGACAGGCGGAGGACATCGGGCGTAAGGCGCTGCTCACGGAGAGCCTGGACATCTTCAAGACGCAGCAGGAGGCGGCGCATAAGAATGGCCTGAAGACTACCATCGAGATGACCTACGCCAGCCTGTTCAACGACGAGGCGGTGGCGCTGGCGAAGGAACATCATGAAAAATACGGGGACGAGATCGGGCTGACCCTGCTGGGGCTGCCCTGCAAGGAGTTCCGCGAAAAGTACAAGACGAAGGATTTCTGTATCTGGATGTTCTCCATGGAGGACAAGAAGGCGATTGTGCAGGACGTGTTTGAAAAATTCCACGAGCGCTTCGGCTTTTACCCGGAATCCACCGGCTCCTATTATATGGACGCGGAGCTGACCAACTACATCAAGGAGAAATATCCCTCCGTGAAGTGCGCGGTGGCCACCTGCTGGGAGGAGGGCCCCAAGGCGTACCACACCTGCAACAACAGCTGGTATACCTTTATGGACGGCGGCCCCTGGGCACCGTGGATCCCGTCCAAACAGAACACCCACGCGCCGGCCGCAAACGAGGAGGAGGATTCCGGCATCGTGGCCATTCCGCATCTGAGCCGCGATCTCATCGCCTGCTACGACGGGAACGGCTCCAATTTCGGAACCCATCCGCAGAACGTGCTGCGCGGCATGATCTACGATTCCAAAACCTGGGAGTACCCGTATCTGTACAACCTGATCGACCAGTACCGCTATCAGGCGAAGTTTAACAACGGCTACGCCTACAATATGATGTTTGTGGGGCCCGGCTGGATGAACAAGATGGGCCGCTGGGAAGCGCCCTACGAGCTTTTGAAAAAATCTTACGAGGACGGCTGCGCCTACTACGGAAAGCTGAAAAAAGAGGGCAGGCTCATCGACATGACCATGAGCGAGTTCGCCGACTATTACCGCCAGAAAAAGACCTACACGGAGCCGGAGTGCGCCCTCTGGAGAGACATTCTCTACGGCAGCAAGAAGCAGGTGTTCTGGTACTGCGACCCCTTCATGCGCGCGGGCATCAACATGGACCAGGGCGGCGCGATCGTGGATCTGCGGCCCTATGTGGCGAAGCTGAACTGGCCGGTGGGCATCGGCACGCCCCACATCCAGGACGCCAGCTATCCGTTCCTCATCCAGGAGAAATACCGCGCCGGGTACTTTACCCACTATGCGGGCGAGGGCACGGTGCGCAGCGCGAAGATCTGCCACAACGGCGAGGAAGTGGATCTGTGTCTGTGCCGCACGAAAGCGCATTTCAGTCAGGAGGGGAAAGACCGCATCCTCACGCTGGACCCGGTGGACATCGAGTTCGCGGATCTGACGGTAAAGCTGCAGACTGTGATCACTTTCCCGGAGGGGAGCGGTTCCGTCAAGATGGAGCGGAAGGTGCTGTCCATGAGCGATCCGTCCGCGGATGTGACCATCAACGAGTACATGGTGGGCTGCTACGGGACCACGGAGTACACCGAGGATATGTCCAGCCTGGTGCTCTCGGCCGAGAAGGATGGGGCGTGCACGCAGCTTCCCTACGAGTACAAATGCAGGGAGTTCGCCTTAACAGGCGCGGACCGCGTGAGTTGCCTGGTGCCGCCCATCGACACAAAGGTCTCCATGACCTGCGAGGGCAGGGACAAAGAGGGCTACTTCAAGGAGGGCTATGCCTTCAGCCCCATGTTTACCCTGGGCTACACCGGAAAATTATGTGAAAAGGAGGTCTTTGCGACATGGCTCAATCTGGAAAAGGGAAATTAAACTATCGCTGTCCGTCCTGCTTCATGCGCGATCTGGATCTCGATATGTTCTACGACAAAGACAAAAAAGAATACTACTGCATCCGCTGCCAGTACCGGGGAACGGAGGAGGACGTCCTCGCGAAGAACGAGCTGGCGCGCTTCCGCTACGGCGATATTGCGAAGCGCTACGCGATGGAGGATTTTGAAAATTTTGAGGACTGAGCGAATGAGCGGTTTTATCAAGGGAATGGACGTGTCCACGCTTCTGGAAGTGGAGCGTTTAGGCGGAACTTTCTGTGACCGCGGCAGACAGGACGACGCCATGGAGATCCTGAAACGGTACGGCATGAACCTGGTGCGCCTGCGCCTGTGGAACCACCCGTTCGACGCGCAGGGAAATTCCTACGGCGCGGGAGGCGATGACATCGAGACGGTGCTTGCTTTGGCAAAGCGCGCAAAAAAGCTGGGCGCGGACTGGATGCTGGACTTTCATTACAGCGATTTCTGGGCGGATCCCGGCAAACAGACGGTGCCGAAGGCCTGGCAGGGCCTGGATGAGAAGGGCCTGGAAAAGGCGGTGCACGACTACACGCGGGATGTGCTGAAGCGCACAAAGGAGGAGGGCGTGACGCCCGGCTTTGTGGCCGTGGGCAACGAGCTCTCCAACGGGCTTCTGTGGCCCTTTGGGAAAACGCCCAACTACCGGGCCATTGCGGCGTTCGTCAGCGCGGGCGTGCGCGCGGTGCGCGAGGCCGACCCGTCCATCAAAGTGATGCTGCATCTGGACAACGGCGGGAACAATGCGCTCTACCGCACCTGGTTCGACCACTACCTGGATAACGGCGGGGAGGATTTCGACTATATCGGCCTTTCCTACTATCCGTTCTGGCACGGGACGTTTTCCATGCTGCGGGACAATCTGCACGACATTGCCGTGCGCTACGGGAAAGATCTGATGGTGGCGGAGGTGTCCATGGGCTATACCATGGAGGACTACGCCGCGTATGAACGGCTTGCGCCCCACGAGAGAAAAGGCATGGCTACGAAAAAGGAACTGGCGGACCGGATTGACTATCCCATGACTCCCCAGGGCCAGGCGGATTTTATGCGCGACCTGCTGGAGATCCTGCGCAATGTGCCGGACGGCCGCGGGAAAGGATTCTGCTACTGGGAACCGGCCTGGATACCGGTGCCGGGAAGCGGCTGGGCCACCAGGGCGGCCTGCGATTATATTCACGAGAGCGGGCCCTACGGAAACGAGTGGGCCAACCAGGCGCTGTTCGACTATAACGGAAACGCGCTTCCGGCGCTGGAAGTGATACGGGATTTCACATTGTAGGAGCCGTGCGAAACGGGCTGCGGCGGCGCATTGTTGGAATTGTGGCAAGCGGGCCGCGGCGGCGCATTGTTGGAATTGTGGCAAGCGGGCCGCGGCGGCGCGCTGCTGAAATTGTGCCAGGCACACCGAGGGGCATGGCGGCAGAGCTGCGGCAGGCCAGCCATGGTGTGTTTATGCTTCGGAAGTTAGAAAAAGGGGGATTTGGAATGGCAGCAGGTATGGGAAGACGGGGCGTTGTGTGGAAGACGCCCACTGTGACGGCGGACGGGCTGAAGCTCTTTGCCGCCGTGATGATGCTGATCTCCAACATCGGCATCGCAATCGTGCAGAATGGCATCATTCATCTGGAACAGTACACGCAGGCGTCCCTGTCGGACGCGCTGGCAAACGACCCTAAGCTGATGACGGAGGCCGGGGTCGGCGTGATCATGCAGATGATGGAGGGCCTGGCGGTGGTGCTGTTCGCCTTCCTTCTGGTGGAAGGGTTCCGCAACACCTCCAATTTCAAAAAATATCTGCTGACCGTGATCGTCTTTGCCATCGTCAGCGAGATCCCCTACGATCTGGCCATCTGCGGGGCGCTTTTGGATCCCTCCAGCCAGAATGCGCTGGCCACCATGGCGGTCTGCCTGGTAATGCTGTATTTTCTGGATCTGTTAAAAGAGGGGAACGGCTTTCTGCCGGGGATTTTGCGCATTTTGATCGTGCTGTGCGCCCTTTTCTGGGTAACCATGTTCCGCATGGCCTACGGCCTGGGCATGGTGCTGCTTGTGGCGGATCTATACCTGCTCTATAACCGGAACGTGCTGAAGACCCTGCTGGGCGTGGTGATCGGCCTGCTCTACATCACAGGGCCGCTGGCGTTCTACGGGATCTGGTGCTGCAACGGCGAGCGCAAAGACCGCATTCCCAAATATGCGTACTACATTTTTTACCCGGCCCACCTGCTTGTGCTGGGGATCATCGCGCACTTCCTGTAACGGCGCTGCTTTATTTGCAGAGGATGCCTGTGAGCACCTCCAGAAGATTTTCCACATTGATGGGCTTTGCGATGTGCGCGTTCATGCCGCACTCCAGAGCCCGTTTTCTGTCCTCCTCGAAGGCGTTGGCCGTCATGGCCACGATGGGGATGCCTGCAAGATCCGGATCCTCCAGCGCGCGGATGGCCCGGGTGGCGTCGTAGCCGTCCATCTTGGGCATCTGAATGTCCATCAGGACGAGAGAATAATAGCCGGGCGCGGAGGAGCGCACCTTGTCCACGGCGACAGAGCCGTCCTCGGCTGCCTCCACCACAAATCCGCTGTTTGTGAGAAGCTCCACGGCGATCTCGCGGTTCAGCTCGTTGTCCTCCGCCAGCAGCAGGCGCGTCCCGTGAAGCTGCTCGGCCACATTCGGGATCGGGCTGGGCGTCTGCGTCTGCTGTGCCTGAAGGGATTCGTTGGTTGCCGCCAGCAGGATGTCGCGCAGCTCGGAGAGGAAGATCGGCTTGTTGCAGAAAGCCGTCACGCCGACCGCGCGGGCCTCCTCCTCAAACGCCGTCCAGTCGTAGGCCGTGACGATGATGATGGGGACGCTGTCCCCCACGATGGAGCGGATCTGGCGCACCACCTCAAGCCCGCTCAAGTCGGGCAGGAACCAGTCGATGATATAGGCGTGGTACTCGTCGCCCAGCTCGAAGGCCTGCTTGGCGTGGAGCACCGCTTCCTTTCCGTGCAGCACCCACTCGGAGCGCATGCCGATCTGGCGGAGCATCTTGGTCACGCTGTCGCAGGTGGTAAAACTGTCGTCCACCACCAGGGCGCGCAGGCCCTGGAGTTCCTTTATCACTTCCACGCTCTGGCTGCCGGTCTGCAGGCGGAAATCCAGATTGATGATAAACTCGGTGCCCTTTCCCTGTTCGGAGTGCAGTTCGATGGTGCCGCCCATGGTATCCACAATGTTTTTCGTGATGGCCATGCCCAGGCCGGTTCCCTGGATGCCGCTGGCGGTGGTGTTGCGCTCGCGCTCAAACGGCTCGAAGATATGTTTGGTAAACTCCTCGCTCATGCCGATGCCCGTGTCTTTCACGCGGATCTCGTAGGAGCCGTAGCCCTTGGGCGCGCGGGGCTTCTGCCGGACGGTCAGGGACACCGTTCCCCCCGACGGGGTAAACTTGATGGCGTTGGAGAGCAGGTTCAGGAGCACCTGATTTACGTGCAGCTTGTCGCAGTAGATATTTTCGTCTACCACATCCACGGTGTCCATGTAAAAGTCGAGCTGCTTGGACTGCATCTGCGTCTGGATGATGTTGCGCATATCCCGGAAGATATCCGAGATGGAGCATTCCTTCTCCTCGATATTCAGCTTGCCGGACTCGATGCGGCTCATATCCAGGATATCGTTGATCAGGGAGAGCAGGTGGTTGCTGGAGGAGAGGATCTTCTTCAGGTATTCCTGCAGGCGCTCCTTGTTGTCCAGGTTTGTCTGCGCCAGCGTGGTAAAGCCGATGATGGCGTTCATGGGCGTGCGGATGTCGTGGGACATGTTGGAGAGGAACGTGCTCTTGGCGCGGTCGGCTGCCTCCGCCTTCTGCAGCTTCTCCGTGAGCACCGCGTGCTCCACGGCCTGCTGCGTGGCGTGCCTGGCGTTGCGGCGCATCAGAATATAATACAGGACGACGACCACCGCCAAGATCACCGCCAGATAAATGCACACGCGCTGGACGGTAAACACGCTGGCAAACGCCTCGCTCTCCGGGACATCCACCGCGATCACCCAGTCGTTGATGCCGGCGGGGGCATAGTACATATATTCCCAGCCGGTGTCGGCGGATGTGCGGTAGACCACATAGCCGCTGGACATGCTGAGCATCTGTTCGGTGTACTGCGCCCAGGTCTGGCCGCCCTTCGTCTCGTGGTCGGCCTCGCTGAAATCGTTGATGTTTCCCAGATCCTCATGTTTGGTATCGAGAATGAAATCCCCCGTTTTGGTGTCGATGATGAACACCTCCGCGCTGGCATTGTAGATATTGTCGATGTTCAGGCTTTTGGGGAGATCCTTCAGGTTGGTGACGCCGAAAAGCAGGGCGGCGGTCTGCCCGTCCTGCTTGAGGGGCACAAAGTGCCGCAGCACCGGCATATCGGTAGAAAGGCTGTACATGCGGTTGGAGATATGCTCTCCCAAAGGCTCCTCTTTGTCGAAGGAGATCTTGTCGTTGCCCGCGGCGTCCGCGACGGTGCCGTCCGGCAGAAGGATCTTGTCGTCCGGCATGAGCACGCGCACGGTCATGGTCTCCAGCAGGGGGGAGACGTACTCCATGATCGACAGGGTGGACTCGAGGTCAAAATTGTCGGCCTGGGAGATGATGTTCGCCGTGGCGTTCAGGATGCGGCTGTCGCGCGCCAGCTTGGCGGTCACCTCGCTGATGACGGTCTCCACGCCCTCCTCCATGCGCCCCAGGGAGCGATCCCGCAGCACGTCGTTGATCTTGACGTAGGACGCGATGAGCAGCGTGACAATGATGATGATGACGATGCCGGTGGCTGTCAGGCTGTTGTCCTTTCTGAAAGGTTTCTTTTGTTCTATATTCTCAACCATGTATATATCCTCCATCCTCCCGGGGCAGTGCGCTGCAGGCGCTGTGCTGCATCCTGTCCTGCGGGAAACATACGCGGTTTTATTATAGCAAAAAATGGGCCAGATGTCTATTCAGAAAAAGCGGATCCGGTATAATTTGCGCGGCTTTTGTTCTGTTTCGGCGGGAAACTGCGGCACAAAAAGACAAAAAGAAGAAAATACTTTGCAAAATGGTTAAAATAAGCTATACTGAATACTAGATATGCGATCGGCACAAAACTACGATCAGAGAATCTGATGAGAATAAAGATAACAGGAGAAAATGACATGGATTTGATCACAGTAAGAGAGATATACAGGAACACGGAGCAATATCTGGAAAAGGAGATCACGGTGGGCGGCTGGGTGCGCAGCGTGCGCGATTCCAAGACTTTCGGCTTTCTGGTGCTGCACGACGGCACCTTTTTCGAGACGCTTCAGATCGTGTTCCACGACCAGATGGAAAACTTCGCGCAGATCTGCCGGCTGAACGTGGGCGCCGCGGTCATTGTAAAGGGGAAACTGGTGGCCACGCCCCAGGCGAAGCAGCCCTTCGAGATCCAGGCGCAGGAAGTGGCGGTGGAGGGCGCGTCCGCGCCGGACTACCCGCTCCAGAAAAAGCGCCACAGCGTGGAGTTCCTGCGCACGATCTCGCATCTGCGCCCGCGCACCAACATTTTTCAGGCCACCTTCCGGGTGCGCTCCCTGGCGGCTTACGCCCTGCACAAATTTTTCCAGGAGAGAGATTTTGTGTACGTGCACACGCCCCTCATCACGGGCAGCGACTGCGAGGGGGCCGGCGAGATGTTCCAGGTGACCACCCTGGATCTGGAGAACCCGCCCAGGACCGAGGACGGCCGCATCGACTACACAAAGGATTTCTTCGGGAAACCCACCAACCTGACGGTGAGCGGCCAGCTGAACGGCGAGATGTACGCCCAGGCCTTCCGCAACATCTACACCTTCGGGCCCACGTTCCGCGCGGAAAATTCTAATACCACGCGCCACGCGGCGGAGTTCTGGATGATCGAGCCGGAGATTGCCTTCGCGGACCTGAAGGACGATATGGCGCTGGCGGAGAGCATGCTGAAATATGTCATCCGCTATGTGATGGAGAACGCCCCCGAGGAGATGGCGTTTTTCAACTCCTTTGTGGACAGGGAGCTGCTCGCGCGCCTGGAGGGCGTGGTGTCCTCCGAGTTCGGCCATGTGACCTACACGGAGGCGGTGGAGCTTTTGGAGAAAAACAACGATCAGTTTGAATATAAAGTGAGCTGGGGATGCGACCTGCAGACGGAGCACGAGCGCTACCTGACCGAGCAGGTGTTCCGCCGCCCGGTGTTTGTGACGGACTATCCGAAAGAGATCAAGGCGTTCTACATGAAGCAGAACGACGACGGCAGGACGGTGGCGGCCATGGACTGCCTGGTGCCCGGCATCGGCGAGATCATCGGCGGCAGCCAGAGGGAGGACAGCTTCGAAAAGCTCCTGGCCCGCATGAACGAGCTGGGGCTGAAGGAGGAGGACTACCACGCGTACCTGGATCTGCGCCGGTACGGCTCCACGCGCCATGCGGGGTTTGGTCTCGGCTTCGAGCGCCTGGTCATGTACCTGACGGGCATGTCCAACATCCGCGACGTGCTGCCCTTCCCGCGCACGGTGGGGAACTGCGAGGGCTGAGACGCCGGTCTTCAAAGACGCGGGCCGGAGCAGGCCCGCTGTTATACCGCGTAAGACAAGGAGGAAGGCGGCATGCCCGATAAAATACTGATCGTCGACGACGAGCGCGAGATCGCGGACGTCATCGGCCTGTATCTGAAAAACGAAAATTTTGATGTGGTCAAGTGCTACAACGGAAAGGACGCCCTGGCGGCGGTGGCGAAGGAAAAACCGTCGCTGGCCATTCTGGACGTGATGCTGCCGGACATCGACGGGTTCACGATCCTGCAGAAGATCCGGGAGTCCCACACGTTCCCGGTCATCATGCTGACGGCCAAGACAGAATATATGGATAAGATCAACGGCCTCACCCTGGGCGCGGACGACTACATCGAGAAGCCTTTCAACCCCCTGGAGCTGGTGGCGCGCGTGAAGGCGCAGCTGCGCCGCTCCACCAAATACAACGACGGGGGCAAGCAGCAGGAGGATATCATCGATTTCGGCGGCCTTCTGATGAACCGCAGCACGCACGAGTGCATTTTCAACGAGAGGGAGCTCACCCTCACGCCCATCGAGTTTGACATCCTGTGGATCCTCTGCGAGAACCGGGGCCAGGTCATCAGCTCGGAGCAGCTCTTCGAGCAGGTGTGGCACGAGAAATACTATAAACAGAGCAACAATACGGTAATGGTACACATCCGCCATCTGCGCGAAAAGATGGGCGGGCCCATGGGAAAGACGGAATTTATCAAGACCGTATGGGGAGTTGGGTACAAAATTGAAAAGTAATTATGGAAGGCTAAAGAGGACAATTCTGATCAGAACCGGCCTGGTGGCAGCACTGACGCTGGTTGTGGGCTATGGGATTGTCCGCTTTTTCATAGACGGCATCTTCCAGGAGGCCTTCACCAACCTGATGATGTGGGTGTTTACCAGCCTGCACCTGGACTGGAACGAGGCGGATCAGCTCTACGGAAAAGTCTTCATGGATAATAAGTATATTTTCCTGACCGTGGGCTTTATCCTGCTGTTTCTTGTCTTCTACAACGTGTGGATCAAGCGGCTCCTGCGCTATCTGGTGAGCGTGGAGAAGGCCATCGACAACGTGCGGGAGGACAGCGACGAGCCGGTCTCTTTGATGCCGGAGCTGAAGCCCATCGCGGACAAGCTGACGTCGCTCAAGCTGACCTTAAAGCGCAAGGAGCGCTCCAGCATCGAGAGCGAGCAGCGCAAAAACGACCTGGTGGTCTATCTGGCCCACGACCTGAAAACGCCGCTGACGTCGGTCATCGCGTACCTGACCATGCTGGACGCGCAGAAAAACATGCCGGAGGAGGAGCGGGAGAAATACATCCACGTCTCCCTGGAAAAGGCCACCCGCCTGGGAGAGCTGATCAACGAGTTCTTCGAGATCACGCGGTTTAATCTGCAGGACATTGTGCTGGAGACCGTGCAGCTGGATCTCTCGGTCATGCTGGAACAGCTGGCCGACGAGAGCTACGGCGTGCTGGCGGCCAAATATATGACCTGCCGCGTGGACGCGGACGAGAACCTGATCGTCAACGGGGACCCGGACAAGCTGGCCCGGGTGTTTGACAATCTTCTGCGCAATGCCATCGCCTACAGCTACACGGACACGGAGATCCTGATCAACGCGCATAAGAAGGACGACGGGATCGTGATCACCTTCCGCAACCAGGGGCACCAGATCCCGGAGCAGAAGCTGAAGTCGATCTTTGAAAAATTTTACCGCGTGGACAATGCCCGCAGCAGCCAGACCGGGGGTTCCGGGCTGGGGCTGTCCATCGCGAAGCGGATCGTAGAGCTGCACGGAGGCAGGATAGAGGCGGCCAGCGACCGCTCCTACACCACGTTTACGGTGTGGCTGCCGGCGTATGCCCCGGCCGGTCCTTCGCGGAAGGGACACAGCGCAAAGCGAAAGGAACTTGTTGCGGCGCAGGACCGGGAGGAGCCGGATGCGAACCGGGGCCGCCAACGGCGGCAGGCATGCGGCATAGCACAAAATGTGGAAAGAAAGGTGTGAGAAAACTATGGCGAGAAGAGAAGAGAGAGACAGGCCCAAAAAGAAGGGCGGGTTCGGCAATTTTTTGAGCACGCTGGTCATCATTCTGGCTCTCGGGGTGTTCTGCTATGCGGGATATCAGCTGATCACCATCTATCTGGCCTACAAGGCCGGAACTGATGAGTACAGTGCGCTGGAGGATCAGTTTGTGGTAAAAGATAAGGACACGGAGCAGGAGCAGAGCGAGGGCGGCGCGTCCGGCGGCACCGGCGGGGGAACCGGGGCGGAGCGCCTCACGGAAGAACCCCTGGACGAGGACACGGTGGAGAATGAGACTATGGCGGACGACGAGTGGGGAGAGACCGTCATTGATGAGAACGCCACTTATCTGAAGGGCAAGAAGCTGCAGAAGATGGAGAACCCCATCAATTTTGAAGAACTGCTCTCCATCAACACGGATATCATCGGCTGGCTGGAGATGGAAGCGGTGGATATCAGCTATCCTATCGTGCAGTCGGACGACAACGATTATTATCTGCACCGCACCTTCCGCAAACAGGACAACTTTGCGGGATCCATCTTCCTGGATTACCTGAACAGCCCCACTTTCTCCAACCGCAACAACATCGTGTACGGGCACAATATGAAGAACGGATCCATGTTCGGCATCCTGAAGCAGTACCAGGATCAGGAAAAGTATGACAAGAGCAAGTATTTCTGGATCTATACGCCAACCAGGATCTATAAATACGAGATCTTCTCGGCCTCCGTGGTGGGTACATACAGCGACAGCTATCAGATCGCATTTTCGGATCGGGATGATTTCAAGGAATTCCTGGATCAGGCAAAGATGCAGTCGATGATCAAGACCACGGCGAGGGTGAGCTACAACGACACGGTGGTGACGCTCTCCACCTGCACGGGCGACAGCGCCACCAGGTTCATCGTGCAGGGCAAGCGCGTGCGCACCTACGAGTCCGTGCCCAGGAAGGGCGGCTACAGCAGTTCATCCGTGGACGATTGATGGATCAGATTGATTGATAAATAGGGAGGAAACTATGGAGGAGAAGGCAAAACTTTTACAGGATTGGATCGCAAAGAGCGACAACGTGGTGTTTTTTGGGGGAGCGGGGGTTTCCACGGAGAGCGGCATACCGGATTTCCGCAGCGTGGACGGACTTTACAACCAGGAATATGATTATCCCCCCGAGACGATCATCAGCCACACCTTTTTCATGCACAGGCCGGAGGAATTTTTCCGCTTTTACAAAAAGAAGATGCTTATGCCGGAGGCCAGGCCCAACATGGCGCACATCCGGCTTGCCGAGTGGGAGAAAAAGGGACATGTGCGCGCCGTCATCACGCAGAACATCGACGGCCTGCACCAGATGGCGGGGAGCAAAGAGGTGCTGGAGCTGCACGGCAGCGTGCACCGCAATTACTGCATGACCTGCGGCAAATTCTACGACATGGAATATGTGCGCACGTCGGACGGCGTGCCGAAGTGCTCGTGCGGCGGCCGCGTCAAGCCGGACGTGGTGCTCTACGAGGAGGGACTGGACAATGATACTATAACCAGATCCGTCAGCTATATAGCGCACGCGGATGTGCTGATCATAGGCGGCACCTCCCTGGTGGTTTACCCGGCGGCGGGCCTCATCGACTATTTCCGGGGCAGCAGGCTGGTGGTGGTAAACAAGAGCGTGACCTCCCGGGACAAAAACGCGGACCTGGTCATCCAGGACAGCATCGGCAAGCTGTTTGAAAGCATTCAGATCGCGTGAGGACCC
>CANRIR010000016.1 GCA_947630735.1 uncultured Marvinbryantia sp.
AAAATGCAGATGCCGCTGGCACCTGCATTTTTTATAATCGATGCGACAGGATTTGAACCTGCGGTCTCCGCTTCGCTTCGGTCGGTGCTAAACGTGCGCCACTGGCGCACAGCACCCTCTGCGCCCGAATGCGTTCGCTCCGTCAGAGATCACAGGTCACTTCTTTCACACTGATTATAAAAAATGCAGATGCCGTTGGCACCTGCATTTTTTATAATCGATGCGACAGGATTTGAACCTGCGACCTCTGCGTCCCGAACGCAGCGCTCTACCAAGCTGAGCCACGCATCGATAACTCTTTGAATCAAGCTTTGTTAGTATAACATTTTCCTTTCATAAAATCAAGTAATTTTTTTCGTTTGGACATATATTTTTTCTCACGCCCAATGCATTGAGCACTTCGGCCCATCCCAAGTCTGTCACTTGCCAGCTTGCCAATTTTTGATGAACTCCCGGAGACGTATGTGGTGTTCATCACACGGGAGGATGTGTTGGGGCATGACAAGCCGATCTACCATATCAAGCGAAAGATAGAGGAAACCGACAGGGATTTCCACGACGAAGCGTATATCATATACGTAAATTCCTCAAAGCAGGAAGACACAGACCTTGGAAAACTGATGCACGATTTTCACTGCCGGACGGCAGAGGAGATGTACAGCAAGGTTCTTGCGGAACGGGTATTTGAACTGAAAGAGACACATCACATTTCGGTGTTGTGTCTCTTTTTTTCTGTCTTCGCCCGGCAGGCGCATTTCTGCTCCTGCCGAACGGTTCTATTCGTATGGCCCACATCAAATGACCCAGGGCGGCAGGCGCACTTTACTGCTCCTGCCCCGTATCAAGCCGCTGCCTCGCCACCAGCTCCGCAAAGAAGCCGTTCTGGGCGATCAGCTCATCGTAGGTTCCGTCCTCCACGATGTGCCCGCCCTCTAGCACGATGATGCGGTCGCAGTGGCGGATGGTGGAAAGCCGGTGCGCGATGACGATGCGGGTGCACTTCAAAGAATCCAGCGAATCCGACACCACGCGCTGTGTGATGTTGTCCAGGGCCGACGTGGCCTCGTCAAACAGCAGGATGCGCGGCTTCGGCGCAATGGCGCGCGCGATGAGGATCCTCTGGCGCTGTCCGCCCGACACGCCGCCGCTGCCCTCGGAGATCATGGTGTGCATGCCCATCGGCATGTGCCGGATGTCCTCCGCGATGCCCGCCATCTCCGCGGCCTCCCACGCGTCGTCCAGGGTAAGCCACGGTGCCGAGATGACGATATTGGAATAGATGTCGCCCTGGAACAGCCGTCCCTCCTGCATGACCGCGCCGATGTGCCTGCGCAGGCTCTTTAGATCCAGTCCGGACATGTCGCGCCCGTCATAGTAGATCGCGCCCTTCTGCGGCGTCTCAAAGCCGAGCAGCAGGCGCATCAGGGTGGACTTCCCGCAGCCCGTCTTGCCCACGATGGCCACGTACTGGCCCGGGCGGATCTTCAGGTTCATGTTGTCCACCACGTTCGGCATATCCTCCCCATAGCTGAAGGACACGCCGTTTAACTCGATGCCTCCCAGCAGGCGCTCCACGATCTGCTTATCCTCCGCGATCTCCGGCTCCGCCTCCAGAATGGGCTTCGCCATATTCAGGATGGGCACGATCTGGCCCGCTATGGACGCGATGCCCGCGAGGGACATGAACGCCGACGTGATCAGGGCGTAGGAAGAATTAAACGCGTAATACTCCGAAACGGACACGCCGCTCTGCACCGCCATCGCATACATGACCAGCGTCCCCGTGAGGGAAATGGCCATGCTGATGACGCTGTTAATCTTCAAAAACATGGGCGGGTCGTAGAGGAGCCGCGCGCCCTTCGCGTAGATCTGGCTCCACTTCGCGAAAGCCCTTTTCTCCGCGCCGGATAGCTTGATCTTCTGCACGCCGCCGATCAGGGCGTAGGAAAAACCGCTCTCCTTCGCGCTCTGCTCCATCCTCTGCTGCGTGATCCCCTTCTGGCGGATCGATGTGAAAATGGAAAACGCCAGCGTCACAAACACAATGACGAGCGCGGGTGCCACCAGGGACGGCGCATAGACAAAGATCTGCGTGATCTGCAGCAGCGAGAACAGGCCCGTGATGCCCACCGCCGCCACCGACGTGATCAGCAGGTTGGAAAGCTGCTTGATCGTCATGATGCGGTTCCCCATCTCGCCGGTGCTGTACTGCCGGAAAAAGTTCGCTGGCAGGGAGAGCACGCGCATCATGCTGGCCGCCTCCACCGACACCGTTACCTTCGTATTCAGGCGCGTCGTCAGAAGCTGCTTGATCGTCTCCAAAAGCTGCGAGCTGACCGAGACCAGGAACAGGAAGGAGATGAGCGCCGTAAGCACGCGCACGCTCCCGCTGTCCACCACGTAGGAGAACAGCAGATTGTTCAGCTTCGGCAGCAGCAGCCCCACCAGGGACACCGCCAGGGCCGACCCGGCAAAGAGAAACCGGTCCGCCCAGGATGAGCAGGAAAAAATGTACTGCAAAAGCCCGGGGATCCCGATCTTCCCCTGCGGGAACGGCCTGTAAAACGAGATCGCCTCCCGCTTGAAAAGACCCGCCGTGTTTTTGTTTACCCGCCTGCGCTTGCCGGTGGCGGGGTCGAAATAGGAATAGCCAAAGAGGCCGCAGGGAAGCAGCGCCACAAGCTGCCCGTCCTCCCTGCGAACGGCGAGCATCGCGCCCACGGCGTTTTTGTACCAGCCCTCGTCCAGGTCCACGGTCCGGCGCATGATGCCGTAGGGACGCAGCATGAACTCCAGCTGTTCATTAAAATCCTTGATCTGGTCGGGCAGTTCCCGGCTTTTCACATGATAAAAGTTCAGGATCTCGTCGATGGCGCTGCGCGTCTGACGGCTGTCGCCGGACGCCTCCACCCTGCGGCCCAGCACCGCGCCCGCAATCGAGGCGAAGCCGTCTTCAAACGCCTGCTGGTCCTGCAGTTTCCGCTCCTGTATCTGTTCTTCAAACCAACCCATAACGCCCTCCCCTAATCATTCGATACGAGCTGGGTGTAATACCCGCCCATCGCGTACAGTTCCTCGTGCGTGCCGCGCTCCACCACTTTCCCGCGGTCCAGAACAATGATCTCATCGCAGTCCCGTATGGTCGAAAGCCTGTGCGCCACCACGATGCAGGTAATGCCGCGGTTCTTGATGGCCTTTACCACCTCGTACTCCGTCTTCGCGTCCAGCGCGCTCGTGGCCTCATCCAGTATGATAATGGTGGGATCCATGGCCAGCACGCGCGCAATCTCCATCCTCTGGCGCTGTCCGCCGGAGAAATCCCGGCCGCCCTCTGTGAGCTTGTGGCGATAGCCGCCCTCGCGCTGCATAATGTCGTCGTGGATGCCCGCGTCCCGCGCCGCCAGGACCATCTCAAAGTCCTCGATGGATTTGTCCCACATCTTGATGTTCTCCGCGATAGTGTCCTCAAACAGGATGATATCCTGATCCACCACGGCCAGCGAACCGGTAAACACCGCGCGGTCGATTTGGCGGATCGTCTTCCCGTCAAAGAGAATCTCGCCGCTCCACGGCTGGTAGAGCCCGGAGATCAGCTTGGACAGGGTGGACTTCCCACAGCCCGAACCGCCCACAAACGCCACACGGCTGCCTGGTTTCAGCTTCAAATTGAAATCTTCGATCAGAGGTTCCGCAAGGCGCGAGTAGCCAAATGTGACATGCCGCATCTCCACAGCGCCCGAGAGCTTGTCGAAACCTGCCTCGTCCGCTGCCTGTGCGGTGTTCGTCCCGCCCACCGTCTGTGCAGTGTTCGCTCCGCCTGCTGCCTGCGCTGCGTTCGTCCCGCCCACCATCTGTGCAGTGTTCGTCCCGCCCGCTGCCTGCGCGGCGCTCGCTCCGTCCGCGGCGGCATCCAACATATTTTCATCCTCGGGATATTCCATCACATCCTCCACGCGCTCCATCTCCGTGCGCATTTCCTGGATGGTCTGCCCCGCGGTGATCAGGTTCATGGCGGGGGAAGTGAAACTTGCAAGGAATCCCTGGAACGCCATTACCATACCGACAGTAAAATGCCCCTGCATCACAAACAGCACGCCAAGATACAGGATGAGCGTGTCGGTAAAGAGGCTGACACAGACCGGGATCAGTCCCAGGTTGGCCTCCGTCCGCGCAAACTTCATCTCCTGCGCGTTGACGCTGGCCTGGAAGCCCGCCCAGCGCTCAAAGTACCCGTTCTCCGCGCCCGCGGATTTGATCGTCTCGATCATCTCCACCGCCGCCAGCGTGGAGGACGACAGCTTGCCCGAATCCCGCAGCTGCACGCGCATGATGTCCGTGCGCTTCTTCGATATGAACCTTCCCACCCACAGGTTGACCGCCACGGAGGCGATCCCAACCAGGGCCAGGATCCAGGAATAGCGCAGCATAACCACCAGGTAGAACACCATCATCACGGCGTCCAGGACCAGCGGGCCAAGGGTATTGACCAGTTCCTGCGCGATGGACGCGTTGGTGGCCTGCCGCTGCTGGATGTCGCCCGTCATGCGCTGCGAGAAAAATTCCATCGGCATGTGCAGCACCTTCCACAGGAACGTGGCGGAGCCGACGCTCGCCAACTTGCCCGTGATGCGCAGGGACCACACCGCCTGTATCCACGCCGTGATAAGCTGCAGGATGGAGATTCCGGCCAGGGCGGCCAGAAACGGCCAGAACCAGCCCGGATTTTTATGCGTCAGCAGTCTGTCCAGGAAAATGCGGGAAAACGCCGGATAGACCACGCCGATCAGGGAACTGATCAGTGTGATCAACGTCACAAAGGCCAGAGCGCCGCCCGCGTCTTTCAGGCGCATCTTCGCGTAGCGCACCATGCTCTTGGGCGCGCCGCCCGGCTCAAAATTTTCGCCTGGGGCAAACTGCAGGCAGATTCCCGTGAAGGACGCGTCGAACACCTCCATATCCACAGGGACTGTGCCGCGCGCCGGGTCGTTCAGGATGGCCTTGCCATTCTTAAACCCGTCCAGCACCACAAAATGATTAAAATTCCAGTGTATGATGCAGGGGAACGTCCCCCGCTCCCGCAGGATCTCCGGCTCCGTGCGCTTGGCGCGCACCTCAAGCCCGTAGCTCTGCGCGGCCTTCATCACGTTCTTTGCGTTGGAGCCGTCCCGGCTCACGCCGCAGTCCGCCCGCACCTGCTCCAGAGGGATCCACTTCCCATAATAGGCAAGCACCATGGTAAGGGAAGCGGCACCGCACTCCAACGCCTCCATCTGCATGATCACAGGCACTTTGGCCACACCTTTTGTGATCGGTTGTTTGATCTCTTTCTTTTTCATAGGCACCTCAATTCAGCAGGAAGGATATGGGGGAGACGCTGTCCTCCACAATTCCGGCTTCGTATGCTCCGTCAGCCAGATCCGCGTCCACAGGGGTTTTGTAAACCCACTGTCCCACTGTCAGGCCGCCTATATGAAGGGTGTACGCGTCAAAGCTCTCGTCCACGGCCACCGGCTTTGGCTCCGGCTCGCCCAGGGCGTATTCTTCTTTGCCGATGCGCACGGGCATCCCCGCTGCCACCGAACCGGCGTATGCCTCCGGCACATAGCAGAACGTGCCGGAATCCCCGGCGACCACAGCCACCGGCACCACCGTTTCCAGCCTCCCCGCCGCGGCCCATATAATGACGCCCGCCAGCAGGGCGATGATCGTGCCCAGCACCATCCACACCCCGGGATTCGTTACCCGAATGTAGTCGTTCATCTGTTCCGGGGAAGATATCCTGTCAAGGCTTTTCTTGCGAAACAGTTCATTGTCCATCTTTTTTCCCTCCTACCCCTTCCGCAAATAAGGTTTCATTTTGAGCTTGGGGACCCGATAATGTAATCCGCCCCGGTGCCTCCTCCAACGAGCGGGCAGGCGCAGCGGCACTTTCCCCAATATGACGCACCCTCATCCGTATACTCTCCGCCGCCGCCAGCCACGCAGACGCAGGCTTTACTCCATTCATCTGCTGCTCCTCCGCCGCCGAGAACGCAGCCGCACGACCCGCCGCCGGCCACCGCGTCCAGCTCATTCGCATCCATATCCTTCTCCTGACCTAAAACCTCTTTCTTTTCTTCTTCTGCCATGCGTTTGTCTCCTTTCCGACATTGCCTTCCGTCAATGATTTCCCAATATCCCTTTTCAAAAAGTCAGGACAGCCCGGCGATCGCCGCGGCACGGCTTCCGTCATATACCGCCTCTGCCGTCTCCATAGCCGATGGCCACACAGGCGCAGCGGGTTTTCTTCCCCTCAAGCTCCTCAACCACATCCGAATACTCTCCGCCGCCGCCCATTACACAGGCACAGGTCTCCTCGGCGCAGACAGGGTCTGCTTCTCCGCCGCCGCCAAATGCACAATAGCAAAACTTTCCGCCAGCCACCGCGTCCAGCTCATCCGGGTTTAAATCTTTCTCCTGGCCTAAAACCTCTTTCTTTTCTTCTTCCGACATGAGTTTGTCTCCTTTCCGACGTTTCGTCCGTCCATGATTTCCCAGTATCCCTTTTCAAAAAGCCAGGGAAGCCCGGCGATCGCCGCGGCACGGCTCATGTCATAAACCGCCTCTGCCGTCTCCATAGCCGAAGCCCACGCAGGCGCAGCGGGTTTTCTTCCCCTCAAGCTCCTCAACCACATCCGAATACTCTCCGCCGCCGCCCATTACACAGGCACAGGTCTCCTCGGCGCAGACAGGGTCTGCTTCTCCGCCGCCGCCAAATGCACAATAGCAAAACTTTCCGCCAGCCACCGCGTCCAGCTCATCCGGGTTTAAATCTTTCTCCTGGCCTAAAACCTCTTTCTTTTCTTCTTCCGACATGAGTTTGTCTCCTTTCCGATGTTTCGTCCGTCCATTTTTTACCGGCATCCCTTTTCAAAGCGCCAGAACCATCTCAGCGTTCGCCGCGATGTTCCACTTATAGGTCTTCTCCGGCACCGATTGCCACACAGTAGCAGCGGCATTTCTTTCCATTTTCCTGTTCGCCCTTCTCATTGTATTCTCCGCCACCGCCGCCCACACAGGCACAGGTGAGCGAGTTTTCACTGGGGTTTCCGCCGCCTCCCAAAAAGCACGCGCAGGTATCGCCGCCGGCCACCGCGTCCAGCTCATCCAGGTTTAAATCTTTCTCCTGGCCTAAAGCCTCTTTCTTTTCTTCTTCCGACATGAGTTTGTCTCCTTTCCAACATTTCCTCTGTCAATCTTCTGCCCGGCAGGGATTTCCATGGCCGTAGAGCACGCAGGCGCAGCGGCATTTTATCCCTTTTTCCTTTGCGCCCTCCTCAGTGTATTCTCCGCCGCCGCCCATTACACAGGCGCACGTTTTCTCTCCATAGCCCGATGGTCCGCCGCCGCCATACACGCAATCGCATTGGGCACCGCCGGCCACCGCGTCCAGCTCATCTGCGTTCAGATCCTTCTCTTGATCTAATACCTCTTTCTTTTCTTCTTCTGACACGAGTTTGTCTCCTTTCCGACGTTTCGCCTGTCAATGTTTTACTAGTCGCCGTTTCCATAGCCGTAGCCCACGCAGGCGCAGCGGGTTTTCTTCCCAAATAGCCATTCTCCGTATTCAGTGTATTCTCCGCCGCCGCCCATTACACAAGCGCACGTTTTTTCGGCATAGTCTCCTTTTCCGCCGCCGCCAATCGAGCAGGTGCACCACAGTCCTCCGGCCGCCTCGTCAAGCTCATCTGCGTTCAGATCCTTCTCCTGATCTAATACCTCTTTCTTTTCTTCTTCTGACACGAGTTTGTCTCCTTTCTGACATTTCGTCTGTTAAAATGCAATGTAAGTTTTTCTGTCCGTCAGTCCACCCCAAGACCGGCCACCGGGCAGGCGCAGCGGCATTTCTTTCCATTTTCCTGTTCGCCCTTTTCATTGTATTCTCCGCCACCGCCGCCCACACAGGCACAGGCGAGCGAGTTTTCACTGGGGTTTCCGCCGCCTCCCAAAAAGCACGCGCAGGTATCGCCGCCGGCCACCGCGTCCAGTTCATCCACGTTCAGATTCTTCTCCTGATCCAACACTTCTTTTTTTTGTTCTTCTGACATAAGTTCGTCTCCTTTCCGACGTTTCGTCCGTCAATTATTTCCCAGTACCCCTTTTCAAAACACCAGAAACCGCCCGGCCATCGCGGCCGGTTCAGTAGTCGACTCCGCTTCCTGCACCAAAACATGCGCAGCGGGCTTTCGACTTCCCCATAACGGCCGCATAATCAGACTTATATTCTCCGCCGCCGCCAAACACGCAGGCGCACGTCTTTTCATAATCAGGGTCTCCTGTCCCGCCGCCGCCAAGTGCGCAGACACACTCCCCGCCGCCGGCCACCTCGTCCAGCTCGTCTGCTCCCAGATCTTTTTCCTGTTCTAAAATTTCTTTTTTCTCCATATCAGACATTTCCTTCGCCTCCTTTCAAATTGATTGTCCTTTACAGCAAAAAAATTCAGTCAGCTAATGCCATCCCCATGTCCCCCTACAACGCAGTAACAGCGGGCCTTTTCCTCATAGAAGACCGCGCCTTTATCCGTATACTCTCCACCGCCGCCAAACACGCAGGCACAGGTCTTCTCATCAAAGACAGGGTTTCCTGTTCCGCCGCCGCCAATCACGCAGACGCACTCCCCGCCGCCGGCCACCTCGTCCAACTCATCTGCTTCCAGGTCTTTCTCCTGCCCTAAAATTTCTTTTTTCTCTGTATCAGACATTCCTTTTGCTCCTTTCAAATAAAATGTCCCTTACTCTATTGTGATTCCGGTTCCGGCGCAGTACTGGCTTTCCAGCTCCCACGGTGCCGTTTCTTTTCCTGATCCCCCAGCAACACAGACGCAGCGGCATTTCTTCCCCGTAAGCGACGCAACCTGATCCGTATACTCTCCTCCGCCGCCCATCACACAGGCGCAGGTCTTATCCCCGCGGCTTGCTTTTCCGCCGCCGCCAAGCACGCAGGTGCACTCCTTTCCGCCAGCCACCGTGTCCAGCTCATCCATTTCCAGATCCTTCTCCTGCCCTAAAATTTCTTTTTTCTCCGCATCAGACATTCCTCTGACCTCCTCTCAGACGGATCATCCTTTTCCTGATCTTCAAAAAGGGAGCTCTCACCAGTCTTTGTTCCATTCCCACGGAAACGCGTCATCTCCAAACCCCCCGGCAACGCAGGCGCAGCGGCACTTCTTTCCCAAACCCGCCGCGGCCTCATCCGTATGCTCTCCGCCGCCGCCAAGCACGCAGGCGCACGCCTTAGACCCGTACGTAGAGGATGCCTCTCCGCCGCCGCCAAGTATGCAGACGCAGGGGTCGCCGCCGGCCACCTCGTTCAGCTCATCTGCTCCCAAATCTTTTTCCTGCCCTAAAATTTCTTTTTTCTCTGTATCAGACATTCTCTTTTCCTCCTCTCAGACTGATTATCCTTTTCCTGATTTTCAAAAAGGGGACTCTCATCATTCATGCGCTTACTCTCCCATGCCAATGGCAGCGCAGACGCAGCGGCACTTATTCCCCCATTTTTCGAACGCGCCCTCATCCGTATACTCTCCGCCGCCGCCAAGCACGCAGGCGCACGCCTTTTCCTTTCCGTCAGCGTTGGCCTCTCCGCCGCCGCCCATCACGCAGGCGCACGCCTTTCCGCCGGCCACCGCGTCCAGCTCATCTGCTCCCAGGTCTTTTTCCTGCTCTAAAATTTCTTTTTTCTTTTCTTCTGACATGAAAATTCCTCCTTTGGGTGTGGTATGTTTTTACTGCTCTTCCGGCAGTGTGATGGTTTCCATGAGCTTTTCGATCTTGTCCGCCCATCCTCCTTTTAAGAGGGCGCAGGCCGCCATATCGCGTCCCATGATGTCGTCCGGGCTGGTCTCCAGCGCACCGGCGCGGCATCCGCCCAGGCAGTATCCGGCATGTTCGCAGCCGAGGCATTCCGGGTTGTGCGCCAGCACCTCGGAACCCCTGGTCTCGATGAGCCGCATGTAGGACGAGTCGGTAATGCACTGTTTCAGGCCGATCTGCGTGATGAGCGGATAGTTCTCCTGGATGGGCATGCCGGATAAGGACATGCAGGGCAGCGCCCGTCCTTCCGCGGAGATGTACATTACCATGCGCGCGTGGCCGCAGACGCACTCCCGCGCCGGATCCTTGCACCAGGTTTTCTTCAGGGGGATAAACCACTCCTTCGGGCTCTTCGGCGAGGCACCGAAGAAGCCGCCCAGCTGCAGCGACAGGGGCATGCCGTCCTCATAGTACTGCGGGATATAGTCCAGGTAGACCTGGAACAGATCCTCTGTCTTGATGGCCGGCCCGTACCCGCCCTCTTTCCATGCGCCCACATCCGAGATAGGGTTGGTCTTCAGAAAGCCACAGCCCACGCCTGCCAGGAAGCGAACCGATTCCCGCAGGGTGTGTTTGTTCCGCTCGTGAATACACATTTCCGAACCGGTGGGGAAGCCGTGCTCACGGCAGCGCAGGAACGCGTCCGTCACGTATTTTTCCGCGCCCGGCACGCCGCGCAGCCAGTCGTGCCAGCCCACGCCGTCAAAGCTCATGTTGAACTCAGGGCGGATGCCCCGGTCCTCCAGCTTTTTCAGCAGGTCGTCCGTTACCAGACGGCCGTTTGAGTAGATCTGGGAAATGTGCACGCCGCCGTCCAGCAGCACGTCCACGAGTTCGAAGAAATCCGGGCGGACCAGCGGCTCCCCGCCGGTCAAGGTAACCTCCGCGATGCCGCAGTCCACAATCTGATGGGCGATGCTCATCGCCGTCTCGTGGTCCAGCTCCCCGTATTTGGCGTCCGGCGCGGACATGTAGCAGTGCTTGCAGCGGTAGTTGCAGCGCCCCGTCACGGACCAGTGCGCCGTGCGGATGTAGCGGTTGTCGTAGAACTTGTAAAGCTGATCGGGCTTCAGTTTCGTCCCCGGCTCGCAGGCGTGCAGGATGCCTTCTTCTTCCAGTTTTTTCAGCGCTTTTTTCTGCTGCTCGGACGCGCCCTCCAGGTCTGTGCAGCCGTCCGCGTCGAGGAGCAGCTCCATATCCGCTTTTTTCAGGAAGGTGGCCCGCCCTCTGCGCCGGTCCAGCAGCGCGAACGGCAGCTTCTGCCAGCCGCGCAGTGCATAGCGATCATCCAGTATGTAGTACATGTTTTTCCTCCTGTCTGTTCTTTCTTATTCTTTCTTATTCTTTCTTATTCTTTGTTCTGAAAAATCTTGCCACTTTTGTCGATTTATGATAAAGTATGCACAGTAAATGCACTTTTTCTATAATTAGAGGTAATGCCGCTATGTATGAAATTGCGATCTGCGACGACGACCGCGCGTTTATGTCCGAGTTGGAAGCGCTGCTGCATGAGCTGCTCTCGGAGCGCGGAACGGACTGTCATGTCACACAATTTTTGGATCCATCCGCCCTGCTTACCGCCCTGGAGCAGGGCATGTGCTGCGATCTTCTGTTCCAGGACATCTTTTTCGGCAAAGAGAAGGGCTTCCGCTGCGCCCAGATCCTGCGCGGCCGGAACCTGGACATGGAGCTGGTGTTTGTCACTACCAGTAAGGATTACGCCGTGGATGCTTACAGCGTCCATGCGCTGCACTACCTGCTCAAACCTGTCTCCCGCACGGAGCTGACGCGCGCCCTGGACCGCTTTCTGAAGCAGCGCACCCCGCACATGCTGCACCTGACGACGCCGCAGGGCACTTTGCGGTTCCCCCTGGCGGAGGTGCTCTATTTTGAGATCTATAATCACACCATTGTGATCCATATGCTGGACGGCGGCAGCAAATCCTGGCGCGGCTCCCTCCAGGAGCTGGAGGTCATTCTGCCCCCGGATCAGTTTGTGCGCCCGCACCGCAGCTTTCTTGTGAATCTGGAGCACATCTCCGAGATTAACCACAACCAGATCCTGCTTACCACGGGAAATACTCTGCCTGTCAGCAGAGCCAGCCTGGCGAATGTGCGCATGAGCCTGATCTCTTTTGACCGCCGCAGGCATCTTCTTCATTAAGAACCCCGGTTTTCTTTTTTAGGAGCCGTGGTTTTCTTCTTTCTCAGTTCCGCGTTTGTTTAAGCAGAAGTCGCTCTCGACCAGGAATCCGTCCGGTGTGTGCTCTGCCACCAGGACGCTGTTATATTTTTCCGCGACCGCGCGCATGGCGGCGAGTCCGTACCCATGTCCCGGGCGTGCTTTGTGCTCCTCCTCGTCCGGCGCGCTGTTGACGCACTGTATAAACAGGAATTTTCCCCGCAGGTGCATATCCACCTTGATGCGGCGCTCCCCCGTCTTTATCCGTCTGCAGGCCTCTAAGGCGTTCTGCATCATGTTGCTCAGGAACACGCTCAAATCTTCATCCGCAATGTTCAGCTCCGGCGGCACGCTCAGGTGGTGCTCCTCCTGGATCCGCTCCGCGCGGGCCTGGTCCAGATAGCTCCCCATGATCACGTTTACCAGCATGTTCTGGCTGTATCTTCCCTCCGGGATCTGTTCGAGATCCCCGATGACGGCGTCCACATACCGGCTGGCCCGCCCAATGTCCCCAGTTTTCAGAATGCCGGACAGGGCTGTCATGTGGTGGCGCATCTCATGCCGCATGGCGCTGGTGGCCTCCTCCGTCTCCAACAGGCGGTTGTAGCTCTCCAGGCTCTGCCGCGCGCGCTCCTGCAGTACGCTGTTCTGCTGCAGGGTGCGCATGGTGCGGAGGATAAATTCCACGATCACGGCGATGACCGTCATCGAGGAAATGACGCGGTTGAGAGGCTCCATGGCGGGATCGAAGTTGCCCTGCAAAAGCGGGTTCCAGATCCCGAGCAGATAGTTGCCCAGCCCCTCCCAGATGATCGCCTTGTCCACCAGATAGACGGTTAAAATTGCCGCGGCGATCAGCCCGTAGCCGGCCAGCATTTTTTTGTTCAGTTCTTCTTTTTTGCCCCGTCTGAAATTCTCCGCGCCGAGCGCCGCCAGCACCGCCAGGCATATAATCATGGAGCCCGGCCCGATGACGTCCGCATTTCCGATGTTACTGCGCCTGACCACGATCCAGCAGACCACTTCATACGCCGACCAGAGGAGCACCGCGCAGGATAGCGGGACCCTCATCCGCCCTTTCAGACGCAGCGCCAGATACAGGTACAGCGGGGCCATGCACAGGCGAAGCAGGAGGCCAGTGTCCAGGAATACGTCCAGCTCGCTGTAAATACCCGCGAAAGACATGCTGGCCGCGCTTAGAAACTGCATCAGAAAATAGAGGGACAAAAGCAGCGTCTTGCTGTCTCCGCCGCTGTTGCGCATGTCCAGGAGGAACATGGCCGCGATGAGCAGCGCCAGGGCCGCGTACAGCGTTATATATATGTTGTCTTTCAGGCTTTTTACCACAAAGAACCCAACGTATGCCACCGGACTGGTCAGGTAGGGATACTCCGGCATCGGGTTTTCGTACCCGTCCGGGAAATAGCTCACGACGCTGAGCGTTTTGCCCACGTAATCCGACGGAAGCCCTATGGTAATCTGCAGCGCATCCCCCGACAACTTCTGGCTTTTTTGCTCCCAGTCCTTTTCGGTCGGCCGCAGGAACCCGTCGTCCCCGCGCTGCACCTGCCCGAAGTCGGAGTACAGGATCTCCCCGTCCAGGAATACTTCCATGCAGGTTTCTCTGCTGTACCACCCCAACTGCGCATCCGTGATCTCCTCCTCCATGACGCGCGTGATGCGCACCGCCTCGGTTCCATCCGGCAGCACCAGCATGTAGCCGTTCTCCTGGAACTGCGGTTCATACGGGCGCGCCGCGCCGTCTACCAGCACTTCGTAGCTCCAGCCGAAACTCCTGTCCGACCAGTCGTGGAGGGTCTGCTCCTGCACGTCCACGCGCCCCAACAGGGAAAAAGCAGCCAGCAGCGCCGCCACTATCGCCAGCAGCGCCGCCACGCCGCAGATTGTCTTTATGTCAGTCCTCTCCTGCATCCGCTCCCCCTTCTTTCTGTGGTGGATTTTTGTAATCGTTTTTAGTAATTTCCTGATTATTCTTATTGATTCTTTCGGGCACCTTTGGCTCGTTCTTGTTGGGATGTTTTTCATTCATCATCGGTTCGTGCACTGCATATTCACGGAACCGTCTTTCGAATACTCCATCGCCAGCCTTCCGTACACTTCCATGCACATCTCGTGCTGACGGTAAACCTGCTTTTTCGGACATCCGGCACAGTCATTCATTCGCGCAAATTCCCTCACGATCCAGGGGAAATCCAGGCCGCCTGCCGCACCCACGCTCCCGGTTACTCCTCCGCTCACGCCCGCAAGCTCCTGCTCGCTGACATTTCTCTCGTCGCTGACATACTTCTCTTCGCTCACGCTTCTAAACTCCCGCTCTCCGACCACGCTCTTTTTACCCATACTCATCTTAGCCTCCCTGAATAAGCAACCGCAGTCTAAAAGTCTAGCTAATTTTCAGTTAACACGATATTTTTTTCTTTGTCAACGGAAGTGACGCGAACTGCAATTCATGTGACGTGAACGGTAAATGCATATTCCTTCGCTGCTGACGCAGGGCATGCGCAGAGCGAAAGAAATCTTTTTGTTTTACCCTTGCATAATCCAAAGAAACAATGTATGCTATTAGTAAGAAAGTCGCATTTTCCCACTTTCTATTTCAAGGCAAAGGAGATAATCATATGTTGGCTGAATTACGTCAGAAATCGCAGATTACCATTCCAAAGGAAATCATTATCAAGCTGGGACTTTCCGAGGGCGATAAACTGGATATTTTCGAGAAGGACGGAACCATCTGTATGTTGCCGGTTGTCGTTTACCCGAAAAAATATCTTGATGAACTCCGTGACGAACTGGGAGAAGTGAAGGCAAAAATTGCCTCCGGCGAACAGCCTGTCTTTGACAGCGTAGACGCTCTGTTTGCAAAATTGGAGGCAGATTGATGGCGTATCAGATTACCTTTACCAAACGCATCCAGGGCACAAAAAACCTGTTTGAATGCAGCGTTAATATGGACATTCGTATCATCTGGTACTATGAGGGCAACACGTTGATTATCCTGCTCGATGTGGGGCATCACAACATATTAGACCAATACTGAACGCGGACTTCCTGCGGATGATTGTTAGTGATATACCGTGTATAGGTCAGGCCAAATTCAAAAGGAGCCAGGCTCCGTGGATGCAAAGCATCCCAGAACCTGGCTCCAAACTTTCCTTTTGCGCAATCGCAGTATCATGTTCTCTCTTTTTCATGAAACGCACTGATCTGTCGGTCTATGTTCGAAAGAGAGTACATCAGCCGAGCGTGTACCCGGTCAGCTTCTCGATGTCCTCCCTGCTCCAAAATTCGTTCTCCCAGTAGAAATATTCATCCTTCCGCTTTTTAAAGATACGGAACGGGACGTCCGTGTTGTCGTAAATGTGGCAGATGTCGCAGATCTTCAAAAGTTCCGGAACCTGTCCGAGCGAGCGGGCGTAGCGCGCTTTGATCTTCTCGACGGGAACATCGTGCCCGCCGGACGCGAACCTGCGCATCACGCGGTGAATGTTGATATTGACATCCGCAGTCAGAACGTAGATGCAGCGGATGAAATACCCCTGCTCCTTCGCCCTGCGCAGCAGGTCAAGATTCCGGGAAGTGGACAGCACCGTTTCGAAGGTAAAGTTCTTGTGGACGTCCAGGACATACTCCCGCATATCTTCCGCCAGCTCGGCCGCCTCCAGGTCCGTGCACTGCGTTGCCCGCTTGATGTCGTCCGCATTGATATAGGGGTTGATGATCTTCGCCGCTCTCGTTACCGTGCTCTTTCCGCTGCCGTTCGGGCCCGCAAAGACGATGATCTCCGACTTCATTTCCGGCTCCATTTCAGGCTTCCTCTCCATACTCTCGCCTCCCGTCCGGATATTCGATGTAGGACGCCTTCCTCTCCCGGTCGTAGCCCGTGACAGGCAGTCCCCGGCTCTGATTCGCCTCGTTCTCCTGCCGGATGGTCTCCCGGAAAAGACGGACAAGCTCATCGTCGCCAACACCGCAAGTGGAATCCAGCTCGTTCGGTTTCGGCGGTTCATTCTCCTGATCCTTTAGCGCCGCGAAAAACCCCTTCATGATTTTTTCTTTGGCCTCCTGGCCCTGATCTGTGCCATTTTGTTTATCCATACTCTGTCTCCTATATGAAATTTGTTCTGGTTATCGATATGCCTTAAGATGCTCCCCAAAACAGGAGCGGCAGCTTCCGGCCCTGCCGCCGCGCCGATGGTCCATGTGCGCCTGCACCCGCGCTGCGTTAATCTGTCTGCGCCTGCGCTGTGTTAATCCGCCTGCGCCGTGTTGATCAGAGCTCTGTCGTCTCCTGCCCGCTCTCGGCCCTCAGCCTCTCCAGGTCCGCCGGCGCATCCGGGTCGCCCAGGTCGGCGGCCTTCTGGTACCACTCGCACGCTTTGTCGATGTCCACGTCCACGCCCGTGCCGTTTTCGTACATCACGCCTAAGTTGTATATGGCGTTCACTTCGCCCTTGGCAGCAGCTTTTTCATACAGCTCCATCGCTTTGCTGTAATCCTGCTCCACGCCATACCCCTGCTCGTATATATAGCCGAGGTTGTTCATGGCCGATCCGCAGTCCAAAGCGGCGGCCTTTTCAAAGAGCTCCTTCGTTTTTGCGTAGTCCTGCTCCACACCTTCCCCCTGCATATACATGTCGCCCAGATAGATCATGGCATAGGGAAAACCAAGATCCGCAGCTTTTTGATAATATTCTGCGGCGGTCGCTCTGTTTTGCTCCACTCCGTTGCCACTATCATACTGCACACCGACGTTTGTGATCGCACGGAGTATGCCGTGATCCGCCGCGAGCGTGTTATACTCGAAGGCTTTACCGTAATCCTGCTCCACACCCTGCCCGTTGTAATAGCACTTGCCAAGCTCCGCAGCGGCGTACCAGTCCTCCTGTTCCGCGGCGGCGGTAAGCAGTTCCACTCCCTTTTCGGCATCCTGCTCCACGCCGTACCCGTTCACATAAAGCATGCCCAGCACGCGGAGCCAATTGGAGGGCATCTCCTCCTCACTGTACTGCGTGATCTGGGACTCGGCCTGCTTATAAAGCTCCTGCGCCTTTGCATCGTCTTTTTCCACTCCACGGCCGTTTTCATAGAGCTGCGCCAGGCTGTACATAGCTTCCGGGTTGCCCGCTTCTGCGGCTTGTTCGTATTTGTCGATGGCTTTTGCATAATCCACGTCCACCACGCCGAACCCATACTCATAAAACATACCCAACAGGTCTTTGTCGCCGTCGTCGATGTCTTCCAGCTCCTCCGACTGGCTGATAAGTTCAAACGCCCTGGCGTAGTCGATCGGCACGCCTTCGCCGTAAAAATACGCGATCGCCAGGTTCCACATTGCGGTAGCCTTGTACTCGTCCTGAGCGTCCTCCATCTCAAGGTACTGTTCATAGAGGGAGGCCGCCTTTCCATGATCCGGATGTTCCATGCCAAAGCCAAAGTCATACATCTGGGCAAGGTTTATCGTGGCCGGAGCAGATCCCTTTTCAGCCGCGGCTGTAAAGTATTCCAGGGCCTTTTCATAATCCTGCTCCTCGTCCTCGGCAAGCAGATACTGTTTGCCAAGATCCAGCAGTTCTTCTGCGGATGCTTCCTCTATGGATATCTCCTCTGCGGACATCTCCTCTGCGGACGTCTCCTCTGTGGATGTCTCCTCCATGGATGCCTCCACAGACGCCCCCGCACTCGCAGCCGGCAGCAGGAGCAGCGTGGCAGTCAGAAAAAGCGCCAAAAAAATCTTCTTGTTTTTCATACAGATCCCTCCATTTCTATCGTTTGTTCCGCCTTTTCCTGGAAAAATGAAATCGGATAAAGCCGAAGTACAAACGATCACTATGATGTCTATGTCTGATGTGGACTTGAAGTCCTGTTCGGGTACATCATACCACAATGAGGAGAGAAAATCACTCACTCGTTTTCGGCTAGATCCGCGATATATTAGAGATTCAGCACAGGTTTCCAAGGAGTTTTTGAAGAGACCCTCTGGGCGCGTGCACTTAACTACTCACACTCACTGCTGGCTTTGCGTGTACTGCCGCATATAGGCGTTCGCCTGCCTTTTGCTCAAGGCAAAGTATCGAATCAGGTTCTCCACAATCTGTTCCGCCAGGCGGCCTTCCGCGAAGTTGGCCTTTATGTACTGGATAATTGTGGTGCTTTCCCCTTCCTTCTTTCCACGCGCTTCTCCAATCCTTATGCCACGCTGTTTTCCGCGCTCCTCTCCAATCTTGATACCACGCTTTTCTCCAATTTTTTCTCCACGCTCCTGGCTGTCATCCATCATATCCTGTATTGCTTTGCACACGTCGTAGCCTCCTTTTTCCGTTTTTGAATCGTTTTTTAGTTTCATCAGTTTCATGCTCCCTGTCGTGTATGCTATGAAATCGAACGCGTCCTCCGGCAGTTCTTTCAGCTCCTCGCTATGGGATTTTATATAGGCGTTCAGCTTTTCTTTATCCGAGGAGTATTTGATGATGCTGAACGTCTCCCGCAGATCCGTGCGCAGTTTCTCCGGGTGCGCGAAGCGTTTCACGTCCAGCAGCACGATATGGTTGTCGTTTAAAAGTTTTTTTAGTTTGGGGCACGCCTGCGGCACCTGCAGGATTTTCCCAAGTGTCTTCTCCGCGTCCCACGGATCTTCCCCGTAATACAGCACAATACACAGCGCCGGTATGAACCGGTCCTTTTTTGCGAAACCGGACACGTATTCCGCTCCTCTTTTCAGATCCTTCGTGCGCCTGTGCTCCCGGCGCATCCCGCTGCGCTGCTCGTGGTAGCACGCCGCCTCCAGCGCGAGGCTGCGCTCCGGCATGGCATAGTCTACGTAGCTTTGGTTTTCCAGATATACGTACAGACTGTCCTGTCCCACGGTTACCAGCTTCGCCCCGTCCGTCGCCCTCTTGTAGCCCTTCGTCCCTCCGCCTGACGACGCAAGCTGCACGGATGCTTCCATCGCGGCATCGCAGACTTCTTCCGGGGTGAGCACGTCTTTCCCGTCAAACAATACATGGTTTAAGATCTCTGTTGTGCGGACGCGGTCCGCCCAGTATCTTTTCTGGACTGCATCCCTGTCGTTTTTCTTCATATTTTCTTTTCTCCTGCCTGGGCATGTGCAGGAAGGTGACGGTGTGCTTTTTCGCACATCCGCCTGTGCCTGCCGCCATGCCGCGTTCTTTTTTCCGGTCTCATGGCGGCTGCCAAAGATCTGAAATGTCCCCGGCCCATACGGACCCGTCGGGTTTGTTTTGATCCAGTTTTGACCTGGTTTTGATCTGAGCTTGATCTGAGGTTGGCTGGTCTGATGCCAGCCTGATCTGAATTGATCTAAATGGTTGTCCTTCTTGGTATCGATTACATCTGTCTATATAGTCTCAAAGCGACTATTCCTGCTTATAAAATAACATAGCCAGCAGGATTTGTCAACTATGTTTTTAAAGAATTTATTTTTTATTTATATTTATCTTTTTGTATATGTTTTTCGTGTAACCAAAATAATGGAAACCTTTCAATATATTATAACGCCGGTTTCGGGTAAGTCAGGCAAATTTCAGGAGGGGCTTTGAGTGGAAAGAACCGTCGGTTTTGATGTTGCTATTTTTTCGCGTCTAATTCTATAATATGTAATCTGCTATTATTATTTTGTAATTTATAAATATATTAATTGACTTTATTAAACAATAAATATATAATAGAAAATGATAATTGGGCGAAAAACATAATTCTAGAAACACTAGAGACTTTTATGTTGAAAACAGACGTCAAATGAGGTACAATAAGAAAGGAGCATGCAGATGGCGAAAAAATACGAAGAACTGACCTTCACGGACGATTTTATGTTCGGGAAGATCATGTACAACAATCCGGATCTCTGCAAAGAACTGTTAGAACTGATCTTAGACAAAAAGCTGAAAAAAATCCGTTTTCCGGAAGTGCAGAAGACCGTGGCCATTACCGGAGACGCCAAGGGAGTGCGCCTGGATGTTTTCACGCAGGACGAAGAGGACAAAGTCTACGACGTGGAGATGCAGACCACCAAGAAGAAAGAAATCCCCAGGCGCAGCCGCTACTACCACGGTGTGCTGGACCTGAACCTTTTGGAAAAAGGGATGGTCTACGAACAGCTGCCGGACTGCTATGTCATCTTCATCTGCACAGAAGATCTCGGCACGGAGCCGGTGTACTTTTACAGCATGAGGGACAAGTCAGATTCAAACAGAGAGCTGGGAGACGGTTCCTACACCGTCTTTGTCAACGCAGAAGGAAATACGGACGGCCAGTCGCCCGCGATGGCGGAGTTTCTGGCATACATACGAAGCGGACAGGTGCCGGAGGATGAGACGAGCTTTGCCGCCAGACTGCAGAAACAGGTCATACGTGCAAGGAAGCACAGGGAATGGAGGGCGGAGTATATGTTTTTAACGCTGCGCGAAATGGATATGTTGTCTGAAAAAGAAGAGGCCTGTGCAAAGGCGCGTGAGGAGGGCCAGGAGGAAGGCCGTAAGCTGGGCCATGAGGAAGGGCAGAATGAAATCAACCAGCTGAACTCTGCTCTGCTTGCAGACAAGCGTCTGGACGATCTTGCGCGCTCACTTGAGGACAGAGCTTTTCAGGAAGATCTTTTGAGGGAATACCACATCGGAAAATACGGCAAGGAACCTTGTTGAGCGGGCTTATCTGTTTCTTTTAATCCCGTTCCAGCTGCTGCGGCTGAAGCGCATGGCGGAAAGTTTGTGTAAACTCAAAAAACTGACATAAGATTTGTGATTTCAAAAGGGCCGCGGGTTTTCCCGCGGCCCCATGCGGCACTCCGTATGCCAACATTTTTATGCTCTTATAACTTCTTTCCTCAAACCGTTTCTCTTTCCCACAGTAGCTGCGGCGTCCCTATCTCTGCCGTCTCTTCCGCTTCGCGATCGTCCCGGCGCCAAACAGTATCGCAGCCGCCGCGAGGAGGATGATGTAAGCCCGGATGGGCGTATCGTCCCCGGTCTTGACCGGCTTGCTGCTCTCCGTGGTTCCGGTGGGCGTGCCGGGATTGGACGGGCTGGACGGGCTGGACGGGCTTGCCGGCGTCTGCGGCTCCGTCTGCTCGTAGGTCTCCGTCTCGTAGGAAGTCTCGTATTCCGTCTCGATCTCGGTGAGGTGGTTGGTGATCACCACCTGCGCCGACGGCGCCGACGCGGACAGGGTCACTTCGCCGCCATCCACCGTGAAGGTGAATTCCTGCACGGCGTCCGGGTCGAGCGGGTTGCCGTACTCGTCCGTCTCCGTCACGTAATACGTTACCTGGCTGTCGGCGTCCTCGCCGATGAAGATATCCGTCATCACCGCGCTGGCCACGCTGCCCCCGTTCATGGGAATCTCCAGCACGCCTCCGTACAGCTGCGTCAGCTCCGGATCCTCGAAGATGCCCGCGTAGAACACATCGTCCGACGGGCACTCCTCGCCGCCCATCAGCACGACCTTCGTCACCGTGATGTCGCCGGAAATATAGAATCCTGGCGGAAGGCCGTTGTAGAACACATTCCGCAGCTCCACGTCCGTCTCCGGATCGTCGTCCACCAGGGTGACCTCGTAGCCGTCCGGGTACTCCGGCGAATAGACGACATCCTCGATCAGGCCGCCCTCCAGCAGCGTGCCGAACTCATCCGTCTCGCCCAGGTAATAGGTCTTCCCCGGCTCCAGGTTCAAAAACTCCACCGTGTCCGAGCTGGTGCCCGCAAAATGAAGCTCCTTCACATCCGACACACGCACCGTCCGCTCCGGGTCCTCAAACAGAGCCACATAGAACGAACCCTCGCGCGCCGTCAGCATATCATCCAGGCCGTCGTACAGGTGCTTCGTCACGCGCAGCACCTCCACCGTCTCGTCCTCCGTCTCATCCACCATCGTCACTTCATTTTGCGCATCCGGATCCGCGCTCACCGTAAACGGCACATCCTGCGCGGGCAGATAGCCCACCGGGGACACCAGCTCGCTCAGGAGATAATCCCCCGGCGGCAGCTGCTTTAAGGTATAAGAACCGTCCCCGCTGGTGGTAAAGGCAAACTTCGGATGGCCCTCCGTATTCAGGATGGGCTGGCCGTCCCCGGTCTTCACCGCGAGATACGCCTCGCCCACGGGCTTGCCGTCCTCGTCCACCTTATTCACTTCCACCTTCGTCTGGTCGTCTATCACCGTGACCTGCTCCACGCCGCCCTCGTCCGGCACATATACCATGCCGTCCAGCTTCACCGTGCCGCCGGTCTTCACTTCAAAATAAGAGGGAGCCGTATTCAGGAAATAGCCCGCGGGAGCCTTCGTCTCCACCAGGCGGTACAGCCCCAGGGGCAGGTTCTCCATCACGATCTGTCCGTTGTCGTCCGTCACCAGATCCGTGCGGTAGTCCTCCCACACAAAGCGGCCGCCGACATCCAGCCCCGTCTCCCGGGCGATAGGCAGCAACGCGTCCTCCATGACATAAACCTTCCGCTGCAGAGTGAACACAGCGCCCGTCACCTTCGCCGCGTCGTCGTCCTGCTTCTGCAGGATCGCCGCGCCCTCCGGCACCTCGTACTTCGGCACCAGCACCGCGTCATAGGCCAGCACATTCCCGTCGGTCATATAGGGGATGGGGGCCAGCATCTTCTGCACCTCCAGCACCATCTCGCCCGCGGTCTGCACCATCAGATAATAGCCGGGCTGCAGCCCGCCGAACACCAGGGTCCCGCCGGAAACCGTCTGCGCATACCCCGACAGGTTATTCTCCTGCACGATCATCCAGAAATGCTCCGCGGCCTGCTGGGCCTCCTCCGCCTCCCGGATGCCGGTCAGGTCGATGCCGCAGCCTTCAAATTCCGGCCGGTACACAAACGCGCCGTCCCGATAGTCCGCCACCGTGTATATGCTGATGTCCACGCCCTGCGTCTCCTCCGGGAACTGCAGGGTAATGGAACCCGCGACGCTCTCCGCCCCGGCGCCTGCGCCCAAAAGCAGCACTGCCAGCGCCGATGCGAGTATCAGGATATATTTTTTCAGATTCTTCTTTATCCGCACGGTATGACCACCTCTCTTAAACCGTTGTGAATGTCTATTGTTGCTGCGCAGCCTTCTGCGCCTTTTTCTTCTTCCGCTTGCGGATGCCCGTGCGCACCATCATCCCGATGAACAGGACGAGCAGCATGGGCGCGGCCACAACCGGGGCCACCAGCACAGGCTCAAACTGCTGCGCGTCCGCCACCACCAGCACCATCTCCGACTCATCCAGGTTCTCGATGCGGTGCCCGCGCACCAGCATGCGGTGCGAGTTGACGCCGTAGGGCGTGCACGTGACGAGCGTGCAGTAATCCTTGCCGTCCTCCGGCTCCAGGGCCGTCGTGTCCTCCGGCAGCACGATGAGGATCTGGTCCACCTGGTAGGTGTACATCTCGTTCAGCACACGGATGATGAAGATGTCGCCCTCCACCAGCTTATCCAGGTCCGTGAACAGCTTCGCCGACGGCAGGCCCCGGTGGCCCGATATGACCGCGTGCAATCCCTCGCCGCCCACCGGCAGGGACGTGCCGTCCAGGTGCCCGATGGCCACCTGCAGGATGCCCTCGTCCACGCCGTGGTAGATGGGCAGGGATACCTTAATGGACGGGATCTCCACATAGCCCATGATGCCCGTGCCCGTGATGTCCAGCACGGAGTTGTAGCGCTTCAGCTGCTCCTCGTCCAGGAACCAGTGGTTCTCCAGCTTCTTCCAGTCCTCGTTGTAGGCGTAGGCCTCCGCGAGCATCCGCTCGTACTTGTGCTCATCCATCCCCGCCACCTGCTCGGCGTACCCGGCGATGGCGCGGGACTGGTGGAACGAGTTCCAGTAGTCCGCCACGGTGGGATATAGCAGTAAGGAGAGCCCTGCTAACAGGATCGTTACCAGTATGATGCTCGAAAGATGTCTTCGTATGAATCTCATCAGGTTCTCCTTGCGGCTATATTTCCTTCTTTGTAAAAATAAGGACACACGCGCCATATAAAATCGTGCTGCGCACGATGGCGCGTCGTGCATCATGATCTGTAAACAGATCATGATAGATTTCAGGGAGAGGGGATGCCGAGGCATCCCCTCTTTTTTCTGCCCGTCTATGATGTAATTTCCCTAAATTTTAAAGCAATCTTTTATTTCTCCACGTTCATACGTCTCTTGGTTACCAGCAGGATCACAGCGCCAAGTACCAGGATAGAGCCAAGCACGTAGAAGATTGTGGTACCGATGCCACCAGTCTCGGGAAGCTCGCCGCCGCTCTGGTTTATTACATTTGTACTAAGATCTGTCGTCGGTCCGGTTATCGACTCATTCTGTGTTATAGTAACAGTCGGATTACCCGCCTTCAACTCAGATCCATTATCAATGTATTCCGCAGCAATCCTAAACTGTACCGGAGTCTTCAGCTTGTTATAGCCAGCCGGTGCTTTTGTCTCGTACAGATAATAGTCGGTTTCATCATCCAAACCTTCAATTGTTATCTTACCTGCCGTAACGGTATACGTCGTAGAACCTACGTAGCCTTTCGGAGCCACGGTATACGTTCCATCTTCATTATCAATTAATGCAATCAGGTCTGTGGTTTCCTCCAGCACACCATCATCATCCGCCGTCGGTTCTAATCCAGACTTCTCAGAAAGTACGAATACGGCTCCTTCAATCTGGTTGCCATCTCCGTCAGTCTTTGTCGCTGTCATCTCAAATGTCCAGTCATACACCTTCACTTCTGGTGTAGTTGTTGTTTCTTCATCATCATACGGATTGTTGCTATATTCCAGATACGCAACGTTATCCTGGTTGCCTTCATCACAAATCTTCGCATCGGTGTTTAGGATACCCGAATATGTGGTGTAGAGAGAGTTCCCCGGATTCATTACCCCATTTTCGATTGCCTCCTTCACATTAATGCTCACTGTAAAGTCATTGCCATTAGCTGTAACTGTGATGTAGTCAGAACTTACAACAGTTCCATCTTCGCCAACCTTCACAACCACATTATTATTAGCATTACCATTTACCACATTTGAAGTCAGACCTGTAGACATGGTATCATGAATGGTATACGTATAGGTATCATACTGCTCTGTATACTTCGGAACAGTGGTAATTGTGCGGAAAAACACCTCGTCACCGACTTGGTTATCACCAACTACTCCCCATGTATCCGAGTCATTATGCTTGATCTGCTTGTTAAGAGACGGTTTATCTTCCTTAACTGTCACAGTCACACCATCCTGACCGGCCGTATTCAGCATAACCAGAGAATAGGCTGTGTCATCTGCCGCATTCGTTTCGACGATCAGATAGTAGCCTTGCTCCATGTCAGTGATTACATTGCCACTCTCAACCGTACCATCAGGAATAATTCCTGACCCCGGAGCCGCAATCTTTGCATACACTACATCAGCAAACTCGCGAATAGCATCTCCATCCGTCAAACTCTGAATATAAGAAATAATCTCGTCCTGTCCATTCTTCGATGTAACTTCTTCCAAGATAGAGGTATACTTCTCATTTAATGTGTAGGCATAGCCTGTTGTTCCTTTATTTACCGCCTCAGCCGTTGTAGTAAGATTCAGCAGGCGATAAGCCGCATAGCTTGAACCTGATGCATCGCTACTGATCGTGATGTCTACTGCCATACTCGGCACTGCCATCGCAAGTACCATGATTGCCGCCAGTAATATGCTGGCTAACTTTTTCATTTTCTTCATTACTCTTCCTTCCCTTCTTTTAAAGATTTTTGTTTCTTTTCGCATCTGTTCGCGCAGGTGCGTATTGCACTTTTTTGCTCGGCAGGGCGGCTGTCCGCCTCCCTCCGGCATTTGCTTTGCGCCGCCCGGGCCTTGTGCTGCCTCGAGCTTGCGCGCTTCACGCTTCAAGGAGCGCTCTTTTCCCAGATACTCCTTGTCACGTAATCGTTTCCTTCTTACGTATCAAGAAGTATGCTGCCCCTCCTTTCTGCGCTTATTTTGTATATACAATAGGAGTGATGCGAACGCCATCAGAAGCGTTCCTCCTACGGTATACGGGAGTGTGCCCGGCCCGCCGGTCTCCGGCAGGACATACTGGTTCGGGTTGTAGGTGTTGGTAATGGTATATTTGTAATTCCCACTGCCGTCTTCAATTTCATTCTCGCTTGTGGTTGATCGGTACTCCGTAAACTGTACGGTCTTACCATCTACAGTTGTGTATACCAAAACTTCTCTTACCGTATAATTGCCCGGCGGAAGTCCCTCCCAAGTGTACGACCAATTCGAACCTGTAATCTCATCTTCCAGAGCATGTTCGCCAACCGGTTCTCCGTCTTTCAGAAGCTGGATTTCTACCTTATAAGTTTTCCGTATTTCCCCAGCTTCTTCTGGGAAATCTTTCCATTTCTTCTCAACCGTCACACTTACCAGTTTGGTATTGGTAATCGTCACTGTGGTTACACCGTCGGCTCCAACTACCCTGCTGTACTCCGGAGCATATTTCTTTTCGGTTCCCAACTCTTTCACGTAATAGTAAAGCGGGTTTCCTTCTTTATCATACTTCGGCAGGTTTTCCCAGGTGTACTCCCATTCGTTCTTACTTGAAAGCACTATTTCCCCGTCAGCTCCACCATATTCTTTAGACGTATTTGCTTCCGCAACTTCCTCGGCGTTCTCCGCCCGCATGACCGCCACTTTCGTGCGTGTCATAATGGACATCCCAGTACCTTCGCCCAGCGTGGCCGTCAGCGTCAGGTCGCTGCTCGCGTTTGTGCCCGGCACGATACATCCATTGCTGGAGCCGTCCGCCAGAGCCACGTTCACGATGCTGTTCCCCGCACCGTTCGCGCCAAATTCCACGTAGTAGTACTGCGTCTTTATCTCGCCGTTAGACATCACATACTGCGGCAGATTGGCCGCGGTAACGGACCAGTTGTTCTCGTAGCTAAGGATCTTTACGCCCCCGGTTTCCGGATAGATGGGCGCGCTGTCGATCCGGTTGCCCTTCTCATCGCAGCGCCATATCCGCATCCATGCCCAGCCAGCTTCCGGACGCTGTGCGTTCTCGCTGCCGCCGTTCTGCCAGTTCCCGATTCTCACGGTAATGGATGTGCCCGTGGCAGATACCGCCCTTGTGGTCTTCGTGGCCGCCATGTTCTTCGCCAGTGTGACCGGCACCATCGAGTTGGTCGACGAAGTGCTGTTGTTTTCTTTCTCCGCCTCACTCTCATCTGTGGTCTGGTAGAGCTGCACCGTCACGCTTTCGTCCGCTGCCGGAATGTATTCATTGGCCCACTTCTTTTCCACCTTAAACTCGGTGCTGTCTTCCTGGTTGATGACGTAGATGGTACCTTCCGTTGCCTGAACATCACTGGGAGTCGCGCTGCCAATCTTTTCCTTGCCAGCCGCTTCCGCTGATGTGCCGCTTCCGCTTTCATCCGCTGCCGGAGCTGTCGGATCGGTCAGGCTGTATGTCGCAGTGAAAGCGTTTGACTTATCATCTTCTAACTCATCCTCCACCACGTAGTACTCGCCAAGCGGAAGATTGTTCCACTCGTGCCGCCAGCCGTTTCCTTCGTTCAGCTCAACATCATCCTCAACCAGCTCGCCTTCGTCATCGCGATTTACCCTGTACAATTGAACGGTAACTTTGTCGGGTTTCCACGTCGGGTTCCCTGTCCCGTCAATGCCAAGCCATTTCTTCTCCACCGCTATGTCGGTGCTTTGGTTGGTAATGGTAACGGTGTTGCCATCGGTCTCATAAGTTACCGTGTACGGGCTGTTCTCATCCAGCTTTTCCTGCACCGTATAGGTGTCGATGGGAAGATCTGTCCAGGTGTGTCTCCAGTCATTTTCCGCGTTCAGAGTCACGGTGTCTGATACAGTCCCGCTGCTATTGGACAGCGTTACGTCGATGGGGCCTCGGCCGGTTTCCATCGGGTTCCCTGTTCCATCCAGCCACTGCTTATTTACCGTTACACCCATTGTGGGCGGCGTAGTGTTGGTAATGGTTGCTCCTTTGAAGCCCTCCCATTTCTTGCTGTCGTCCCAATAGTGATACTGATAGTCGATAGCTGTGCTAGAAGCGCTATTAGTCTCCTCTACCACGTAGTAGTACAGAGGTTCGCCCTTCTCGTTGGTCTTCGGAAGGTTCTCCCAGGTAAAACGCCAGCCGGTTCCATCGTATTTACCAACTTCGGTTCCATCTTCTTTTTTCGAGATTTCATTAGCATGTGAATTGCCAAGTTCCACCGCATTGACCAAAACAGCACCAGACGGAAGATCCTTCTTATTTGTAATGGTCGGAGCTGTTATGGTAGGTTTGCTCCCCACTGTGGCTCCGGTTGATGAACCACTGCTCGCTGTATTGCTAATCGGACTATAACTTCTATATGGGGAATATGTCCCAATAGACGTATAGGAAGCAGAGGTAGCAGGTGGTAGTATGATAGAATCCGGCACAGTTACCACTAAATGGATATCATAATATTCCTGGCTACTATCAATATCTTTTTCATATTTAAAAGTTTCATTTGGTATATGATCAGATATAATGATATTAGATTTATCCCCTATACCAACTTGAATACGATACTTATTTGTCCCCCATCTATTAGTTTCTGGAAGAACTATTTCGTCTTTGGGTTTCCAGTTTGTATGTGGTCCAAATTCAATAGAATTCTTATACTTTTCAAGCGGATATTCCCAATAGTTTGAATTATCGCCATTAGATAACTCGTACACGCAAATCCAACCCCAGACATTATTTTCTGTTGTCAATGAATCGCGCAGTGACTTATCTTCCTTGAGCCACTTGTCTATTGTGACATCCACCTTAATGGTCTTTTGTGTTCCCTGTGATGCCAGTACACCTTTCAGCTGATAGGTTTTTTCAATCTCTGTCCCAGAAACTGTAACCACAAAGTTTTTATTTCCCGTGCTAAGCAAGCCAGTATCCCCGACTCGATTAAAATCACCTTTTTCGCTGTTACCTGCTCCGAACTGTACATAGTATGATTTTGTCTCGGAAACTTTCATCTTAGGGAGCTGCCATTCGATCTTCCAACCATTACTATTGTTTAAATCTCCACTTCGAATGTAAGTCTTCCATTCATTCTTCTCATTTACAGCAGGTGTCTGGGTTCCCTCACCACACTCAAACACTTGTGCCCAGATCCACCCCTCCGTCGGTGCTTCAGCATTTGTATTATCCGCATTAAGCCACTGTTGCACATTCAGGATTAGTCTTGGTTCTACCGTTTGTTCTTCCGGCTCTTCTTTATCCGATTCCGACTCATCTGTCTCCGGATTAGCCGGGTCGGGATCAGGATCAACCGGAACTGTCTGTGCTTCTGTCTCCGGCGGTGTGGTGGAACTGTAAAGCTCTACCGTTACCGGCTGGCCATTGTCAATGCTATGGCTAGCATTATCCTGCCACTTCTTTTCTACTTCAAATTCCGTAGGCTCCTCTGTGTTGGTAACAGTAATCGTTCCATTCTGAACCGTCACAGACTTAGCATCTTTCGACTGTGCTTCGCTGCCTGTACTGTAGGATATGATATATCCCTCAACAAGATCTTCCACCACGTAGTACTCGCCTTCCGGCAAATTCGGCCATGTGTAGCACCAGCCATTGTCTGTGTAGTTTGTTTCACTGGCATGCTTATTACCAAGCTTAACCGCAGGCTCAATCTCTGTGTCAGATTCGCTTTCCATCTCGCCCTTTTTCCAAAGATGTACGGTAATTTCTGGAAGTTCTGCATCAGCGTCTTTCTGTTTGCCATCTGCGGACTGCCATACTTTTCGAACCGCAACACTTGTAGTCTTGCGGGTATTTTTAATAAGAAGTGTTGGGTTATATTTATCTGGTTTTGCAGTTACCTCTCTTTCTACTTCTTTTTCTACGCCGTTATAACTATATGTTACTTTGTAATCATAATTAGACGGTACACCCATTTCCTTTACAAAGTAATCAAAGCCTTCTTCGATTTCCTCTGTCCAGGTATATGTCCAATGATTACCCTCGTTTAATTTGTGAGTTCCTCCGATTGGTACATCGTCTGCTTCTGTTGCACCTTTTTTATATAGCTGAACAACAATTGGATCATGTGTACCCTCAAACACTGTGCCATTTTCGTCCCACTGCTTCTGAACGGAAATGCTGGTCATCTCCTTATCTGGCACTTTGTTGATAACAGTAATGTTTCCAGAAAGAATACCTCCGTTTTCGTTGTTTTGGCTATATTCGGCATTGTAAAACTCTGCATTTTGCTCTTCAATGTAATATGTGTAATAAACTGTTCGGCCATTGTAGGTTCCAGTTTTGGGGAGTTTCAGACCCACATATTTACTGCGCCATTTCCAATCCATTTCTGACGTAATTTCGTACGGTCCGAATGTAGCTTCCGGTAAATCAACTTCTGTATCATCTCCAGAGTCTCCCCCAGATTCACTTTCGATATCCGTATCGGGTTGAGGAATGGAAATGTATTCTACATCCAGACCCAAAATTGTCTCCGATTGGCTGTCATTACTTGATATTTCTATATTCGTCTGCTTGTTCAATACAAAGTCAAATGTAAATTTAGCATTGCCTGACGACTCATCAACGGTAAATTCATCCCCTTCATTACTTCCCTCACTTTTTATATATGAGTCATCTCCGTATTGAGCCTGAAGTGTTGGAAACCAAGTTCTATAGCCCTTCGTAGTAACTATAATGCGAACAGTCGCTCCATCAATATAGTCTATAGGTTTCTCTTGTTCTATCTTGCCATTAATATTTTTGCAAATTACATTGATCGTTCCCGTTCCTTGTGACGAACCGCTTCCAGTACTTCCTCCTGTCGTTCCTCCTGTTGCTGCTCCTCCCGGCGGTGTTAAACTCGCTCTTTGTTTAATGGTAAACGTCACTTTGCCCTCTGTTACCTCATCAGTAACATCAGCCCCACTTGCGTCGATCCATTTTTTATCCACACCGATATCTGTATAATTTTTCTCATTCTCAATATATTCTGAATGAGTCGCTACTGACAGATCAATAGCTCCATCCGGTATATTCTCCGGCAATGATCCCGTGCTATCCGAGAAATAGAAGTAATATCTCGGCGGATTTTCCGGCATAATATAACCTTCCGCTGCTTGTTTCTCCACGGCATAGTAAATTGTATTTTTCTCAAATATATCATTGTCCTTCCATACAATTTGGAACCTGCCGGATTTATCGGTCACGGTTTCCCATATGGGCGTAGCCGGATTGGAATTTGTCCCATCCCATTTGTACACTGCAAATGTAGCACCTTGTACTGCTATTCCATAATTCCCTTTTTCCACTTTAAAGAATGTATAGCTTTTGTCTGTTGTAATTCCTCCGCCAGACGTTTGTTCACCATATTGATCCTGTGAATTATTGCTTGTGTCCTGATGAGATGTTCCTTCTAATTTAACTGTGTTGGACACATCAAGATTTTTTTTATCATCGGTCGGCCAGATTTCTTCAGGCGGAACAGTCATTTGTACAATATAAGAATATTGCAGAATTAATGCCTTTCCATCTGGGATTTTAGCCGTAATGATGTTAAAAATACGATCACCGTTGTAATAGGTATTTTCTTTTTTTACATTGTATACCCATTCCCAATCCACAAGGGAATCCTTATCAGGCACCCAATTTCCGTTTTCATCTTTTACGGCAGCGTACAATTTCACTGTGCTCTGATCCAGTAAAACGCTTTGGTTGAAATCCCATTTAAGGGCACCTGTATAATTCCTTTCGACGTACTGCAACGTATCCGTTAACGTCAGCACATCCGTATCTGGAACTAAATCACTTCCCTCTGGATTTATTACTACCGTGTAATCAATTTTGCGGTTATTGTTATCCCATACACCTAGCTTAGTAAGCTCTTTTTCCTCTTCCTCGTGGATCTTTTCGGACCAGTTCTGCGTTTGGTTGGCAGTGCCAAAATCTTTTCCATCTTTAGAAACCGTCGCCTCATTCTTAAACGAATACTTCGCTCCGGCTTCTAATTCTCCTAATCCCTCTTTATCAATCCCACAGTACAGAATTGCTTCAAATTCTTCTCCGGCAGGCATGAAACCGCCATCTGTCTTCGTAACATTAATAGTAATTTTTCTCGATACTTTATAAGTACCTTCTATCTTATAAGTTCCCCACGCAATTCCTGAAAATGTTCCATCCTCATTTATTGAAAGGTCCTCGCCCTTTACTTGAAGTTTATTGAGGAAAATATGCTCAGGCAACTGATCCGTAATAGTCAGTTTCTTGTACTGCTCACGACTGTCGAGACAAGCTTTTACTTTCCATGTAAGCGTCCCCTCATTCTCAACATCTACCGGCTCTTTATTCCCATTTTCATCTGTTTTTACAATTCCTCCCTCTTTAAAATCATACGTATCTTGTGACTTACGTCCACCAAAATCTACCATATTATAATATACATTAGACCCCATTACCGTATCTGAAAGGTCTGCTGTTGTTTTATAAGTAAACCAGAATGTACTGTCTTTTTCTAAAGACGGTAAGCTATGAATAACAATCCTGAAACCTGTGAAGACTGTGCTTATTTCCTCTGTACCTGTTAATTGGTCATAAGTATAAGTCTCCCCATCTTCGCCTGTAAACGTAATTGTATAACTTCCACCCGTAGGCCAATTAATTGCATCACTTTCTGAAGATGCCAGAGAGCCAGAGACAATCTTCCCCACCCATTCCAGAATCTGCTTCTTTGTCATATACTGCCGCTTGCCAGGATTCCCCCATTCGCTATGCAGTGCATCATCAAAAAGCTCAATGTCTGTCGGAAGTCCACCCTTAGGCACCGTAATCTGGGTTTTCCAGGTTAACTCCACCGTCTTATCATCCGGTTTCCCAGTTTCAACCAGATTCTTTTTTACATCGCCGCCATCGGTTTTTACTTCATAGGAATCCTTCTTCTGGTCTCCTGTCGTACCCTTGTCTCCATCTTTATCAAAAAGTGCGTCATTTGTAACAGATGTATTCCATCCGCTTTCCGCCTCTGTATAATATACAATCGTGTACTTATTTGTATTGACTGCCGTGCCATCTACGCCTGAGAATTTAATATGGCCGTTTTCCAGTGCCCAACCTTCATTTGGCGTAACTGTAATCTGCCCCGCTTCAGCAGGCAACATTTTGTCTTCCAAAATTGCTCCCGCAATATTGTTTCCATTCTCATTGACTGTTATTGTCCATTGAATCCGTCCATTCGCAGCATCATACCAACCTTCTTTCTTGAAGGTCATTTCCGTGTTAATACTACCGCTCTTAGATGCATCATCTTTTACAATCTCGCCTGTTTTTTCATCCTTCGATTCAACGGAAACCTTATTGTTTGTATCAAATTTAAAACCTTCTGGAAGCGTATCCAGCGTATATTCATATGTGATTACATAACGATAAGACTGCCTGCATTCTCCATTCACATTTTCCAGCTTTCCCGCCGCAGGAAGACCTGGTAATTTTAATTCTGATTTTTTTGTTGCTTCATCATAATTATTTGTCGTTGGCGTAATTGTCTCTTTTGCTATAGCTGCACCATCGTAACCGCCAACATAATGATAATATGTTTCTTTCTCTACGGTAATGCTCGGCGTTCCTTTAACAGGTAAACTACCTGCTTCTAATATATCCTCCAGCTCAATCCATTCCGGTGTTCCTTTAAAAGTTTTTACCGTAACAGTATATCTAAGTTTATTGTCAGCTATCGAGAAGCCGCCTTCCTTTGTTACGTCTATATCATATTGTAAGGTTTCGTCATGTTCATATGTAATATCTCCACTGGGGATTGTTAAATGCTGGCTATCTGTAAACGGTATATCAAATCCGCCATCCTCGTTTACCTTATCATGCCGCAGATATCCTTTAAACTGCAGATGTCCCCATAAATTCGGTCCTGCTTTAGCGATATAGTCAGGCGAAAATTGGATCTTTGCAGAATATGTCCCATCCGGATTTTCAAAAAATTCATAATACCCCGCCGGTACGGAACGATTATTTTCGTCATAAAATGGCTGTGGGTCTTGTGTAATAAGATCAGGCGGCACAATAATTCCTTCTGGATAATTTATATAGTACTCATAGTTCGCGTCTATAATTTCTTGTTTTGTTAATTGATAGTCCACGCGAAGCTGTGTATCAAAGTCTCCTGTCTCCGGATCATATTTTGTTCCCGAGCCAGATACTTTTGTTCTGCTGTCTGCCATCAAATCCGTACCGCTGCTGCTCCCAGTATTATTACCATTATTACCGTTCTCGGTATTACCGTTTTCAGTACCATCGCCGCTCTCATCCATCATGGGCAGCTCGCCAACACACTCCTCTGTATGCACATGCTCTTCCAGCCCGCACACTAACTCGCCCGCTTCGTTGTAGCAGGCTTCCACATGGGTATGCTCCGCCAGGCCGCAGGTGTACTCCGGCTGATACACGGTTTCGTTATTCTCGCTCTCTTTCTCCGGCTCTTTGCCCTGGGTCAGTACGCCGTTATCTTCAAAGCCTTCGCCATATTCCGAGTCGTACCCGCCATCGCCGAACGGCAGCTCCGCCATCTCAGATTCAGATTCCGTCTCAATCTCGCCCGTCAGTTCAGACTCTGTTGTCGTCTCAGACTCTTTCTCAGTTTCAGACGCACTCTCGCCCTCGGTTTCGGTTTCCGTCTCGTTCGCCGTCTCAGTCTCCGCTTTTATCTCGTTCTCGGACTCTGTCTCTTTTGTGCCGATGCAGGACGCGTCGTGCTTGTGTATCTTCTTTGTGCACACAAGCTCCTCTATGCCTGCCCCGTTCTTTGGCGCCGCAAAGCAGCTTGCGTCGTGGGTATGCTCTTCCAGGCCGCAGGTGTACTCCGGCTCGGTCTCGGTCGTCTCTGTTTCTGTTGTCGTATCTGTCCCGGTCTCATCCGTCTCGGGGGCCTTCGTCTCAAGGACGCGCACCGTCGTCTCCTCGGTCTCCGTCTCCGATTCCGACTCAGATCCGGTCTCCAGGTCTGCGCCGTCCCCGGCTGCATCTTCGGTCTGCGGCTGGGTGCTCGGGCCCGCGGCATTCTCCGGCCCAGCGGTCTCGGTCTCGGTTTCTGCCCCTGTCGAAGTGTCGGCTGCCTGCTCGGTCTGTGCTTCCGTCACCGCCTCGGTCTCTGCCTCTGTCTCCGTCTCAGTCGGTGCCTCTGTCTCCGTCGCGCGTTCCACATACTGAACGTTCGCCAGCAGGAAGACGCCGCCTTCCTCCACGTCTGCATTCAGGTGCTCGCCGTCTTCCGCGCTGCCCAGCATGCGCACATAGTTCACGGGCGTCCACTTCGCGGCGTTCACCGTCTCATACTGCGCAAAGAGGGCCGTGTCGGTGGTGACGTCGGCCATGCTGTTCAGATAGATGGAGAGCTCTGCGCCCCGAACGGGAACTTCATTCCCGGAGGCGTCCCGCACGCTTATCTTTACGGGGAGCACAGCGGTGAGCTCCACATCGCGGTCCGCTTCCTCAGATGCGAGCTGCGCCTGCAGGGATTCCGCATAGGGCGCGGCTGCGCTCTCATTCATATATTCCACATCCAGAACGGAGCCGTCGGCAAAAGCTCCGTCCTTTGTTCTCAGGCGGAGTGCAAAGTTTTTGTTGTCTGCCGTGCGGTCGAGGTTATCCCACGCGAGAATGGTCGGCGCTTCGGTTTCCGTTTCGGTCTCTGTCTCGGTCAGTTCTTCTTCCGCGGCCGCGTCGTCTTCGTAGGCGACCTCCGGCAGCGCCTGCTGTTCCGGTGTGTTGTCGATGAGGATCTCATCCGTCAGCATTTCCTGGCGGATCTCTTCCATATAACAGTAGTCGTTGTGCTTGTGCTCCGGCTCTGTGCAGGTGAGGGAGCTGATGGCGGAGATGCAGTCGTCCGTGTGGGTGTGCTCATCCGATTCCAGCTTGCCGCAGGTGAACAGATACTGCTCCGTGTAGCACTCTTTGGTATGTATATGCTCGGTCAGGCCGCAGTACGTGGGGCGCTCCATGGTGATGGCCGGGAGCACCAGCATGTAGGTGGTCACAAAAACGACGCATACTGCCAGTACGCCCATGATCCGGTACCAGACGCTCCTGCGGTGGTGAGCCAGGATATATGCTTTCGCACGCTCAAATAAATTTTTATTCATTTGTCAGACACACCTCCTACTTCCAGGCCGCCCATGCCGCGGGCGTCACGCGTCTTCCGAACGATCATTACTCAATGCTTCCTATTTTGGTCAGCGGCCAGATGCGGTAGATCAGTTTTCCCACGATCTGTTCCTCTGCCACACATCCCACGGATGTGCTCCGGCTGTCCACGCTCACCGAGCGGTGGTCCCCCATCACGAACAGCCTTCCGTCCGGCACCTGGTACGGCAATAGTATGTCGCACTCTCCAAGCGCCTGGTCCATCAGATATGGCTCTTCCAGTTCCACGCCGTCCACCGTTACTACACCGTTCTCATCGATGTTGACCCACTGCCCCGCGTGCGCGATGACGCGCTTTACGAGGATCTTGTTGTTGTAGTAGAACGCCACGATGTCGCCTCTTTGGAATGTGGATTCCTTCAGCGACAGGACGATGTCCCCGTCCACGAGGGTGGGCGTCATGGATGTCCCGTAGATCTGAAGGACCGGCAGCAGAAGGGTTGCCACCAGCACCGCGATGGCCGCTACGACGATTAACGACCCGATGGTGCTGCGCAGGACCCGTCGATAGTTTTTTTTGTAGCGTATCCGCTTGAGCTCGCGCTCCATTGCGGGTATGTCGTACTCTTTGCCGGTGATCTCTTCCGCCTCTTCCTGGGGAAGCTTTTCCGCCAGCTTCTGCACCTGGCCGCGCAGCCCGTCTACTTCTTTTCCCTGCTCGATGAGCAGCTCTAAAAGCTCTGCGCGATTCAGCTTGCGAAGTACCTTGTCTGACATCAAACTTCTCCTTTACCGTTTCCAAAAGGAACTGATTTTTTCTGTTTTTAGATAAGGAAATTAGGCCTGCACCCTTTCTGCAGCCCATTTCGTCATTTTTACTAAATTTTTCATCTGTTCGTATATTTATTATATGTTTTGTCCATGGATTTTGCAACCACTTTTTCGTGAAAAGGGGGCAAATTGAAATTTTCTTTCATTTGCGAAATATTTTTTCTATTCACGAAATTTTTGGTTGTCTTCCCGACAAAATTATATTACTATAAGAGACATCAGAGGCAGTTTCTGCCAATGTGTATGTGGGGGAAAAAGAGTTATGAATAGTAAAGAAGTTCAGACCATTTATCTGTCTGTGGACCGGCGCGAGCAGCTGATCCTGGTGGACACGATCCTGTACGCGCAGGTGACGGATAAGCTGTGCACCATCCATTTCACGCAGGGGCGGCCCATCCGGGTGTTTCTGACGCTTGCCGCGCTTTCCGGCATGCTGCCGGAGGATGATTTCCAGCAGATCAGCCGGAGCTGCCTGGTGGCCCTGAAGTATGTGAAGAATATCACGGACCGCTGTGTGGTGATGTCCAACGGGGATGAGCTTTCTTATACTTCCAAAAAGAAGACTTCCCTGCTGCTGGCTTTTCAGCAGAACCTGGCCCTGCGCGCCAGCTCGCACGCGGCGATCTCGTGGCGGCTGGATTTTTCGGCGGAATTTCGGTGTTTTGACCGCTGCCCCATCCCGTTCTTTGTGCTGGAAAAGGCCGCGGATTCTCCCCAGGACGAGCCGCACTACATATACCGCTACGCCAACGAGGCCATGGCGGCCTTTAAGCGCACCACCCTGGAGGCGCTCATCAGTTCGGTGTTCGTGCCCGCGCAGGAGTACGGCGGCCTGAAGCACATGGATGTGCTGGCCGACGTGGCCCTAAGCGGCAGCATGAAGCAGTGGTACGAGACCAGCGCCGCCACCGGCGAGCGCATCCACGTCATCAGCTACCAGCCGCATTACGGATTCTGCGCCTGCTTCCTATTCCCCGCACCCTAGGAAGAAGGATAGGTGGCAAACTGCGCGTTGTAAAGCCCCGCATAAAAGCCGCCCTGTTCCAGCAGCTGTTTGTGCGTCCCCTGCTCCACAATATCGCCGTCCTTCATGACCAGGATCAGATCCGCATTGCGGATCGTCGAGAGCCGGTGCGCGATCACAAACGAGGTGCGCCCTTTCAGCAGCGTGTCCATCGCCGCCTGGATCAGATGCTCGGTGCGGGTATCGACGGAGGACGTCGCCTCGTCTAAAATCATGATCGGGTTGTCCGCGAGGATCGCCCTCGCGATCGTCAGAAGCTGCTTCTGTCCCTGCGAAATATTCGACGCCTCCTCATTGATCTCCATCTGATAGCCGCCCGGCAGAGACCGGATAAACTTATCCGCGCGCGCAAGTTTCGCGGCCCGGATCACCTCCTCGTCCGTCGCGTCCAGCCGCCCGTAGCGGATATTTTCCATGATCGTCCCCTTAAACAGCCAGGTGTCCTGCAAAACCATGCCGAAGCCCCGCCGCAGGTCGTTCCGGTCAAACGCCCCGACCGGATGTCCGTTTAAGCGGATGCACCCCGCGTTTACATCATAAAAGCGCATCAGCAGCTTGACCATCGTCGTCTTGCCCGCGCCGGTCGGCCCCACGATGGCCACCATCTGCCCCGCCTTGATCTCGCTGTTAAAATCGTGGATGATCGTCTTATCCGGCGTATAGCCAAACTGCACATGCTCGAAGGAAACATCGCCCTTGATCACATCCGCGGAGACCGGATCTTCCACCGCCTGCGCCTCTTCCTCCTCGTTTAAAAAGATAAAAATGCGCTCGGCCGCCGCCGCCATGGACTGCAGCAGATTGGAAACCTGCGCCATCTGCGTGATCGGCTGCGTAAACCGCTTGACGTATTGGACAAACGCCACAATGTCGCCAATCTCGATCGTCCCCGCCGCCGCAAGCATCGCGCCCGCGACCGCCACCGCCACATAGCCGAGGTTGCTGACAAAATTCATAATCGGCATCATAAGCCCGGACAGAAACTGGCTTTTCCACGCCGATTCGTACAAAATCCCGTTTGTCTTTTGAAACTCCGCCAGCTCCGCCCCCTCGCGGTTAAACACCTTTACCACGTCGTGCCCGGAGAATGTCTCCTCGATCTGGCCGTCTATTTTTCCGAGATAATTCTGCTGCGCGATAAAATATTTCTGCGATTTTTTCACAATCCCCATCACAAGCGCCATGGAAACCGGCAGGATCAGGATCGTAAGAAGCGTCAGCAGCGGCGAGATCGTGAGCATCATGACAAGGGTTCCGCCCAGTGTGCAGACCGACGTGATCAGCTGCGTGATCGACTGGTTAAACGTCTGCCCGAGCGTGTCCACGTCGTTTGTGATGCGCGACAGGACATCGCCGACGGCGTTCTTTTCAAAATAAGAAAGCGGCATCCGGTTGATTTTTTCGCTGATGTCCTTTCGCATCCGAAAGCACATTTTCTGCGACATTTCCGTCATCAAAAGCCCCTGCACAAAGGAAAAAACTGCGCAGAGCAGATAAATGCCCATCAAAACGAGCAGGATCCTTCCGATCTTTCCGAAATCAATGCTCCCGGTCCCGGACAGCTTTGCGATCAGCCCGTTAAAAAGTTCCGTCGTCGCGTTGCCCAGGATCTTCGGCCCCACGACGTTAAAAACGGTAGACGCCACGGCAAAAATCGCAACGATCGCCAGCGCGATCTTATACGCTCCCATATAGCGGAGCAGCTGTCTGATCGTCCCCTTAAAATCTTTGGCTTTTTCGCCCGGCATCCGCCCGCGTCCTCTCCTTGCGGCCATATCAGTCCCCTCCTTTCAGCGCGCTCTGGATCTCTTCCTCCGAAAGCTGCCCTCTCGCAATCTCCAGATAGGTCCCACAGGTTTCCAGCAGCTCCCTGTGCGTTCCCCTGCCCACGATGCAGCCGTCCTCCATCACAAGGATCTGCTCGGCGTGCATAATGGTGGAGATCCGCTGCGCAACGATGATGACCGTCGCATTTTTTGTGTGCTTTGCAAGCTCCGCCCGCAGATTGGCGTCCGTCTTGTAATCCAGTGCGGAAAACGCGTCGTCAAACAGGAATATCTGCGGCTGCTTTGCGATGGCCCTCGCGATCGACAGGCGCTGCCTCTGGCCGCCCGACACATTCGAGCCGTTCTGCGCGATCGGGGATTGATAGCCCGTATCTTTGGATTCAATAAATTCCGCCGCCTGCGCGATCTGAGCGGCAAGCTCCATCTCGCTGTCTGTAATCTGCTCCCCGCCGTATTTGAGATTGCTCTCCACCGTGCCGGAAAACAGCATGCCCTTTTGCGGCACGTACCCGATCCTGTCGCGGAGCGCCTTCTGGCTGAGCTCGCGGATGTCTATCCCGTCTATGGAAATGCTGCCCTCCGTGACGTCGTAAAAGCGCGGGATCAAGTGGATCAGCGTCGATTTTCCGCAGCCGGTCGAGCCGATGATCGCGGTCGTTTTTCCCGGCTCGGCCGTAAACGAAATGTGCTCCAGCACCGGCGACTTTGCGCCCGGATAGAAAAAGGACACATCCGAAAATGTCAATACGCCATTCCCGTTTTCCAATTCGCGATCCCTTGTCTGTGCGGCATCGGTCAGGGAGACCTGCGTTTGCAGCACTTCCGCGATGCGGTCGGCCGCGATGCCCGCGCGCGGCAGCATTATGGAGATCATGGAAAGCATCAGAAACGACATGATGATGACCATGGAATACGTGATAAACGCCGTCAGGTCGCCCACCTGCACGGCTCCCGTATCTACGCCCTGCGCCCCGACCCAGACGATCAGCACGGAAACGCCGTTCATGATCAGCATCATAACCGGCATCATAAAGGTCATGGTGCGGTTCGTAAAGAGCTGCGTCTGAAAAAGGTCGGTGTTCGCCTGCGCGAACCGTTTTTCCTCGTAATCCTGCCGTCCGAACGCGCGGATCGGCATAACGCCGGTCAAGAGCTCTCTCGATACCAGGTTCAGCCGGTCCACAAGGCTTTGCATGATCTTAAATTTGGGGTACGCGATGACAAAGAGCACCGCAATGCACAGCCCTAGGGCGATCACCGCCACGACGATGATCCAGCTCATCTGCGAGCCCGTCTGGATCACCTTGATCACGCCCGCCACCGCCAGGATCGGCGCGTAGGTTACCATGCGAAGCAGCATGACCGTCAGCATCTGCACCTGCTGGATGTCGTTCGTACAGCGCGTGATCAGCGACGCCGTGGAAAATTTTTCAATCTCCGCGTTCGTAAATCCCATGACTTTCGTATAGAGCTGCTCGCGGAGGTCGCGCCCGATCCCCGCCGACACCTTCGACGCGATATAGCCCGTCATGATGGCAACCACGGCCATGCCCAGCGCCATCAGCAGCATTTTTGCGCCCACTCTGAATAAATAAGCGTTTCGGATATTGTTCAGGTTCTTTCCCTGCGCCTCATACTCCGCAGACACATAGGCGATCGCAGCCTGGTCCATCATAAGCTCCGCGGACGCGTCCATTTGCGAGATCCTGTCGCCCATCTGCTTTTTCAGATCCTCTTTAGTCATCATACCCGCCGCCATGGCTCCCTTGAGCAGCTGCAGGCCTGTCCGGCCCTCTTCGCTGTTTTCCAGCTGAAACGCCACGCTCTCCGGCAGGCAGAGAAGATCGTTTAAGGTTTCCCGCTCGTCTCTAGTCAGTTCGTCAAGCGCGCGCACGCCATCCGCGTCCGCTTCTCCATACGCGGCCTCCAGCGTTTCGATCTGATCGTCGTCCAAAAAAAGCTCCAGCGTTTTCAGGCTGTCCTCGCGCACGGTCTCCGGCACGGCGTCCTCGATCCCGTTCTGCTGAAGCCCGACGTTCAGCAGGTCGCTGGTGTAGGTCGGCAGCGCCAGGTCGCAGTACGCCTGTATGATGAGCAGGACAATGATCGCCGCTATCTGCGCTTTTGCCTTCGCTAAAAATTGAAATATATGCTTCATCGCTGTTCCTCCGCTTTATTCCTGTGTTCGCCTTTCTTCGGTCCTCTCCATCTTTTCAATGCGCTCCGCGTTTTTGCCCACGATCTCCAGGCACCGCTGGCAGGCCTCCATATCCTCCGCGGACAGACCCTCTTCCATCAGGCGGCTCAATTCTTCCAGCGCCGTTTGCCCGCGCTCGATGATCGGCTGCGCTTTCTTTGTACAGACAAGCCGAACCTTCCGCCTGTCGCCCTCCACCGAAGCGCGCTCCAGATACCCTTCGCTCACCAGCTTGTTGATATTGACCGACAGAATATTTTCCCGGTAGCCCCTGCCGCGGCTGATGTCCTTTGCCGTACACGCCTCCGGGTTATTCGCCAGAAACATCAGAATGTCAAACGCCATCTGCGGCATGTTAAGCTCGCGGCAGAGCGGCCTGCAGTAATGCTCGTACGCTCTTGTGATATGGTGGAATATGGCGATATTGCTTTTCTTCCCCACGCACCCATCCCCTTTCCAAACAGATAAGTAGAATGACCACAGCTGTTCCGAACCGTATGAAAGCACTGAGCAGTTGTGAATAATTCAATTTTGAACTATCCAAAATTATAAATCTCAAAAATAGATGTGTCAAGAACAATATGAATAAAATGAGAAAGAGCAAACAACGGCTGATGCATTTCGCACCAGCCGCTGTCCGCTGTATTTCTCTGAATTTAGATTTGCAAAAGGGCTGGCTTTTCTGACAGTTCTCAATGCGTCACAAAGAACATGACGGCAAAGAGCGCCGCGATCACCCATGTCCCTGCTTTTACATTCTTTGCCTTTCCGGTAAACACGCTGATCAGCACATGAGAGATCACGCCGAAGGCAATGCCGTAAGAGATATTGTAGGTCATAGGCATCATCGCCAGAGTCAGAAACGCCGGAACCGCCTCCTCCGTTTTCAGCCAGTCTATCTGTCTGGTGCAGTTCATCATCATAATTCCCACATAGATGAGCGCCGCCGATGTCGCGCATCCCGGCACGAGCATCGCGACCGGACTTAAAAACATGCTGACAAAAAAGAGCGCTCCCGTCACCATGGCGGCCATGCCTGTCTTCCCGCCCTCCGCAATGCCTGTGGAGGCCTCCACATAAGAACTTACCGTGGATGTGCCGCAGACCGCGCCGCACACGGTGGCTACGGCGTCCGCAAGCATCGCCTTATCCATGTTGGGCACTTCCCCCTCTTTGGTCAGAAGGTTTCCCCTGGCACAGGCTCCGTACAGGGTGCCGATCGTATCAAACATGTCCACCAGACAAAACGCGAGCGCAGTCGTCGCGATCAATATGGCAAGCTCCATCTGGCTGTGCTCCGCCAGATAGGGAGAAAAATCAAAACCCTCCGTGAAGACCCTGCCAAACGCCTTTGCGCCAAAGTCCCCAAACGCCGCAAACGGGTTAAAATTCAGACCATCTGTAAAACCCTCATAAAATCCGGGAATCGTAAAACCGAGAAGATAATACATCGCCGTTCCCCCGAGTATACCCCAGAGCACAGCGCCCTTTACCCGCCTGCATGTCAGGACCGCGATCACAATTAAGGCGGATAATGTAACAAGCATCGGCATAATATCCTTCCATGCCACATTTTTGGAAAGAAGGTTGAAGGAGGCAAGGTTGACGTAGGTGGCGGAATCTGCCACCACGATCCCGGAGTCCTGAAGCCCGATGAAGGCGATAAACAGCCCAACTCCCGCCGGGATCGCCACCCTTACCGACGCCGGGATCGCCTCGAATATTTTCTTTCGCAGCCCTGTCACCGTGAGCAGTATGAACAGGATGCCGTCCAACAGAATGAGTACCAGGGCATTGGCGTAGCTCAGCCCAAAGCCGAAACACACCGTATAGACAAAGAAAGCATTGGAGCCCATGGCGGATGCCTGCGCCAGCGGCAGATTTGCCAGAAGCCCGATCAGCACTGTCCCGATACAGGCGGAAATGGCCGTCGCGATATAGATCGCGTTGTATGACACTCCCGGAAGTTCCGCAAACATCCCGGAATTGACCATGAGGATATATGCCATGGTCATAAAGGTGGTAGCTCCCGCCAGAACCTCCGTTTTCACGGTAGAACCGGCTTCCCTTACATGAAATATTTTTTCCATTGATAACATTGATCCTTACACCTTGCTTTCTTTCTGTTTCAAATTCAAGTCTGACTTCTCAGGGTATCGATATCAAGCATCTCCAGCGAACCGCCCAGGTCCGTCAGCACCATCTGCAGGCAGAACAGGTCCGACGCCGTGGCGAGGAACTCCAGGATCACGTTCAGGGCCGTCATGATGGCCACGGCCTCCATGGGCATGCCCAGCTGGGTAAACAGCAGCGTGTAGCAAGTAAGCGTCGATCCCGGCACCGGCGGGGCCGCGATGGCCAGCATCACGCAGATGAACAGCGCCGTAAGCAGCCACGCGGGCGTGATAGGTACCTCATAGATCTCCGCCATGCACAGGCCTGCCACCAGAAACAGCACCGCCGCGCCGGGCATGTATATGACCTGCCCCAGGGGGATGCCGAAGCGGGTGATCTTCTCGTTTATGCCCAGCCGTTTCTCACAGCACTCCTGGTTGGTGGGATAGGCCGCCACGGAGGACGCGGTGCTCAGGCCGATGAGGAAGGTGGGCATGGTCTTTTTCAGCAGCATCACAGGCCCGACCTTCCACCGCAGGCACACCAAAGCCAGGCTGCATACCATCACCACCGCCGTGGCCAGGACTATGGTGGGGATGATCTTATAGGAACGGGTCAAAAGCCGGAACTCGTCCCCCAGGAACATCCTGAAGACGCTGCCGAACACGAACACGGGGACCAGAGAGCTGACCGCCTCCATGATGAGCTGGACCACATAATTGGACTGCTCCACGAACGTGGCCGCCACGGAGACCTTCTCCCCCAGAAGCAGCAGCGCTATGCCGATGAGCACCGCCACAAAGATGATCTGCAGAGGGTTGCCCTCCGTGAAGGGGGTAAAGAAGTTGGATGGCACGATGTCCAGCACCATGTCCATCAGCTCTGACGGGTCGAACGCCCGGCCGCCCCCCGTGGCCATGCGGAAGAAGGGCAGAACGACAGCCCCCGCGGCGACCGTCAATACGACGGTGTACAGGATGAACTTGGCGATCATCCGCTTGCCGATGCGGCCGAAGGATGCCACGTCGCCGATGCAGCAGATGCCCCAGGTCACCGAGAGGAATATCATGGGCCCGGATATGGCGGTGAGAAGACCCATGAAAGTGTCGAAAATGGGCGTTACCAGCTTATCCGAAAGCGCCAGCCGGGCCGCCTCCGGCAGCAGCCGGCACAGATAGCCTAAGGCCACCGCCAGCACCAGGGCGGCGGCCAGGGAGCCCATGAGGGAACGCTTTTTCCGCTTGGGGGTAAACAGGACGCGGTTCGTCCCGTTCTTATACTGCCAGAGCGGTGCCAGACCCATCTGGGCCATCATGCCCGTCAGCGCCTCGCTGTCGGGCCGGTCCTCCTCCGATGTGGGATCCAGGGACGGGCCGGACAGGGAAAGCTCCACCCGCGGGGCGCGAAAATGCCGGCGGCAGCGCAGGGTAAATTCCTCCGCCGTCCCCTCGTCCCGGTACCGCAGCAGCGCCTCCTCCAGGGCCAGCCGGACCCGGAGGGCGTCTTTTTGCTCCACTTTGGCGGCCGTGAGAAAGCTGTAAGCCGCCTCCCCGGCATCGTCGATGCCGGGCCCGGCCAGTTCATATCTCTCTTCTATGTTTTCCATAGGGCACTCCTCCTTAAAATACAATGGTCACTGTGTTGACCCCGTCGGCGTAGGCGTGAGCGCTGCTCTTGGTCCGGCTGAGGGCCAGAGCCGTGCCCAATTCGTCTCCCTGCGTCAGCGGGTCGAACTCCTTCCCATTCCAGCGGATGACCGCTTCGCATTCGCTTCCGTCTTCCCTGCAAAGGGCGTCAAAACTCAGACTGCACCCGTCGTCCGGCAAGGCCGGCAGGATGCTCGTCACGCACAGTTCTTCAAAGATCTGCTGATACTTGAGCGACTGCGGCGCGCCCAAAAGCTGCTTGCGGGCAAAGCGGTCGATGTCGGTCGCCGCGCCGATAAAGTCAAACCCTTTCGAGTCGATATCGAGATGGAGGGTCTTCAGGCGGTGGACAAACGCCCGGCAACGGTCGGTCTTCGGATGATCGAACACCTGCTCCGGCGTCCCTTCCTCGTAAACAACGCCTTCGTCCATGTAAAATACCCGCGTGGACACATCCCGGGCAAACTTCATCTCGTGAGTCACGATGAGCATAGTCAGCCCCTGCTCGGCCAGGCTGCGGATGACTGCCAGCACCTCCCCTACCATGGTAGGATCCAGCGCGCTGGTCGGCTCGTCAAAGAGTATGATCTCCGGCTGCATCCCCAGGGTGCGGGCAATGGCGACGCGCTGTTTCTGGCCGCCGGAAAGCTCATCCGGGTAGTTGAGCGCCTTTTCCGCCAATCCCACCTTGGCCAGCAGGCGCATGCCCCGTTCATAGGCCTGCTGCCGGGTGCAGCCGAGCAGCTCCACCTGTCCCAGCATGATATTTTCGATCACTGTCAGATGCGCGAACAGGTTAAAGCTCTGGAACACCATTCCCATGCGGCGGCGCACAGTGCGAAGCTGCGCCGGCTTTACGCCGGTCACCGGCTGACCGAACACCTCGATCTGCCCTTCCGTCGGCGTCTCCAGTCGGTTGATGCAGCGCAGAAGGGTGCTTTTGCCCGTGCCGGAGGGGCCGATGATGGAGATGACGTCCCCCGTGTTGATGACGGCGTTGACGTCCTTCAAAGGCGTCGCGTTGGGGAAGACCTTCTTCAGATGGGAGATCGTGATGACCGGTCCCCCGCCCTGCGCGGCCTTCTTTTCCTCCAGGTCTTCCGACAGGGAGATATTTCGGTCGACTCCCTTCGGCTCCCGGCGACGGCGGCGGGGATCGATCTTCCTCTCCACCAGTCCCAGCAGAGAGGTCAGGCACCACGCCAGCAGGAAATATAGAACCGCGGTCAGTATCAGCGGGAAAAACGCCTCAAAGGTACGGCTGCGGATCAGGTCGGTCGCCTTGGTCAGATCCTGCACCGCGATATATCCTACCACGGACGTCATTTTTACCATGGAAATAAATTCGCCCTTGTATACCGGCAGGATATGCCGCGCCGCCTGGGGCGCGATGATCTTTGTGAAGGTCTTGACCCG